>NZ_JBHWCC010000024.1:0-132590 GCF_042735715.1 Streptomyces sp. NPDC059582
GGCGCGCAGCGCCGCCCGGTGCGCGGCCGCCGCCAGCCGGTCGTTCTCCGGCGCCGCCCCGCCCGGGAAGGCGTTGCGGCGCCGCGTGTAGCCGTAGGCCAGACCGCTGCGCGGGTCCGCGAAGGCCTGGCTGCCACCCGCCCCGCTGTGCCCGAACGCGCCCGCGCCCAGGAACGGGTGCCAGGTGTCCGCGGTGGCCTGGAACCCCAGCCCGTACGACTTGTGGGCGCGGGCCACCAGGTCGTACCCGACGGAGTGGATCTGGCCGAACTCCGCCGCCGTGTCCTCCTTCAGCAGCGGCACCTTCCCGTCGATCTCACTGATCGCCGCCGCGTACATCCCGGCCAGCCCGCGCGCCGAGGCGACCCCGCCGACCGAGGCCGGGCCCTTGGCGCGGATCACGGGCTCGTTCGGCAGCAGGACGAGGTCGGTCGGCTCGGCCGTATGGGTGTTGAAGGCGACCGACGCCAGCGTGTGCGGTCCCCGCGGCAGCGCGTCGAGCAGTGCCTGCTGCTCGGCGGTCGGGACCATCGGCTGCGCGGTGCGCCAGCGCGGCTCGTGGGCGGCGGGCAGGCCCAGGAAGAAGTCCAGCCCGTACGGGACGCGCACCCGCTCCTCGTACACCTCCTGGAGCGTACGGCCGGTGGCGCGCCGTACGACCTCGCCCGCGAGGGCGCCGATGACCAGCGCGTGGTAGCCGAAGGCCGTGCCCGGCCGCCAGAACGGCCGCTGGTCGGCGAGCCGTTCGGCGATCAGCCGGTCGTCGGCGAGCTCCGCGAGACTGAAGCCGGTGTCCGTGCCGACCAGGCCGGCCCGGTGCGCGAGCAGATCCCGCAGGGTCAGCGATCCCTTGCCCTCGGAGCCGAACTCCGGCCAGTAGTAGGTGACTTTCCGGTCCAGTTCGAGGGTGCCCTCCTGCACGAGGAGCGCCACGACGAGATGAGCGGCCCCCTTGGTCGAGGAGTACACGCCGAAGAGGGAGTCGGCATCGGCGCCGGCCCACAGGTCGACGACCCGCCGTCCGTGCACGTACGCGGTCAACTGTCCTTCGTAGTCAGGTCGTTCCTCGGCCACGAACGCCGTGAACTCCTCCCGCACCGCCTCGAAACCACTCGCGACGGTGCCGTGGATCTCCTGCGTCATCCGCTCTCCTCAACTTCAGCCGCTGTGTGCGTGCGCCCTGGTGATCAATGCCCGTCCGAGCTGGCGGAATTCTCCCTTCGGGTGGTCCCGGAAGAGGGGTTCGGTACCGAACAGGACAGCGTGCGGGCCGCTCACGACCGAGGCCCGACCGGCCGCCGCGGCGGGCCCGCCCGACCCGTCCGCCGGCGGCCGCCAGTGGCCGGAGACGAGCGGGTCGCGGGGTCTTGTGGTCCGACCTGATCTCGGGTGACCCGGCGGCGGTGCCGGGCGCGTTCTCGATCGGCTCGCGCATCCGCTGCCGGGCCCTGGTCCGGCGGGCGCCCTCCCGGGTGACGGGGGCGGGCTCGGCGCCGGTCGCGGGGTGGGGCGCGAGCAGGAGTGAGTTCGCCGAGGCGAGGGCGAGGGCGGCGATCGGAACGGTTCTCGCAGGGACGGTTCTCGTGGTGCGCACGCGTACCTCCTCCGGGCTTCCTGAGATCGGTACGGCGAGGTGTACCCGTTCGACTCAACAGCAACAAGGAGGGGTTGGTGTCATCGATGCCCCGGATGGCGTACGTCAGGCGCCCGAAGGGGGGCATGCCGAGCGCGTCGGACGCGCGTGAGGCGAGGAGAGCCCATGGCGATCCTTCGCTCCCCGGCAGGGACGAGATGCTGCGGACGGCACGCGGCACGACCGAGAACGCCGGGCAACTCGTCCACACGGCGGGGAACATCACCAGGCTCGCGATGAACGCGTGCGGACCCAGGGACGGTTCGGGCGGCGAGCTGCCGCGGGTGCCGCGCCGGACCACCGCCGAGCCGGAGCGGGCCAGTGCGCCCCCCAGGCGCAGGAGGCCTTCCACCGGACCGTCGACACCTTCACCCGGCTCGGCACGAGTGGGGCGCCGCCGGCCGTCCACCCGGTGAGCGAACCCGTCCAGGCGCGGGAGGACCGGGTGGGCGGCCGCGGGGAGGACCCTGTGACGGGTGTGGGGGGAACCGGTGCGGCGGGCACGCGGAGAGCGGGCGTGGCGGAAGGTGGCGGGAATTCACCCGATAGAGTTCGGGCATGCGCGATCTCGGGGTGGGTTTCAGCTATCTCCTGAAGGGCCAGCGATGGGTGGCCCGGCACGGAAAGCAGTACGGCTTCGGCCTGCTGCCCGGGCTGGTCACCCTCGTGCTGTACGCGGCGGCGCTGGTGTGCCTGGCCCTGTGGGGCGAGGACTTCGTCTCCTGGTCGACCCCGTTCGCGGACGACTGGTCGAGCCCCTGGCAGGGTCTGTTCCGCGGCTTCCTCACGGCCGTGCTGTTCGCCCTGGGCCTCCTCCTGGCGGTCATCACCTTCACCGCGGTCACGCTCCTGGTCGGACAGCCCTTCTACGAGAACCTCTCCGAGAAGGTCGACCGGGACGTCTCGCCCGACGGCACCGCGCCCGAGTCGGGTCTGCCGCTCTGGCGCGAGCTGTGGATCTCGGGGCGCGACAGCCTGCGCATCGTCGTCCGCGCCCTGGTCTGGGGCATCCTGCTCTTCGCCCTCGGCTTCCTCCCCGTCGTCGGCCAGACGGTCGTCCCGGTGATCGGCTTCTTCGTCACCGGCTTCTTCCTCACCGAGGAACTCGTCGCCGTCGCCCTTCAGCGCCGCGGTGTCGACCTGCGTGCACGCCTCGCCCTGCTCCGCTCCCGCAAGAACCTGGTCTGGGGTTTCGGCACCCCGCTGGGCCTGGCCTTCCTGGTCCCGTTCGTCGCGGTGTTCCTGATGCCGGGCGCGGTCGCGGGCGCGACCCTCCTCGCCCGCGACCTGCGGGGCGAGGAGATCGCCGGCGAAGAGGCCCGTGAAGAGGAGAGCGTCACCGGGTGACCGGGGCGGCGTCGGCCGCCTCCGCCAGGATCGCCCGCACCTGCGCCACGATGTCCAGCCGGTTGCGCACGAACTCGGCGTCCGTGACCGTCCCGGTCGCCGGATCCGTGTTACCCGTCCCGAACTGGAGCACCGGCGTGTGCACATGGCCGCCCGGCAGCGCGTCGTGCAGGCCCGACCGGTCCCGCAGCAGCGTCGCGCGGTAGGCGATCTCGTTGGAGAGGTAGTCGCCGCCGCCCCCGGCGCGAGCCGTCGACCCGGGGCTCGGGCCGTCCGGCCGTACGACGGGGTCGGTGCCGCCCGCCGGGATCTCGGTCACACTGGTGTGGTCGTACACCGGGAAGGGCCCGGTGTCCGCCGCGACGATCGCCGCGTACGGCAGGGTCGTGGTCGTCCACTGCGGCTGCGAGGCCGGGTCGGTGACGGGCACGGTCTCGGTGCGCGCGACGTTCTCGTTGTCCGGGAAGCCGCCCCGCCAGGCCCCGTTGGTCCGCTCCACGTCGAAGCGTCCCACCCGCCCCTGGCTCACGGTCGTGAACAGGTCGACCCGCGGCAGGTACGGCCGAAGCGTCCGCTCCACCGTGCGGTCCGCGAAGTCCTGCCAGCGCACCGGGAACACGACGGCCTCGACCCGGGCCGGGCCCCGGGCCGTCTCGATCACCGTGCCGTCGAGGGCGAGCGCGCCGGCCCCGGACGGGTTGGAGATCCGGATGTCCCGGTCCAGCGTGAACGGGTCGAAGCCGGTGACGAGGATCCGCCGGACCCCCTTCTCGCCCGCGTGCGTATGCCCCGGATAGCGGATGTCGGTCTGACCGCGCGAGGTCCGCTCCAACGCGTCGAGCAGAGCCGCGCGTTGTGCGGCGCTCACGCCGAACCCCGGCTTCCACAGCCGCACCTCCCGGGTCATCCCCAGCCGCGCCCAGTACAGCGGCCGGTCGTCGTCCCGGCTCAGGTCACCGCCCGCCGGCCCTCGCCCCTGCACGCGGTCCACGGCCCGCCGCCACAGCGCCGAACCCTGCGCCGCGACGACCCGGCGGGCCTGCGCGTAGGAGTGCGCGGCCGCCAGCCGCCGGGTGAACCCGGGCGCCACGGCGTCGAATCCGGACCGGCGGAGGATCTCCTGGGGGACGGCCCCGCCGAGCCGCTGCTCCTCGACGGTCGGTGCGGGCGCGGCGTCGACGGCGGTCGCGGGGGTGGGGGCGGAGAGTCCGGCGAGCAGGGTCAGCCCGAGCAGGCCGATCCGAACACGTAGAGAAGCCAAGGGAGTTCAGGTCCTTCCGTCGCTGTGGGGAGCGTGCAGGGCGGGACGACGGAAGTATCGCGTGACCCCAGTGGTGCACGCCATGGTGCGGGACCCGGGCGGGCGGGGGAGTGCTCAGTTCTCGCCGAGCATCGCCAGGAAGTCCCGGAACGCGCCGGGCATGTCCACCGACTCCGGGTCCAGCAGCCACTGGTACTGGAGGCCGTCCATCACCGCGACCAGCAGCGGAGCGGTGCGTTCCGGGGTGAGGCCGTTCGGCAGCCGGTCGCCGTACTCGGCGCGCAGCACCGCCGCCATGCTCGCGCGCACCCGCTGGTATCGCTCGGTGAAGTACTCGCGCGCCGGATGTCCCTCGGTGACGCTCTCGCCCAGCAGCGCGGAGAAGGTCTGGATGATGGCGGGCCGCATCGCGTTGTACTCGACCAGTGAGGCGAGCAGGTCGACCCGCCACTGGCTGTCGGGCACGGCGTCCCACTGGTCCCGCTCCTTGAGCACGGCGACCAGGAGCGCCTCCTTCGTCGGGAAGTGGTGCAACAGGCCCTGCTGGGTCAGGCCCACCCGCTCCGCCACCGCGGCCAGGCTCGCACCCCGGTAGCCGCGCTCGGCGATCACCTCCAGGGCCGCCCGGACGATCTCGGCGCGCCGCTCCTCGCTCCTGATCCTGGCGTTCATGACGTCACCGTAAGCCATGCGGCTCCCGGGAATGTAACAGCAATATCACGAAACCTACCGCACTACAGGTAGTCGGTGCACGATGGGGACCCCTGCACGGACTCAATGAGGAGGCACCGCCATGGCGGGAACCCCGGGCCCCGGAACCGGCACCCACCCCACCCCGGCCGACGCGGCCCGTGAGGCGGTCGTCGAGGCCGCCCTCGGCAAGCTCGGTCTGGACGCCAAGGCCCGGCTGCTGGCCGGCCAGGACATGTGGTCCCTGCCCGCCCTGCCGGAGATCGGCCTGAAGTCCCTGGTGATGTCCGACGGCCCGATCGGCGTCCGGGGCGTGCGCTGGACCGCCGACGACCCGTCCGTCGCCCTGCCGTCCCCGACCGCCCTCGCCGCCACCTGGGACCCCGCCCTCGCCCGCCGCGCCGGCGTGCTCCTCGCGCAGGAGGCCCGCCGCAAGGGTGTCCACGTCCTGCTCGCCCCCACGGTCAACCTGCACCGCTCCCCGCTCGGCGGCCGCCACTTCGAGGCCTACAGCGAGGACCCGTACCTGACCGGGCGGATCGGCACGGGCTATGTGAACGGCGTCCAGTCCGGCGGAGTCGGCACCACCGTCAAGCACTTCGTCGCCAACGACGCCGAGACCGACCGCTTCACGGTGAACAACCTGGTCGGCGAACGCGCCCTGCGCGAGCTCTATCTGGCCCCCTTCGAGGCCATCGTCGAGAACGCCCACCCCTGGGGCATCATGACCGCCTACAACACGGTCAACGGCACGACGATGACCGAGCACCACCACCTCGTCGACGAGGTCCTGCGCGGTGAATGGGGCTTCGACGGCTTCAACGTCTCCGACTGGATGGCCGCCCGCGACACCACCGCGGCGATCGCCGGCGGCCTCGACGTCGCCATGCCCGGCCCGCAGACGGTGTACGGCGACGCCCTCGTCCAGGCCGTGCACGACGGCGCGGTCGACGAGACCGACGTCGACGCGGCCGTACGGAACGTGCTGCGGCTCGCCGCCCGCGTCGGCATCCTGGAGGGCGCCGAACCCGCCGTCACCGAGCTGCCGCAGCCGGTCGACGGCGAGGCCCTCGCCCGCGAGATCGCCCGCCGCGCCTTCGTCCTCGTACGCAACGAGAACGACGCGCTGCCCCTGAAACCGGCCGGCACGGTCGCGCTGATCGGAGCCGCCGCCCGCGACGCCCGCGTCCTCGGCGGCGGCTCCGCCACCGTCTTCCCGGCCCGGGTCGTCTCCCCCCTCGACGGCCTCACCGCCGCCCTCCCAGGCGGCAGCCTCAGCTACACCGTCGGCGCCGATCCGGCCACCGAACTCGCCATCGCCGACAAAGGCCTCGCACTGCGCGCGATCTGCCGCGACGCCGACGGCGCCGTCCTCGGCACCCGCTCCGCGCCGAGCGGCCAGATCCATTGGATGGGTTCGGACCTCCCCGAGGGCGTCACCCACGACACGCTCCACACCATCGAGCTGACCGGTACGTTCACCCCGCGCGAGAGCGGCTCGCACACCTTCGGCATCAAGGGCACCGGCGCCTACACGCTCACCGTCGGCGGCACCACGTACTTCGACGACGTCCAGCGCCCCGCCGACGACGGCGACCCCTTCGAGGCCGTCTTCGGCTCCCCGATGCCCCACGCCGAGGTCGAACTGACCGCGGGCGAGCCCGTCGAGATCTCCCTCACCCACGTCTTCGCGCTCCCCGAGGGCATCCCGCTGAAGGCGGTCGCCTTCGCCCTCGCCCACCAGGCCCCCCGGCGCCCCGCCGACGAACTGATCGCCGAGGCCGTCGAGGCCGCGCGGGCCGCCGACACGGCCGTCGTCGTGGTCGCCACCACCGAGCGCGTCGAGTCCGAGGGCTTCGACCGCAAGGACCTGCGCCTGCCCGGCCACCAGGACGACCTGGTGCGCGCCGTCGCCGCCGCCAACCCGAACACCGTCGTGGTCGTCAACTCCGGGTCCCCGGTGGAACTGCCCTGGCGCGACGACGTCGCCGCGGTCCTGCTGAGCTGGTTCCCGGGCCAGGAGGGCGGCGCCGCCCTCGCCGACGTCCTCACCGGCGCGCACGAGCCCGGCGGCCGGCTGCCCACGACCTGGGGCTCCCTGGCCGACGCGCCGGTCACCCAGGTCACCCCGGCGGGCGGCGAGCTGCCCTACACCGAGGGCGTGTTCATCGGCTACCGCGCCTGGGACAAGGCCGACCGCACCCCGTCGTACCCCTTCGGTCACGGCCTCGGCTACACCGAGTGGACGTACGAGTCGATCGAGGTCGACGGCACCACGGCGAGGGCCCGCGTCCGCAACTCCGGCGAGCGCCACGGACGCGACGTCGTGCAGCTGTACCTGGCGCCCGTCGAGCCCGACGCGGCGCGGCCCGCCCGCTGGCTGGCCGGTTTCGCCGGCGTCGAGGCCGCACCGGGCGAGGCCGTCGAGGTCACGGTCGAGCTGCCGCGCCGCGCGTTCGAGATGTGGGACGAGAAGGCGGCCGCGTGGACCTTTGTGAAGGGTTCGTACGAACTTCGCCTCGGCCGCTCGATCGCCGACCGCGGACTCACCGCGACGATTAACGTCTGACCCGGGCCTCCGAGCCCCCAGAGCAGCCCCGGTCCGGTGACCTGACCTCCGGACCGGGGCTCAACTCTTTCCTGCCCCCGCGCGCCGGGCAGGTCAGCGGGTGGAGAACGCGTACACCGTCGCCGACCGGAACACCGCGCCAGGACGCAGCTGCGTGCTCGGGAACTGCGGACGGTTCGGGGAGTCCGGGAAGTGCTGCGTCTCCAGCGCGACGCCGTCACCGGGCGTGAACGGCGCGTCGAGGTGCTCCGCCGTGTACACCTGGATGCCCGGCTCGGTCGTCGCCACCGTCAGCACCCGCCCGGACGCCGGGTCGTGCAGCTCGGCCACCTCCTCGGGGGCCCGCGTGACGCCCTTGTCGAGCACGAAGTTGTGGTCGTAGCCGGAGCCCACCTTGCGGGCCGCCCGGAAGTCGAAGCGCGTGCCCGTCACGTCCTCCAGCGCGCCGGTCGGGATCAGGTCCGCGTCGACCGGCGTGTAGCGCGAGGCGGCCAGCCGCAGCTCGTGGCCGCCGGCGCCGCCGGCCCCGCCCAGGTCGAAGTAACTGTGGTTGGTGAGGTTGACGACCGTCGGCGCGTCCGTCGTGGCCTCGTACGCGATCCGCAGCGCCCCGGCCGCGTCCAGGGTGTACGTCGCCGAGACCTCCAGCCGGCCGGGGAAGCCCTCCTCGCCGTGCGGGCTGACCCGGTCCAGGCGCAGCCCGTGCTCGACCGGCGTCACGTCCCACACCCGCTTGTCGAAACCGCGCTCACCGCCGTGCAGCGAGTTCGGCGGGTTGTTGGGGACCAGCGCGTACGTGAGCTCCCCCAGCGGGAAACGGCCGCCCGCGATCCGGTTGGCGTACCGGCCGATCAGCGCGCCGAAGTACGGTCCCGTGTGCGTCAGGTAGCCGTCCAGGTCGGCGAACCCCAGCACCACGTTCCCGGACCGGCCGTCGCGGTCGGGCACCTCCAGCGACTGCACGATCCCGCCGTAGGACAGGATCCGGACCCGCACGCCGGCCCGCTCCAGGGTCCACCGGTGAACCGCGGTGCCGTCGGGAAGTGTGCCGAAAAGTTCACTCATGGGGGAAACCCTAGGTCACGGCTCCCGCGCCGTGACGGTGCGGTAGGCGATCTCCGCGAGCCGCGCCTGACCGTCCGTGCTCGGGTGGAACCAGTCCCAGTGGCTCAACTGACCGGTGCCGAAGCGGTATTCGAATACCGCGTCCCCGTCGAAGCGGCACCGCCGGTCCTTCGCGCACACCTCCTTCAGCACCTCGTTGTACGCCTCCACCCGGTCCTGCACCGTGTCGCGCCGCGTCGTCGCCGCCGTGTCCAGGGCGTCCGCGTCGCCCAGCATGGACGGGCAGATGCCGAGCTTCCAGACCTGCTTGCCCAGCGGGTTGGCGCGCCCCTGAGACCACAGCCGCTTCAGGTTCGGCACGCTCGACACGTACACCTGCGTCTTCGGCAGCTCCGCGCGCAGGGTGTGCAGCGACTCCTCGAAGTCCGCCCGGAAGTCGGCGACCGGCGTCATGTCCGCGGTCGAGGACCGGCAGGCGTCGTTGGCCCCCACCATCACCGTCACCAGCTGCGGCCGCCGGACGGCCGCCCGCCCGACCTGCGCGGGCAGATCGGCCATCCGGGACCCCGTCACCGCGTAGTTCCAGCTGCGCTCGGCCGCGCCCGTCCGCCCCAGCAGCCGCACCGCGAGACTGTTGACCTCCGCCGAGCTGCCCGTCGCCCAGGACACCTCCGGGCAGTCCGACAGGATCGTGCAGGCGTCGAAACCGCGGGTGATGGAGTCGCCGACCGCCGCGACCGAGTCCGGGCTGCGGTCCCAGAGCGGAGCGGGCGACGGCTTCGCCTTGGACTGCGGGCCGCCCGGGCCCGGGGAGTCGCCGCCGATCACGTCACACCCGGCGGCCCCCAGGACGGTCGCCGCCACGACGGCGACAACGGCTCGCGCACGGCAGCTTCGCTTCCGCATCCCCTGGTGATCCCCTCGGTCGTCCGGCAGGCCTTCCCCCTCCATGACAACGTCTGAGGGTTCCCGTCCCGCCCCGGTGCAACGGCACACCCCGTACAAGCGTCCCCCTGGGTGAATGGCGGGCGTTTCCGGGCACTGGGACCGACGGTACGTCACACTCCTTGCGCCGCCGCACGGTAGCCTCGCCATCAACGTGGCCATGCGCCACAGTGCATGGCCCCAGTAGCAAGATGTCCCGCTCTGCCCGGAGGTCCCGGTGACGACACGTGGAGTTCTGTACGTGCACTCCGCGCCGCGCGCGCTGTGCCCGCACGTCGAGTGGGCCGTCGCCGGGGTGCTCGGCACGCGCGTGAACCTCGACTGGATCCGGCAGCCCGCCGCGCCCGGCACCTGGCGCTCGGAGTTCTCCTGGCAGGGCGAGGTCGGCACCGCCTCCAAGCTCGCCTCCGCGCTGCGCGGCTGGCACCTGCTGCGCTTCGAGGTCACCGCCGAGCCCTGCCCCACCGCCGAGGGCGAGCGCTACAGCTGCACCCCCGACCTCGGCATCTACCACGCCGTCACCGGCATGCACGGCGACATCCTCATCCCCGAGGACCGGCTGCGCGCCGCCCTCCAGCGCTCGCAGCGCGGCGAGACCGACCTGGAGGCCGAACTCGCCAAGCTGCTGGGCAAGCCCTGGGACGACGAGCTGGAGCCGTTCCGGTACGCGGGCGAGGGCGCACCGGTGCGCTGGCTGCACCAGGTGGTCTGACCCGGGGGAGCCGGCCCGCGGCGGCAGGACGAAGGGGAGGGGGAACGCGGTGGCGGAGATCGTCCTGATCCACGGCATGGCCCAGGAACAGAAGTCCGCCGACTCGCTGGAGGGCGAGTGGCTGCCCGACCTCGCGGGCGGTGTACGCACCGCGGGGGACCGAGACCTCGCGGACGCCCTGTGGCGCAACTTCCGGCCGGGCCACCACGAGGCCCGCATGGCCTTCTACGGCGACCTTTTCCTCAAACCCGGGCGTATGGGCGCCGAGGAGCGGGTGGCCGAGCTGAGCGAGGTGCAGCAGGATCTCGCCGAGGCCCTCGCCGAGGAATGGCTGCGCGCCGCGCGGGACCGCGCGCCCGACCCCGGTGACCGGCGCGCCGCCCGCCGCGTCCTCCACGACATCGACACCGGGCGGACCGGCGAGCCCCCCGGCCGTCAGGGCGGCCGACGGCTGGCCCGCCCCGCCGTGAAAGGCCTGGCTCGGCTGAGCTGGTTCGGCCGGGCGGGTATGGCTGCCGCCGAGCGGCTGGTGAACCGCTCGCTGGTCCAGGTCACGCGGTACATGACGGAACCCGGGATCTACGCGGAGGTGCAGCGTCGCGTCGCCGAGCTGGTCGGGCCCGAGACGAAGGCGATCGTGGGCCACTCCCTCGGCTCGGTCGTGGCGTACGAGGCCGCTCTCCGGCTTGAGCGGGAACTGCCCCTGCTGCTCACCCTCGGTTCCCCGCTGGGCCTGCGCACCATCGTCCACGACCGCCTGGCCGGCGACCACCGGGCCCCCGACACCGTACGGAGCTGGGTCAACCTCGTCGACAGGGACGACCTGGTGGCGGCCGAGCCGGACCTCGCCAAGTGTTTCGCCGACCCCCGCGGCATCCTCGTCTCGGACTGGACCCTGGACAACGGGGTGGAGAACCCGCACAGCGGGCGGGCGTATCTCACCAAACGGCAGACGGGGCTGGCGGTCGCGGAGGCACTGGCGGCGGATTAGACCCGGCGGCCTCGACCAGGGGACTCAGGGCCGTCACGATGTTCCGCCGGATGTCCCGCGCGAGGTCGTCGTCCCGGCCCAGGTACCGTTCGACGTCCACGAGCAACGCCCCCCAGTCCGCGACCGCCGCGGCGACCGCGTCTGTTTGAGCCAGCCCGATGGCGACGCCGTTGCGCGCGACCAGATGGACGCGGTGGCCGGTGCCCAGCTCCCGCGCGGCACTCGTCACCAACTCGCGCCACAGACCCCGGGCGCTCTCCGTGTCACCGACCTCGTCGGTCCAGGCCGCGATGTTGTTCCGGATGACAAAGGTGAACTCGTGCTCCGGCCCCAGAGCGCGTTCGCAGTCGGGCAGCAGCTCCAGACACAGGTGCAGCGCCGTGGTGGGATCGTCGGCTCCGAACCAGGCGGCGAGCTGGTGGCGTACCTCCAGCAGCGGCCCGGCGTCCGGGTGGTCCGGGTCGAAGCCCTCCCGGCAGTCCTCCGCCAGCTCCTCGAAGAGCTGGCGCGCGCTCGCGTGGTCGCCACAGCGGTCGGTCCAGTCGGCCACTCCGGCGCGTGCGACGAACACGTAGGGCTCGTCCGGACCCAGCTCCCGTTCGAACCGGTCCCGCCAGGCGCTCCAGCGCAGCAGATTGGCCTGCGGGTCGGCCGCGGGCCGTTCGATCAGCGAGGCCACCACCGCCCTGGCCCCGTCCCGCTCCCACAGATGGGTGGCCTCCGCCTCGGCGGCGTACATGTACAGCGGGTGCCCGTCGGAGGGCCGGCCTCGGGGCGCGAGCCGGTGCAGAGCCGCGGCGATCGCCCGGTGACCGGCGGTCACGTTCACGCTGTATTCGTGCCCCGGCCGTGTCAGGTACTGCGACAGCGTCGGGTGGAAGAGCGTGTACGACGTCTCCCCGTCGCCCACCGGCCGTGACACGACCAGGCGCCGCAGCCGGTGCAGCGCCGTGCTGACGGTCTCGCCGTTGGCACGGGGGTACACCTCGCGCACCGCTTGCTGGAGCAGGCGTTGCGGGATGCCCTCGGTGGCGTCGGCGACGGTCAGCATCGTCAGGACCGCGCAGAGGGCCGAGCCCTCCCACGGTTCCTCACCCCGGATCAGGCGCAGCCGTCGGGTGTAGGTGTCGTCGACGCCGGCCGGGAGGCCGCCGAGGCCGTCATGGTCCTCCAGCCAGTCGGCGAGCAGCGTGACCACCAGCCAGTTGCCCGCACTGCGCTCGACGATCAGGTCGTGCGCGTGTCCGGGCACGCCCCGCCGCTCCAGGTAGGCGCCGATCGCGTCGGCGTGGGCCGCGCCCAGTTCCACGGCCGCGAAGTTCGGCCAGGGCAGCGCGGTCCCGGGCCGGGCGGAGACCAGGACGCGCAGGCCCGTCAGTTCCTGGTCCTGCTGGAAGAGCAACTCGTTCACCAGGTCGCGGAGTTCCGGCAGATGCGTGGGCCGTATCTGGTCGAGACCGTCGAGCGCGATCCGTACCGGTACCTCCCCCGGGATCTCGCTCAGCGCCGTCAGCAGGGACGCGGCGGCGTCGTTGCCCGTCGTCCGGTCGTGGGCGGCGGCGAATCCGGGCACCGTGTCCCGGAGCCCGTCGGACAACGCGGTCGCCACTCGAAGGGCGTCGTCCGCCGGGTCCAGCCGGTGCAGTGCGTGCACGATGCGCTCCGGGATGCCCGGATGGAGTTCGGGCCGGGTCAACGCCGTGAGCAGGGTCGTCTTCCCCGAGCCCGCCGGGGCCCGTACCACTGTGAGCGGATGTGCCCTCGTCGCGGCCACCACCTCGCCCAGCTCCGCGGCCGCCTCGAAATGCCTCAGTTCCCGGCAGAGTTCGGCGCGTGCCCGGTTACGGGCCAGCCACAGGTCGGCCGTTCCGTCGGCGCCGTCGAAGCCCAGACAGACGGGCAGATGCTCCAGACAGTCCTGCTGGACGAGGGCTTCCCTGATGTCGGCACAGCGCAGGAACCGGCCGTGTCGGACGTGCCCGTCGCGCAGGATGCGGGCGGTCTCCAGGGAGAACGCGCAGTGGTAGGCGGGCTCCAGGCTCGACGCGGTCAGCACCTGGAAGCGCCGTTTCATGTCCTCCTCGTTGAGCACCGCCCACTCCGCGGCGTTCGCGGCCCCCTGTCCCGACTCGCAGGTATCCAGGATCAGCGTCAGGCTCCGCAGTCCCGGGCGTCCGGACAGCAACCGCGCGATCCGGTGAGTGAGGAAGTACGGGGGATTGCGTGCGGCATGGTCCTCCTGGGCGTCGTACGGAAGGACGTAGTACTCCTTGTCGGTGCGCAGGCCATGGCCGACGAAGGCGAGAACGAGAGCCGCGCGTAATTCGTCGGCCCGGGCGAAGGCGTCGACAAGGGCGGTGTCCAGGCGGGTGGTGTTCGGGTTGAGCAGCAGGCTCCGGCCGTCCGGGAGCGCGGGTGCGCAGGCGCCCGAGTACGGGTGCCCCAGCACCTCGTCCAGCTCCGTGACCGCCTTCCGTAGTGGCTCGAGGCGTCGGCCCGGCCCCAGGTCGGCACACTGGGATCCGATGACCAGCGACAGCCGTCCCCCGTTCCCCATGCGGCCCAGAATAGGCCGCGGCCCGTCTTCCGGAGCTTCGAAGCGGGAAGACGGGCCGTCGAATCGTTCAGCGGGGAACGGGAGTTCAGATCGTGCGGAAGGCCAGTACCACATTGTGGCCGCCGAAGCCGAACGAGTCGTTCAGCGCCGCGATCCGGCCGTCGACGGGCAGCTTGCGCGCCTCGCCGCGGACGACGTCGGCGTTGGCCTCGGCCTCCGGGTCGAGGTTCTCCACGTTGATGGTCGGCGGGGCCACCCGGTGGTACAGGGCGAGGACGGTCGCGACGGACTCGACGCCGCCCGCGCCACCGAGCAGGTGACCGGTCATCGACTTGGTCGCGGAGACCGCCATGTGGTCGGCGTCGTCGCCGAAGACCTTGCGCAGCGCCTTCAGCTCGGCGATGTCACCGGCCGGGGTGGAGGTGGCGTGCGCGTTGACGTGCACGATCTCCGCCGGGTCCAGGTCGGTGCTGTCCAGCAGGTGCTGCAGGGCGTGCGAGATGCCGCGCCCCTCCGGCTCCGGCTGCACGATGTCGTGGCCGTCGGCGGAGATGCCCTGGCCGACCGCCTCCGCGTAGACGCGGGCGCCGCGCTTGGCGGCGTGCTCGGCGGACTCCAGGACGATCACGCCGGCGCCCTCGCCGAGGACGAAGCCGTCCCGGGCGACGTCGTAGGGACGCGAGGCGCCCTGCGGGTCGTCGTTGTTCTTGGACATCGCCATCATGTTGCCGAACGCGGCGATGGGCAGCGGGTGGATCGCCGCCTCCGTGCCACCGGCGACGACGACGTCGGCACGGCCGGTACGGATCATCTCGATGGCGTAGCCGATGGCCTCGGCGCCCGACGCGCAGGCGGAGACCGGCGTGTGCACACCCGCGCGGGCGCCCACGAGCAGACCCACGTTGGCGGACGGACCGTTCGGCATCAGCATGGGGACGGTGTGCGGGGAGACGCGGCGGACGCCCTTCTCCTTGAGCACGTCGTACTGGTCCAGCAGGGTCGTCACACCGCCGATGCCGGAGGCGATGACGGTGCCGAGCCGGTCGGGGTCGACGGAGCCGTCCTCACCCGCACGGGCGGTGAAGCCGGCGTCGGCCCAGGCTTCCTGGGCCGCGATCAGGGCGAACTGGGCGGAGCGGTCGAGACGGCGGGCCTGCGGCCGCGGGATGACCTCGCTCGGCTCCACGGCGACCGGGGCCGCGATACGGACGGCCTGGTCGGCCGCCCACTCCTGCTCCAGGGGCTTGACGCCGGAACGACCGGCGATCAGGCCTTCCCAGGTAGAGGCTGCGTCGCCACCCAGCGGTGTAGTTGCGCCGATACCGGTGACGACCACGGTGCGATTGGTCGGGCTCACGGGAATTCTTTCTCCAACGGATACGAGGAGGACCTTCCCCGCTGACGCGGGGAACGGCGCCACCGCCGGGTGGCGGGGCTTGCAGCGTCCTGGCCTAGCGGATGGCTCAGGCCTGGTGCTTGAGGATGTAGTCGGTCGCGTCGCCGACCGTCTTGAGGTTCTTGACGTCCTCGTCCGGGATCTTGACGTCGAAGCGCTCTTCGGCGGCGACGACGACCTCGACCATGGACAGCGAGTCGACGTCCAGGTCGTCGGTGAAGGACTTGTCCAGCTGGACGTCCTCAACCGGGATCCCGGCGATCTCGTTCACGATCTCCGCGAGACCGGCGACGATCTCTTCCTGAGTGGCGGCCATGTCGGCGCTCCTTCGTAGTGTTCCAGAGGGTGGGGCGCCCACCGCGTGCGCGGCGGGTGTTGCGTTTCCCGTACCGGACGCATGATCCGGCACGGAGTGCCTAGGGGAGGGTAACGACCGTCGCGGCGTACACGAGACCCGCCCCGAAGCCGATGACGAGCGCGGTGTCGCCGCTCTTCGCCTCGCCGGTCGCCAGAAGCCGCTCCATCGCGAGCGGAATCGAGGCGGCCGAGGTGTTGCCGGTGGTGCGCACGTCACGGGCGACGGTGACCGTCTCCGGCAGCTTGAGTGTCTTCACCATCGAGTCGATGATCCGCTCGTTCGCCTGGTGCGGGATGAAGACGTCCAGTTCGTCCGAGGTGATCCCGGCCGCGTCCAGCGCCTGCTGGGCCACCTTCGCCATCTCGAACACGGCCCAGCGGAACACCGCCTGGCCTTCCTGGGTGATCGCGGGGAACTTCTCGACCTCGCCTTCGCGGTAGTCCGTCCACGGCACGGTCTGCTTGATGGTCTCCGACTTGTCGCCCTCCGAGCCCCAGACGGTCGGGCCGATGGCCGGCTCCTGGGCAGGGCCCACGACGACCGCGCCCGCGCCGTCGCCGAACAGGAAGGCCGTGGCCCGGTCCTCCAGGTCGGTCAGGTCGGACAGCCGCTCGACGCCGATGACGAGGACGTACTCCGCGGAACCCTCGACGATCATGCCCTTGGCGAGGGTCAGGCCGTAGCCGAAGCCCGCGCAGCCGGCCGAGATGTCGAAGGCGGCGGCCTTGGCGGTCCCGAGCTTGTAGGCGATCTCGGTGGCGACGGCCGGGGTCTGCTTGAAGTGCGACACGGTGGAGACGACCACCGCGCCGATCTGCGCGGCGGTGATCCCGGCGTCGGCGATCGCCTTGCCGGACGCCTCCAGGGACATCGCGGCGACGGTCTCCTCGTCGTTCGCCCAGTGCCGGGTCTCGATGCCGGAGCGCGAGCGGATCCACTCGTCGGACGAGTCGATCGTCTCGAGGATCACCTCGTTCGGCACGACCCGGGTGGGCCGGTAGCCGCCCACGCCGAGGATGCGCGCGTACGGGGCGCCCTTGCTGGGCTTGATCTTCGGCATGATCGGTCGGCTCCTTATGGCGTCAGGCATGCGCGTGCTCGGCGATGAGCTCGCGAGCCGCGTCGAGGTCGTCGGGGGTCTTCAGGGCCAGCGTCCTGACGCCGGGCAGCGCGCGCTTGGCGAGGCCGGTCAGCGTGCCGCCCGGGCACACCTCGATCAGCGCCGTGACGCCGAGCTCCTTGAAGGTCTCCATGCACAGGTCCCAGCGGACCGGGTTGGCGACCTGGCCGACCAGCCGGGCGACGACCTCGTCACCGGTGGCGACGGTCCGCCCGTCCTTGTTGGAGACGTAGATGACCTCGGGGTCGGCCGGCACGAGTTCCTTGGCGGCCTCGGCCAGCTTCTGGACCGCGGGGCCCATGTGGTGCGTGTGGAAGGCGCCGGCCACCTTCAGCGCGACGACCCGGCGCACACCCTCGGGCTTGTCCGCCTCCAGCTCGGCGAGCTGCTCCAGCGTGCCCGCGGCCACGATCTGGCCCGCGCCGTTGACGTTGGCCGGGGTCAGGCCCAGCTTCTCCAGGTGCGGCAGGGTCACCTCGGGGTCGCCGCCGAGCAGCGCCGACATCCCGGTCTCGGTGACCGCGGCGGCCTCGGCCATGGCCAGACCGCGCTTGCGCACGAGGGACAGCGCGGCGGTGTCGTCGAGGACGCCCGCGAAGGCGGCGGCGGTGATCTCGCCGACGCTGTGGCCCGCGACCGCGCCGGGCGCGAGATCGGCGATGTCACCGAGTGCCGAGGCGGACAGCAGTCCGGCCGCGACGAGGAGCGGCTGCGCGACAGCCGTGTCCCGGATCGCGTCCGCGTCGGCCTGCGTGCCGTGGTGGACGAGATCCAGCCCGATGGCGTCCGACCACGCGGCGAGGCGGTCGGCGGCACCGGGCAGTTCGAGCCAAGGAGTCAGGAAGCCGGGCGTCTGAGCGCCCTGGCCGGGAGCGACGAGTACGAGCACTCTCACACTCTCTCTTGGGGACGGCCACGGCCGCCCGTGGGGACAGGGACGAAGAACAGAGGGGGGTTTTGTGGACCCCCGACAAAAGACTAGGTCTGGAGATCTCCATCGGCCAGACGCCCCAGGATGAGCGCGATCCGCAATGTGAAGGCGGATCGTACATCGGAAGGTGACCAACCGGTGACGTCAGTCACACGTCGAAGCCGGTAGCGCACGGTATTGGGGTGAACGAACAGCATCCGGGCGGCGCCTTCCAGACTGCTCGCCTGTTCCAGATAGACGCTGAGCGTCTCCAGCAGCGCGGAGCCGGCCTCCTCCAGCGGTCTGTAGATCTCCTCCACCAACTGCTCGCGCGCACCGGGATCACCGGCGATCGCGCGCTCCGGAAGCAGATCGTCCGCCAGTACCGGGCGCGGGGCGTCCTGCCAGGCGGAACACGCCTTCAGCCCCGCCGCGGCGGCCTGCGCCGACCGGGTCCCGGCCAGCAGATCGGGTACGACGGGACCGGCCACGACCGGCCCCTGCGCGAACGGCCCGATCAGCGACCTGGCCACCGCCATGGGGTTGTCGCTGCCGCCCGCGATCACCACGAGCCGACTGCCCAGCACCCCCGTGAGCACCTGGAGTTTGGCGTGCCGGGCGGCCCGCCGGATGGCCTCCACCGTCAGTTCGGAGTCACCGTCGGGTGCCGTCCCCAACACGACGCACACATGCTCGGGCGCGCTCCATCCGAGCGCCGCGGCCCGGCTCACCGCGCCCTCGTCGGCCTCCCCGCTGAGTACGGCGTTGACGACGAGAGATTCCAGCCGCGCGTCCCAGGCACCGCGTGCCTCGGCGGCCTGGGCGTAGACCTGGGCGGTGGCGAAGGCGATCTCGCGGGCGTAGACGAGCAGGGCCTCGCGCAGCACGCTCTCGTCGCCCGGGGCCGCGACCTCGTCGATCGCGCTCTCCATGACCTCGATGGTGGTGCGCACCATCTCGACGGTCTGCCGCAGGGTGATGGCCCTGGTCAGCTCGCGCGGCGCGGTGCCGAACACATCGGTGGAGATGGCCTGCGGGGCGTCGGGGTGCCGGAACCACTCGGTGAAGGCGGCGATACCCGCCTGCGCGACGAGCCCGATCCAGGAACGGTTCTCCGGGGGCATCGCCCGGTACCAGGGCAGCGTCTCGTCCATCCGCGCGATGGCCTGGACGGCGAGAGTCCCGGCGGACTTCTCCAGCCGCTTCAGGGTCGCGGCGTGCTGGTGGAGGTCGCGCGCTGCGATTCTGGGCTTGCTGGCTTCGGGTTCGGGCACGGGACAAGACTGCCTTATCGGGACGCGCGCGTGCGTCGCCGGGTCGCCGGTGCGGTCCTCGGCGGGTCCCCCGCGGGTCTACGGTGGTGGACGTGATGGACGTACGGCGCGCCGGTGAGCGCTATCGCGGAGGGGACCCGGAGGCCGGGATCGACTCCCGGCACGCCTTCTCCTTCGGCCCGCACTACGACCCGGACAACCTCCGCTTCGGCGCGGTGATCGCCTGCAACGAGGAGCGTCTCGTCCCGGGCGCCGGCTTCGACGAACATCCGCACAGCCACACGGAGATAGTGACGTGGGTGGCCGAGGGCGAGCTGACCCACCGCGACTCCGCGGGCCACGAGACGGTGGTCCGCCCCGGGGACGTGCAGCGGCTGAGCGCGGCGGCCGGTGTCCGGCACGTGGAGCGCAACGACGCCGGGACACCCCTGACCTTCGTCCAGATGTGGCTGGCCCCGCGTGAACCGGGCGGCGAGCCCTCCTACGAGATCGTCCGGGGCATCGCCGACTCCACCCCCTACGCCGTCCCGCAGGCGGGCGCGATGCTGCACGTACGACGCCTGGGCGCGGGGGAGCGGACGGCCGTACCGGACGCGTCCTATGTGTACGTCCATGTCGTGCGCGGTGAAGTGCGGCTGGACGGCGTGGAGTTGGCGGCGGGAGACGCGGCGCGGATCACGGACGCGAAGGACCTGGAGGCGGTGGGGACCACGGGCGCCGAGCTGCTGTTCTGGGAGATGGCGGCGGTCTGACGAGAGGGACACCCGGTCCCCTCGCTCACACCAGGCTGTCGAGTTGGCGGGTGAGGCGGGCGCCCTCGCGGGTCATGATCTCCGGGTCACGCAGGGCGTTGGAGAGCAGGGACATGCCCTGGTAGGCGCCGACGAGCGCCAGTGCGTGGCCCTCGGGGTCGGGCACGCCGAGCCGCCGGTACTGCTCCTCGACCCAGGTCAACAGCTTCCGTATGACCAGGCCCGCGCTGACGTCGAGGCCGCCCTCGGCGCGCTTGTCGAGCTCCGTGGCGAGGGTGCCCGTGGGGCAGCCGTAGCGGGCCGCGACCTCACGGCCGTCGACCCAGGCGCCGATGAGCTCCTTGAGGCGCTCGCGCGGGTCGGGGAGCAGGTCGAGCCGGTCGGTGAGGGTCTTGAGATGGCTCGCGTGCTCCGAGAGGGCGGCCTCGATCAGCTCGTCCTTGGTCTTGAAGTAGTAGTACACGTTGCCCGTCGGGACCTCGGCGGCGCGGGCGATGTCGGCGATGGTCGTACGTTCCACGCCCTGCTCGTGCAGGATCCGGGCCGCGGCGGCCGTCAACTGCTGCCGCTTGCCGCCCGCTCTCGTCCGAGGGCGCCGGGAATCCGTTGAGTCAGTCACCCGACTGACTATAGACAACTCGTCGCGGGCCTTGCTAGCGTCCCGTTCTACGGAGTCAGTCAGTCGACTGACTGACTGAACGGCGAGGGGGAGACCGACATGTTCGTGGTGACAGGTGCGAGCGGGAACGTGGGGCGGGCGCTGGTGCGGATGCTCACCGAGGCCGGGGTGCCGGTGACGGCGGTGGCCCGGCACATCACCGCCGCCGACGTGCCGCCCGGAGTGCGCGCGGTGGCGGCCGACCTGGCCGAGCCGGCCGGACTGCGGACCGCGTTCGACGGCGCCGAGGCACTGTTCCTGCTGGTGGCGGGCGAGGACCCGGACGGCGTCCTGGACGCGGCGAAGTCCGCCGGGATCCGCAGGGTGGTGCTGCTGTCCTCCCAGGGGGTGGGGACCCGCCCGGCGGCCTACCGGCACCCGGCCGTGTTCGAGCGGGCCGTGCGGGAGTCCGGGCTCGACTGGACGGTCCTGCGGTCGGGCGGGATGGCCACCAACGCCTTCGCCTGGGCCGAGTCGATCCGCGCCCGGCGCGAGGCCGCGGCGCCGTTCGGTGACGTCGGCCTGCCCTTCGTCGACCCCGACGACGTGGCCGCGGTCGCCGCCGCCGCGCTGCGCCAGGACACCCACCTCGGGGCCACCTACACCCTGACCGGGCCCGCGCCGACCACCCCGCGCGAGCGGGCGGCGGCGATCGCGGCCGCGCTGGGCGAACCGGTGCGCTTCACCGAACAGACCCGGGCGCAGGCGCACGAGCTGATGGCCCGGTTCATGCCGCTGCCGGTGGTCGAGGGCACCCTGGCCATCCTGGGCGAGCCGACCGACGCCGAGCGGCAGCCCGGCCCCGATGTCGCCCGGGTCCTGGGCCGGGCCCCGGGCACCTTCGCCGCCTGGGCCGAACGCAACGCCGCGGCCTTCCGCTGACCGTGCTTGTCGGCACCGTGCCGTCGTCACCGTGCCCGTCGCCAAGCGGCCGTGCCCGTGACCGTGGTGCCCGTGGGCCGTCGTGCCCGTGACCGTCGTGCCCGAGCGGATCGCGCACCTTCGACCAAGGACTGGATCATGCCTGTTCAGCACGTCCTCGACTCGACCATGCACCACCGGGAGTCCGGCACCGGTGTGCCGATCGTCTTCCTGCACGGCAACCCGACCTCGTCGTACCTGTGGCGCAACGTCATGCCGGCCGTGGGGGGCGGCCGGCTGCTGGCCCCCGACCTGATCGGCATGGGCGAGTCGGGCAAGCCCGCCATCGCGTACAGCTTCGACGACCACGCCCGCTATCTGGACGCCTGGTTCGACGCGCTCGACCTGCGGGACGTGATTTTGGTCGGGCACGACTGGGGCGGCGCGCTGGCCTTCGACCGGGCCGCGCGACACCCGGGCTCGGTGCGCGGTATCGCGTTCACCGAGACCATCGTCAAGCCGATGACCTGGGAGGAGTTCCCTGAAGGCGGCCGGGAGCTGTTCCGGGCGGTCAAGACGGACGGGGTCGGCGAGTCCATGATCCTGGACGACAACGCCTTCATCGAGCAGGGTCTGCCCGCCACCTCCGCCCGGCTCGGCGCGGACGACCTCGACGTCTACCGCAGGCCCTATCCCACCCGGGAGAGCAGGCTGCCGCTGCTGCGGTGGCCCCGGTCGATGCCGCTGGGCGGCGAGCCCGCCGACGTGGTGGCCAGGATCGAGGCGTACGACCGCTGGCTGAAGGACAGCGCGGACGTGCCCAAGCTGCTGCTCACCTTCGAGCCCGGACCGGGCGCCATGATGCACGAGGGGCTCGTCGCGTGGTGCGCGGCGAACATCGCGGGCCTGGAGACCGAGCATGCCGACGTCGTCGCCGGACACCACACGCCGGAGGACGAACCCGTGCTGATCGGTTCGGCCGTGGCGGCCTGGGCGGACCGGCACGGCCTGCGCGCCGGGTGAGCCCCGGGGTGTCAGCCGGCGAGTTCCGCGAGCACCGCGTCGGTGAAGGGCGGCCAGGCCTCGACGGCCCACGGGCCGAAGGGGCGGTCGGCCAGGGCCACGCACGCGGCCCCCGCCTCCGGGTCGATCCACAGGAACGTCCCCGACTGCCCGAAGTGCCCGAACGTGCGCGGTGAGGACGAAGCCCCCGTCCAGTGCGGGGACTTCGTGTCCCGGATCTCGAAGCCCAGGCCCCAGTCGTTCGGGTTCTGGTGCCCGTAGCCCGGCACGACGCCCTTGGTGCCCGGGTACTGCACGGTCATCGCCTCGGCGACCGTGCGCGGATCGAGCAGTTGCGGCGCCTGTACCTCCGCGGTGAACCGCAGCAGGTCCGTCACCGTGGAGATTCCGTCCTTCGCCGGGGAGCCGTCGAGGCTCGTGTCGGTCATGCCGAGCGGTTCGAGCACCGCCTGCCGGAGGTATTCGGCGAAGGGGATGTCGGTCGCCTTGGCGAGGTGCTCCCCGAGCTGCTCGAAGCCCGCGTTGGAGTACAGCCGCCGCTCCCCGGGCGGTGCCGTCACCCGGTGCTCGTCGAAGGCCAGCCCCGAGGTGTGGGCGAGCAGATGGCGGACCGTCGAACCGGGCGGACCGGCCGGCTCGTCGAACTCGATCGCCCCTTCCTCGTACGCGACGAGCGCGGCGTACGCGGCGAGCGGCTTGGTGACCGAGGCCAGCGGGAAGCGCCGTCCGACCGGTCCATGGGTTCCAAGGACCGTGCCGTCGGCCCGTACGACACCCGCCGCGGCGGTGGGGACCGACCAGTTCTCGATCAACGCCAAGCTCTTCAAGGACATGATGCCGAGCCTAAGCGGCTCAGAGTCCCAGCTCCATCAAGGGGTCCGGCTTGGGCTTGAAGCCGAGGGAGGCGTACAACGGCGCGGCCTGCGCCGACGCGGTGAGGTGGACCTGGGCGGCACCGCGTCCGCGGAACCAGTCCAGCAGGTCGTCCATGCAGGCCCGCGCGTATCCGCGGCGGCGCGCGTCCGGGTCGGTGGCCACGCTGAAGACGAAGCCGACGATCCCCTCCGGGTTGCCCGGCCGGCCGATCCGGTACTCGATCGTCCCGACCACCAGCGCCGCCAGCGCCCCCGGCCGCTGCGGATGGTCCACGACGAACGCGGCGAAGTCCCCGTCGGGCTCGGACAGTCTGGCCAGCAGCGTCGGCAGGGACTGCGCGTGCCACTCGGTCGGACCGTCCGAGGACACCATCGAATCGATCATCACCTGGCGAAGGCGCAGCACTTCCGGCGCGTCCTCGGGCACCGCACGTCGTACGAGACTCATGCCGCGCACGCTAACCGTCCCGATCGCACCACGTCCTGCGGATTTCTCACCGGTTCCGCTTGCTTGGAGTGCACTCGAAGGCCATAGCGTGGAGGGCATGACGGTGATGCAGACCACGCCCGCGGCCACCGAGCAAGCCCCCACCCCCGCAGACATCTGCTCGGCACCGCCCCGCCGGCATCCGCGCCCCGACGGCCAGGACAGCTACACGATCAGCGAGGTCGTCGCGATCACCGGCCTGACCGCGCACACCCTGCGCTGGTACGAGCGGATCGGCCTGATGTCCCACATCGACCGTTCGCACACCGGCCAGCGCCGTTACAGCAACCGCGACCTGGACTGGCTCGACCTCGTCGGCAAGCTGCGGCTGACGGGGATGCCGGTCGCCGACATGGTCCGGTACGCGGAGCTGGTGCGCGAGGGCGAGAACACCTACGCCGAGCGGCGCGACCTGCTGGAGGCGACCCGCCGGGACGTCCAGGCCAGGATCGCGGAACTCCACGACACCCTCGCCGTACTCGACCGGAAGATCACCTTCTATTCGGACGCCGGGCGCGTCTACGAGGCGGAGCGGGCGGGCTGAGGCGAGCGCGCGGCGGTGGGCCGCGCGAGCGGTGGCCGCGCGGCTACAGCTCCGCCAGGAGTTCGGCCTTCTTCACCGAGAACTCCTCGTCCGTCACCAGCCCCGCCCGGTGCAGCTCCCCGAGGTGCCGGATCCGTTCGGCGATGTCGGCGGGATCGCGGCGCGGGGCCGGTACGGGCACCGCGCTCGCCGGCCCGCCGGCGCGCACCGCGGCCAGCACGGCCGCGGCGAACGGCAGCGACTCGTGCACCGGCCCGTATCCCAGCCCGAACACCACCGCCGCCGGATCCTGGTCGGCCGGCGCCGCCTGCGGCTCCGCCGCGTCCCGCCGCAACAGTCGTAGATGCCCCTCGAAGACCTCGGGGGAGCGCCACTCGACCCCGGCGAGGGCGGTGACCGGGAAGCTCTGGTCGCCGGCCTTCCACTTCGCCGACGACGCGCCCGTCCAGAACCAGCGGAAGGACACCGTCCGGCCGTCGAAGGACACCTTCGCGTCGTACGCCTTGAACTGCCGCGGCGTCTCGGGCGCGGGCACCAGATGGCGCTCGGCGGGGCCGGACTCGGTGAGCAGGGCGCGCAGTTCGTCGGCGTAGTACTCGGCGAGCGTCTCGCGTTCGGCCGGCAGCACGAGTCGGTAGGGGTCGGCCCCCTCCTTGAGCTGACCGGCGGCCGCCTCCATCAGCGGGTCGGCGCCCGGCCGGGGCTCGGCGCGCAGCACGACCGTGCCGCGCTTGCCGGGAGTGAGTGTCACCGCCTCGATCGCCGCGAGCGGGACGCGTCGCTCACCCAGCGCCTGAAAGAGCTTGGGTGTTCGAATGCCCCGTTCGTAGCGGATGAGCACGGAGTCGGACTCGAACTCCCAGGCGGCATGAAATCCGGCCAGTACGTCACCCATGCGGCTCATCGTATGCGGCACGCGCTCCTCCGTCGCCTCCCCGGGCAGACCGCAGTTCCTGCGCTTCTACGCGCGTCCTGCCGCCGCCTTGCCGGGCAGATCCGCCCGGCACCCGTCATCCTCGTGTGCGCACTCGACCGCCTGGTACGCGCCCGCGCCGATGTCGGCGAGGTTTCGCAGGCTGTCCGTGCCCGGCTCGAAATAGCCGCTGTGCCCCTTCGCGTCCCGCGCCGACAGCACCCGCGCGCCGAACGCTGCGGACACCGGGTCGGCGCCGTGCCCGAGCCCCCCGACCTCCAGGTACGGCACGTCCTGCACCCAGTCGTCGGGGTCGCGCATCGCCCACACCCGGGCGGAGGTGCCCAGGTGGGCGGCGTTCGTCACGCGCATGCCGGGGCTGGCGGCCACGGCTATGTCGACCACCCGGCGCGGCATGCCGTGCGCGGCGATCCCGCAGAGCACCGAGCCGTAGCTGTGGCAGAACACGGAGACCGGCGCGCCGCCGGGCAGCGCGCGCAGCAGCGCGTTCAGCCGGACGGCGCCGTCCTCGGCACGCATCGCGGTGGCCGAGTCGATGCCGAGTCCGGCGGGGGCCGTGTAGTCGGCCCAGGCGATCACGGCCGTACGGGTCGAGGGCTCGGCCGCGCGCTCGGCGGCGTAGAGGGACTTGGCCATGCCGACGGGCGCCGTGTACCTGCGGTTCGTGCGCTGGAAGGTGAGCAGGTCGGTGTCGACACCGGGGACGACGACCGAGATCCGGTCGGCCTCGGTGAGGTCCCCGAACACCTCGGCCACGCGGCCGGAGCCCGCCGGGTCGAAGGCGAGGATCTGCCGGCCGCCCCTCATCAGCGAGTCGAAGCGGTGCATCCGGCGCCCCGCCTCCTGCTGCCCCGACGCACTCAGCCGCTTGTCGTGCATGCGTTCGCTCTCGACCTCGCGGGCCTGGCCGAGCGCGACGCGGTTGGCGCGGTAGCGGAGCTTGACCGGGGCACCGTTCATGTTGCCGACCGCGAGCGGGTAGCGGGTCGCGAGCCGGTTGCGCTCCGGCGCGGTGAGCGAGACGAAGAACCGGGAGAGGCGGGCCGGGGCCGCGTGCGGGTCCGGCAGCCGGTGGCCGGCGACGCTGCCGCGCTCCCATGCCGTCAGCGAGACCTGGAGCCCCGACGTCGCCTCGTGCCGGCGCAGTGCCGTCCAGCCGGTGGTCGCCAGCATCACGAACACGACGGCCAGAGCGAGCAGTGCGCGCCAGACGTTGAGCTGCGGGGAGGTGTCGAAGGAAGTCACTGGGAGGACACACTAGGAGAACGGGAGGGTCTCGCGTTAACCGAGTGAGCGGGATCACGTTTCGGCGCGCGTGACGTTGACCTCAGACGATGAGGTCAGGGGGCGCGCCAGTGCCCGGTGAGGGCGGGCCCGACCTGATCGAGGTAGCGGGCGGTCAGCTCCCGGATCGCCGCCGGGCTGAAGTCCTCGCCCGTGCTCCACTGCCGTTCCGTCACCCGGATCACCCCGCCGAACACGGCCACCGCGAGGCGCGGGCGCGGATCGGCGTCCACGTCGAGGCCCTCGCGCTCGGCCAGCACGCGCGCGATCTTCTCCTCCGTCTCCGCGGAGCGGCGCAGATGGGCGGCGAGCAGGGCGGGCGTCGACTCGATCGTCCGGTACATCCGTACGTACAGCTCGACCGGGACGACGGCCGCGATCGCCTCGCTGAGCCGGTCCCAGCCGTCCAGCACGGCCTTGCGCATGGCCTCCATCGGGGCCTCGTGCGGCGGGCGCGCGCCCACCGACGCGACGAAGTGCGCCTCCGCCATCTCCTGGACGGCGAACGCGGCCTCCTCCTTGCCGGCGAAGTAGCGGAAGAAGGTGCGCTGCGAGACCTCGACGGCCTCGGTGATGTCGTCGACGGTGGTCTGCTCGTACCCGCGCGTGGTGAACAGTTCGAGAGCCGCCAGCAGCAGCGCGTCCCGGGTGCGCCGCTTCTTGCGCTCGCGCAGCCCCGGCTGTGACGCCGTGTCCATCGGGTCTCTCCTGTCTGTTCGGTACGAGGCGTGACAGTTACCGACTTGTGAACTCGTTTGTCAATTGTCAGTGGCTGTCACTAGCTTTGAGCGCATGACTAGTCAGACCACCATCGACACGACGGGGCCGGGGGACAAGGCGCCTGCCGCCCCGCCGCCCGGCCCGGCTCCGGCGGCCTCCGGACTGCGCGGGCACCCGTGGTTCACGCTCATAACCGTCGCCGTCGGCGTCATGATGGTGGCCCTCGACGGCACCATCGTGGCTATCGCCAACCCGGCGATCCAGAAGGACCTCGGCGCCACCTTCGCCCAGGTCCAGTGGATCACCAACGGCTACTTCCTCGCCCTCGCGGTCTCCCTGATCACCGCGGGCAAGCTCGGTGACCGTTTCGGCCACCGGCAGACCTTCCTCATCGGCGTGGTCGGCTTCGCCGCCGCCTCGGGTGCCATCGGGCTGTCCGACAGCATCGCGCTCGTCGTCACCTTCCGCGTCTTCCAGGGCCTGTTCGGCGCGCTGCTGATGCCGGCCGCGCTCGGCCTGCTGCGGGCCACGTTCCCGGCCGAGAAGCTCAACATGGCCATCGGCATCTGGGGCATGGTCATCGGCGCCTCCACCGCGGGCGGCCCGATCCTCGGCGGTGTGCTCGTCGAGCACGTGAACTGGCAGTCGGTGTTCTTCATCAACGTGCCGGTCGGCATCCTCGCCCTGGTGCTGGGCGGCCTGATCCTGCTCGACCACCGGGCCGACAACGCCCCGCGCTCCTTCGACATCCTGGGCATCGTCCTGCTCTCCGGCGCGATGTTCTGCCTCGTCTGGGCGCTGATCAAGGCTCCGGCATGGGGCTGGGGAGACGGCAAGACCTGGGCCTTCGTGGTCGGGTCCGCCGTGCTCTTCGCGGCGTTCGCCTTCTGGGAGGCGAAGGTCAAGGAGCCCCTCGTCCCGCTGGGGCTGTTCCGCTCGGTGGCGCTGTCGGCGGGCGTGGTCCTGATGGTCCTGATGGCCATCGCCTTCATGGGCGGCCTGTTCTTCGTGACGTTCTACCTCCAGAACGTCCACGGCATGAGCCCGATCGACGCCGGTCTGCACCTGCTGCCCCTCACCGGCATGATGATCGTCGGTTCGCCGCTGGCCGGCGTGCTGATCACCAAGCTCGGCCCGCGCATCCCGCTGGCCGGCGGCATGGCGGCCGTCGCGATCGCCATGTACGGCATGTCCACGCTGGAGACGGACACCGGCAGCGGCATCATGTCGGTCTGGTTCGCCCTGCTGGGCCTCGGCCTCGCGCCGGTCATGGTCGGCGCCACGGAGGTCATCGTCGGCAACGCCCCGATGGAGCTCTCCGGTGTGGCCGGCGGTCTCCAGCAGGCGGCGATGCAGATCGGCGGCAGCCTCGGCACGGCCGTGCTCGGTGCGGTGATGGCGTCCAAGGTGGACAGCGACCTCCCTGGCAACTGGAAGGCCGCGGGCCTGCCGCCGCTCACTCCCGCGCAACTGGACCAGGCCTCCGAGGCGGTCCAGGTCGGCGTGGCACCGGTGGCCGAGGGCACCCCGGAGGCGATCGTCGCGAAGATCACGGGTGTCGCGCACGACACCTTCATCTCCGGCATGAGCCTGGCGTCGCTCGTCGCCGCCGTCGTGGCGGTGGTGGCGGTCTTCGTCGCCTTCCTCACCAAGCGCGGCGAGAACGCGGAGGCGGGCGCGGGAGCGGCTCACATCTGACGCCATTCTGACGGGGTTTCACGGAAGATTCCCCTATCAGGGTGACAACGCTAAAGATTCCTGTTCTCCGGTACGCGCCGCAGGTCACAGTGGGTCAAGCCCTCCGGTACGGAATGTTCCACCGGCACATTCCGTACGTCGAGGAGGGCGGCCCGGGCCGCGGCGCGCTACCGGAGGGGGGCAGCGCGCCCAGGCCCGTGGGCCGATGAGCCGGGGCCTGCGAGCCCGATGACTCGATGCCCATATCGGGGGTACCCGCATTTGCGAACCCCGATGTACACCCAACTCTTCCCGGGGTTCTGGGAGTTGATGATGGCGGGCTTCGGACAGGGAACGCGCAGGTACCCCCGCTCACGTGGCCGGATGGGGTCACGGACCGGGCCGGATCGCGCGACGCTCGGAATCATCGGAGTCATCTGCGCGGTCGCCGGATTCTTCGTGCTGGGGATCGTCCTCGGCCCCGCGGCGATCGTCTGCGGCTGGCTCGCCATGGGCCGCACCTGGGCGGGCACCCGCTCGGTCCCGGCCCTGATCGCCGTCGTACTGGGCGCGATAGACACGCTCCTGGCGATCCTGTGGCTGGTGTAGCTCGTGTAGCTCGTGTAGCTCGTGTAGCTCGTGTAGCTCGTGAAGCGCGGGCAGCTCGTGCAGCCGTGTAGGCGGACGCGGGCAGCCGTGCCGCCGGGGCGGCACGGGCGGGCGCGACGGCACCCCGCGAGCGCGGGGTGAGCGCGCCCGCCCGCCCCCGGTGCGGCGCCGGCCGGCGAAGTCAGTGAGGCTGTTCCCCCACCAGGGGCTCAGGCACGGCCCCCGCACGGGACAGCGCCGCGACCTCCTCGCGCAGGGCCCGTACCTCCTCCGTCAGCCGCTCGATCGCCTCCGTCTGCCGCCGCTCCTCCACGTCGTCCTTCTCGAACCGCGCGATGAACCACGCGGCGATGTTCGCGGTCACGACACCCAACAGGGCGATGCCCGACAGCATCAGCCCCACGGCCAGCACCCGTCCCATGCCGGTGGTCGGCGCGTGGTCCCCGTACCCGACGGTCGTCATCGTCGTGAAGGACCACCACACGGCGTCACCCAGCGTCCGGATGTTCCCGTTCGGCGAGTCCCGCTCCACCGACAGCACGGCCAGCGAGCCGAACATCAGCAGTCCGACGACCGCCCCGCCGACGTACGTCGTCAGCCGGATCTGCGAGGCCATCCGCGCCCGCCGCCCCACCAGCATCAGCGTCGCCACCAGCCGCAGCAGCCGCAGCGGCTGGAGGATCGGCAGCACCACCGCGCACAGGTCCAGCCAGTGCGAACGGACGAACTCCCGGCGACGAGGAGCTGTCGCGAACCGCACCAGGTAGTCGGCGGCGAACGACCCCCACACCACCCATTCGGTCACCGTGCACGCGGTCGTCAGCGAGTGCCCGGCCGAACTGTCCACGATCGGCACGGCATAGGCGACGGCGAACACCACGGCGAGTGCCAGCAGCGGTCGCTGGGTGAGCTGTTCCCAGCGGGCTTGCGCCGATTGTTCCTGCATGACCGCATCGTAAGGAACGCGCGAAGGGCGACGGGACCGAGCAGTCCCGCCGCCCTTCATCCGGTCAGGCGCGTGGTGTCACGCGTCGCCGCCGGCCGCGCCCGGATGCGCCGCCGCGACGTCGAGCAGCTGGTACCGGTCGATGGCCTGCTTCAGCACCGACCGGTCGACCTTGCCCTCGCGCGCCAGCTCGGTCAGCACCGCGACCACGATCGACTGCGCGTCGATGTGGAAGAACCGGCGTGCCGCGCCGCGCGTGTCGGCGAACCCGAACCCGTCGGCGCCCAGCGACTGGTACGTCCCCGGCACCCACCGGGCGATCTGGTCCGGAACCGAGCGCATCCAGTCGGAGACCGCCACGACCGGTCCCTCGGCCCCGGTCAGCTTCTGCGTCACGTACGGCACGCGCTGCTCCTCCTCCGGGTGCAGCAGGTTGTGCCGCTCGACCTCCACCGCCTCGCGCCGCAGCTCGTTCCAGGAGGTCGCCGACCACACGTCGGCGCGTACGTTCCACTCCTCGGCCAGGATCCGCTGCGCCTCGACGGCCCACGGCTCGGCCACGCCCGACGCGATGATCTGCGCCGGAACCGTGCCCGCCGAGCCGGCGGCGATGCGGTGGATGCCCTTGAGGATGCCCTCCACGTCGACGTCCGCGGGCTCGGCCGGGTGCTGGATCGGCTCGTTGTAGACGGTGAGGTAGTAGAAGACGTCCTCGCTGTCCGGGCCGTACATCCGGCGCAGGCCGTCCTGCACGATGTGCGCGATCTCGTACCCGTAGGCCGGGTCGTAGGCGACACAGCCGGGGTTCGTCGAGGCGAGCAGCTGCGAGTGGCCGTCCGCGTGCTGAAGGCCCTCGCCGGTCAGGGTCGTACGCCCGGCGGTCGCACCCAGGACGAAACCGCGCGCCAACTGGTCGGCCATCTGCCAGAACTGGTCACCGGTGCGCTGGAATCCGAACATCGAGTAGAAGACGTAGACCGGGATGAGCGGCTCGCCGTGCGTCGCGTAGGCCGAGCCGGCCGCGATCAGCGAGGCCGTGCAGCCCGCCTCGGAGATGCCGTCGTGCAGCATCTGCCCGGTGGGCGACTCCTTGTAGGCCAGCAGGAGGTCGCGGTCAACGGACTCGTACTGCTGCCCCAGCGGGTTGTAGATCTTCGCGCTCGGGAAGAACGAGTCCATGCCGAACGTGCGGTACTCGTCCGGCGCGATCAGCACGAACCGCCGGCCGAGCTCCTTGTCCCGCATGAGGTCCTTCAGCAGCCGGACGAACGCCATGGTCGTGGCGATCGACTGCTGGCCGGAGCCCTTCTTCACGGTCGCGTACGCCGTGTCGTCCGGCAGGGCCAGCGGCTGGGAGCGCACGACGCGCGTCGGGACGTACCCGCCGAGCCCCTTGCGCCGGTCGTGCATGTACTGGAGCTCCTCCGAGTCACGGCCCGGGTGGTAGTACGGCGGCGCGCCCGACTCCAGCTCCCGGTCGGAGATCGGCAGGTGCAGCCGGTCCCGGAAGCCCTTGAGGTCGGCGACCGTCAGCTTCTTCATCTGGTGCGTGGCGTTGCGGCCCTCGAAGTTCGGGCCGAGCGTCCAGCCCTTGATGGTCTTGGCCAGGATGACCGTGGGCTGGCCGCTGTGCTCGACGGCGGCCTTGAAGGCGGCGTAGATCTTCCGGTGGTCGTGACCACCGCGGCCCAGGTGCAGGATCTGGTCGTCGGTCATGTTCTGGACCATCGCGCGCAGCCGGTGGTCGTCGCCGAAGAAGTGGTCGCGGATGTAGCCGCCGGACTCGGTGGCGTACGTCTGGAACTGGCCGTCCGGGGTCGTGTTCATCTTGTTGACGAGGATGCCGTCGCGGTCCTGGGCGAGCAGCGGGTCCCACGTCCGGTCCCAGATCAGCTTGATCACGTTCCAGCCGGCACCCCGGAAGACCGACTCCAGCTCCTGGATGATCTTGCCGTTGCCGCGCACCGGGCCGTCGAGCCGCTGGAGGTTGCAGTTGACGACGAAGGTCAGGTTGTCCAGGCCCTCGCGCGCGGCGATGCTCAGCTGGCCCAGCGACTCAGGCTCGTCCATCTCGCCGTCGCCGAGGAACGCCCACACGTGCGACCTGGAGGTGTCGGCGATGCCGCGCGCGTGCATGTAGCGGTTCATCCGGGCCTGGTAGATCGCGCCGATCGGGCCGAGGCCCATCGACACGGTCGGGAACTCCCAGAACCCGGGCATCAGCCGCGGGTGCGGATACGAGGACAGGCCGTACGGGGCCTTCGACTTCTCCTGGCGGAACCCGTCCAGGTGCTGGTCGCTGAGGCGGTCCAGCAGGTAGGCGCGCGCGTAGATGCCCGGGGAGGCGTGGCCCTGGAAGAAGACCTGGTCGCCGCCGTCGCCCTCGTCCTTGCCGCGGAAGAAGTGGTTGAAGCCGACGTCGTACAGCGAGGCGGAGGAGGCGAACGTGGCGATGTGGCCACCGACGCCGATGCCGGGCCGCTGGGCGCGCGAGACCATCACGGCCGCGTTCCAGCGGGTCGCGTTGAGGATCCGGCGCTCGATCTCCTCGTTGCCCGGGAAGAAGGGCTCGGCTCTGGTGGGGATGGTGTTGACGTAGTCCGTGCTGCGCATCTCCGGCACGGCCACGCGCTTCTCGCGGGCCCGCTCGATCAGCCGGAGCATGAGGTACCGGGCTCGCTCCCGGCCGCGCTCGTCGATGGCCGCGTCCAGGGAGTCGAGCCACTCCTGGGTCTCTTCGGGATCGAAGTCAGGAACCTGACTCGGAAGGCCGCCAATGATGATCGGGTTTCGATCGGATCCGGAAGCCACGCTGTTCCTTACTTGTCAGAGGGCTGTTTTTGCTGTTCTTTCCCGGGTTCTCGGTGGTCCTGCACCGTTCCCCATCGTGTACCTCGGGGCGGCAATCGTCATCTCTACTCAGAGGTAACCCGGATCTGCGTCAGCTCTTCCGGATTCCCAAACGGACAAAGGGGGCACAAGGGTGTGGTGTGAGTCACTCCCGGCCGCGACGGCGTGCCTGGAGTTGGGGCGACACGGCCCGGATCGTCACCGTTTCGGCGGTCTGAACCGCCGGGTACTTGCGCGATCCGTCCCGCCCGTGTGGACTACGGCCAATGCTTCGCGCACGCGCGTGGCTGAGATATTCACCAAGACATGATCAGGAGGCAACCCGTGAGCGCGACCGCGGACCACGCGGAGGAGCGGACTAACCCTGCCGTCAGGCTGGGTTTCCAGCCCGAGCAGGTGGTCCAGGAGATCGGCTACGACGACGACGTAGACCAGGAACTCCGCGAGGCCATTGAAGAAGTTGTCGGCAGCGACCTGGTGGACGAGGACTACGACGACGTAGCCGATGCCGTGGTGCTGTGGTTCCGCGACGAGGACGGCGACCTGACCGATGTACTCGTGGACGCCACCACGTACATCGAAGAGGGCGGTGCGATCCTGCTTCTCACGCCGAAGACCGGACGTGATGGCTACGTGGAGCCGAGCGACATCTCGGAAGCCGCGACGACGGCGGGGCTGTCGGCCTCCAAGAGCGTCAGCGTGGGCAAGGACTGGATCGGCAGCCGGCTGCTGACCCCGAAGGCGGCCAAGACCCACAAGAAGTAAGCCCCGGTCCCACCCTCCGGACGGGCTGACGGTCAAGGTCAGCCCGTCCGAAGCTCTGTCGTGCGTACTGCGTAGGGTGGTCGTGGCGCTGCCGGTGTTCGCAGCGCTCTCACCCGAGCAGCCCACCGGAAGGGAAGCACGACGATGGCGATCCAGGTCGGCGACAAGGCCCCCGACTTCGAGCTCAAGGACAACCACGGCGCGAGCGTGAGGCTCTCCGACTTCCGCGGCGAGAAGAACGTGGTCCTGCTCTTCTACCCCTTCGCCTTCACCGGCGTCTGCACCGGTGAGCTGTGCGAGCTGCGTGACAACCTGCCGCAGTTCTCCGACCGCGACACCGAGCTGCTCGCCGTCTCCAACGACTCCATCCACACCCTGCGCGTCTTCGCCGAGCAGGAGGGCCTGGAGTACCCGCTGCTCTCCGACTTCTGGCCGCACGGCGAGGTCTCGCGCGCCTACGGCGTCTTCGCCGAGGACAAGGGCTGCGCGGTGCGCGGCACCTTCGTCATCGACAAGACGGGCGTCGTCCGCTGGACCGTCGTCAACGGCCTGCCGGACGCGCGTGACCTGAACGAGTACGTCAAGGCGCTCGACACCCTGTGATTGTTCAGCTCCAGGGCCTGCGGTGCGCGGGAACCCGTTACTAGGATCGACTCGTTGATCCGATGCCAGAGCACGAAGGGGCTCCCCGCCCCCCGGACACCAATGGAGGACTCGTGGGAGTCAGCCTCAGCAAGGGCGGCAACGTTTCGCTGACCAAGGAGGCCCCGGGCCTGACCGCGGTCATCGTCGGTCTGGGGTGGGACGCACGCTCCACCACCGGCACCGACTTCGACCTGGACGCCAGCGCGCTGCTGCTGGACACCTCGGGCAAGGTCGGCAACGACGCGAATTTCGTCTTCTTCAACAACCTGAAGAGCCCGGACGGTTCGGTCGAGCACACCGGCGACAACCTCACCGGTGAGGGCGAGGGCGACGACGAGCAGATCAAGGTCAACCTCGCCGGCGTCCCGGCCGACGTCGACAAGATCGTCTTCCCGGTCTCGATCTACGACGCGGAGAACCGCCAGCAGTCCTTCGGCCAGGTGCGCAACGCCTTCATCCGCGTGGTGAACCAGGCCGGCGGCGCCGAGATCGCCCGGTACGACCTGTCCGAGGACGCCTCGACGGAGACCGCCATGGTCTTCGGCGAGCTGTACCGCAACGGCGCGGAGTGGAAGTTCCGCGCCATCGGCCAGGGCTACGCCTCGGGCCTGCGCGGCATCGCGCAGGACTTCGGCGTCAACGTCTGAGCCGTGAGCTCCATCCGAGGAGCTACGGAGTCCAGCGGGGCTCCGAGGAGTTTCGAGGAGTGACGTCTCGACCGGCGCCGCACCGTTTACGGGCGGCGCCGGACGTGCAGGACAACCGAAGAAGCACGACCTAGGGGAGGACCAGCATCATGGGCGTCACGCTCGCCAAGGGGGGCAACGTCTCCCTGTCCAAGGCCGCGCCGAACCTCACGCAGGTGATGGTCGGGCTCGGCTGGGACGCACGCTCCACCACCGGAGCCCCCTTCGACCTCGACGCCAGCGCGCTCCTGTGCCGGGACGGACGGGTGCTGGGCGACGAGTGGTTCGTGTTCTACAACCAGCTCAAGAGCCCGGACGGCTCGGTGGAGCACACCGGCGACAACCTCACCGGTGAGGGCGAGGGCGACGACGAGTCGATCCTCGTGGACCTCTCCAAGGTGCCGGCCCACTGCGACAAGATCGTCTTTCCCGTCTCCATCCACCTGGCCGACGAGCGCGGCCAGACCTTCGGCCAGGTCAGCAACGCCTTCATCCGCGTCGTCAACCAGGCCGACGGCCAGGAACTCGCCCGCTACGACCTCAGTGAGGACGCGTCCACGGAGACCGCGATGATCTTCGGCGAGCTGTACCGGTACCAGGGCGAGTGGAAGTTCCGAGCCGTGGGCCAGGGGTACGCGTCGGGTCTGCGGGGCATCGCCATGGACTTCGGCGTCAACGTCTCGTAGGGATCGCGTGCGGCCGTGACCAGGGACTGAGGCTCTGGACCTGCGGCTCTCCGGGCACGTGGGCCCGCCCATGTCGTCCGGAGCGCCGTGCCTCTAGACTTCGGGGTCAATACTTCGTAAAGCCGAGTGCGGCGCGGGGGAGCCCCGTACACACAGGATTGGGTAGCCAGTGCTTCTGAAAACCTTCGGCTGGTCGTTCGCGGTCACCGCGCTCGGCCTGGTCGCAGCGGTCTTCTACGGGGGGTGGGAGGCGTTCGGCATCGTCGCGATCCTCTCCGTTCTCGAGATCTCGCTGTCGTTCGACAACGCGGTGGTCAACGCCGGAATCCTGAAGAAGATGAGTGCCTTCTGGCAGAAGATCTTCCTCACGGTCGGTGTGCTCATCGCCGTCTTCGGCATGCGACTGGTCTTCCCCGTCGTCATCGTCGCGATCAGCGCCAAGATCGGCCCCATCGACGCGGTCGACCTCGCGCTCAACAACAAGGACCACTACCAGGAACTGGTCACCGACGCCCACCCGGCGATCGCCGCCTTCGGCGGAATGTTCCTGCTCATGATCTTCCTCGACTTCATCTTCGAGGACCGTGACATCCAGTGGCTGCGCTGGATCGAGCGGCCGCTGGCCAAGCTCGGCAAGGTCGACATGCTGTCGGTCTGCATCGCGCTGATCGTCCTGCTGATCACCTCCTTCACCTTCGCGACCCACGCCCACCAGCACGGCGGCGCGCATGTCGACAAGGCGCAGACGGTACTGATCGCCGGTGTCGCCGGCCTGATCACCTACATGGTCGTCGGCGGCCTCTCCGGCTACTTCGAGGACAAGCTCGAAGAGGAGGAGGAGCGCGAGCACGAGGAAGAGGAGGAGGCCCAGCGGACCGGCAAGAAGAAGCCGCCCATCGTCCTCGCGGGCCAGGCCGCGTTCTTCATGTTCCTCTACCTCGAGGTCCTGGACGCGTCCTTCTCCTTCGACGGCGTGATCGGCGCCTTCGCGATCACCAACGACATCGTCCTGATGGCTCTCGGCCTCGGTATCGGCGCGATGTACGTCCGGTCGCTCACGGTCTACCTGGTCCGCCAGGGCACCCTCGACGACTACGTCTACCTGGAGCACGGCGCCCACTACGCGATCGGCGCGCTCGCCGTGATCCTCATGGTCACGATCCAGTACCAGATCAACGAGGTCATCACCGGTCTCGTCGGCGTCGTCCTGATCGCCTGGTCGTTCTGGTCCTCCGTACGCCGCAACCGCGCACTGGCGGCGGCCGAGGGAAAAGCAGGCTCGGACGAGAAAGCTGAAGTCTCGTCCGGGGTGTGATCACCAGCTGAGCGAGGAACGCTCTGTGCGGGGCGGCCGACGAGGACGAGTCCTCCGGCCGTCCCGCTGGTCTGTCCAGTGCACGTGAAGGTGGGGGTGGGGCGGGTATGGGCTTCTTCGACGGGCTGTGGCGCGGGCGGGAGCTCGACTTCGACTCGGGCAGCGCGGCCAGCAACGCCATCGAGCTGACCAAACGGCACCACCAGGTCTCCCTCACCAAGCAGGGCGCGGCCACCGGCAACCTGCGCATCAACCTGACCTGGCGGATGCGGACCTCCGACATCGGCGGCACCCAGCGGGAGAGCCTGCTGCGGCACCCGTTCAAGGCGCTCAGGCCTCCGGAGGTCGTCGGCCACAGTCAGAGCATGGTCAACGTCGACCTGGACCTCGGCTGCCTCTACGAGCTCAAGGACGGCACCAAGGGCGTCGTCCAGCCGCTGGGGGGCTATCTCGGCGACGTCAACGCGCCGCCGTACGTGAAACTCAGCGGCGACGACCGCTTCGGCTCGGCGTCCGGCGAGACGGTCTACGTCAACCTCGACCACCGGGACGACATCAAACGCCTCCTGGTGTTCGTGTACATCTACGACCAGACGCCCGCCTTCGACCGTACCCACGCCATCGTCACCCTCTACCCGAGCAACGGCCCGCGGATCGAGATAGGCCTGGACGAACGCCACCCCCAGGCCCGCTCCTGCGCGGTCGTGATGATCGAGAACGTCAAGGACGAGCTCATCGTCCGCCGCGAGGTGAAGTTCGTGTACGGCTTCCAGGCGGAACTCGACCGGCTGTACGGGTGGGGGCTGCAGTGGGGCCGGGGTTACAAGACGAAGGTCGAGGGCTGACGCCCCCGACCCGTCCGCTCCGGTGCCGTGGCCGTTGCCTGTTGCGGCACTAGCGGCCGACGAACTGCGGGCCCTGCGGCGGCAGCCGGAACTCCGCGGCGGGGACCGCCGGCACCGGCTGGGGATAGCCGTACGCGGGCTGGCCGGCCGGCTGCGGGTACCCGTAGGCGGGCTGGGTCGCCACCGGCGGCTGCGGGTACCCGTAGGCGGGCTGGGCGGGTACGGCGTTCGACTGCTGCTCCGGAGGCAGCGGCTGGGCCGTGGTGGGCGGCGGGGGCTGGGCGGCCTGCGACTCCTCCGCCGCCTCCGCCTCGTCCACCGAGATGCCGAAGTCGGTCGCGAGACCCTTCAGCCCGTTCGAGTAGCCCTCGCCCAGCGCCCGGAACTTCCAGCCGTCCCCGCGCCGGTAGAGCTCGCCGCAGATCAGCGCGGTCTCCCCGCCCGTCTCCGGCTTGACGTCGAAGTACGCCAGCGGTTCGCTCTCGGTGACCGAGGCGTCGTACAGCAGGATGCGCAGCGACCGTACGCGATCGAACGTGACGCCGTCCGCCGAAGCGACCAGCAGAATCTGGCCGACCCCGGGCTCGACACCGACGAGATCTGTCTGGATCGTATCGGTGAGGCCCTCGGCGACCCGCTTCTTGCCGAGTCGCCAGACCTTCCCGGAGGGGTGCCGGGGCTGGTTGTAGAAAACGAAGTCCTCGTCGGAGCGCACCCGACCGTCGAGGCCGAGGAGCAGCGCGGAGGCATCGACATCCGGGACCCCCTGCCCGGGCGTCCAGCGCAGCACGGCGCGCACCGTCGTAGCCTCGACCGGGACGTTCGACCCCTTCAGCATCGCGTGCGTCATACGGTCATCCTGCCCTCTCGGTCCTGATCACGACAATGCGGGGCCGGGCCCGGACACGGTGACCCACTGTGTTTGCCTGCGTTACCTGAACTTCATGCCCGGCGGGAACCTCTGACATGGATCCTTACGTACTATTACCGGCCACCCATAGACACTTCACGGACTGGTCCGCCACGTTCCGTCACCACAGGGGAGCTCAATGCGTCATTTCGGGCATATTGCCCCTGAGGTACGGCAGCGCCTCTTCCATCAGGAGCCGTGCGAGTTCACCGCGGACTCCCCGGCCCGGCTGCTCTCCGCGGCGCTCGGCGCCACCCTCTACAGCCCGGCCACCCGGCCCCAGCTCGCCGACGACATCGTCAAGCAGGCCGGGCGCGGCGTGGTCTCGATGGTGCTGTGCCTGGAGGACTCGATCGACGACGCGGACGTCGAGCACGGCGAGGAGAACCTGGTCCGCCAGTTCGCCGACCTGGACGCCCGCACCGGCACCGGCCTCCCGCTGCTGTTCATCCGGGTCCGCACCCCCGAGCAGATCCCCGACCTGGTCCGCCGCCTCGGCCCCACCGTCCGCCGGCTGTCCGGCTTCGTGATGCCGAAGTTCACCGAGGAACGCGGCATGCCGTTCCTCGAGGCCCTCACCACCGCGGAGACGGCGAGCGGCCGGCGCCTGTTCGCGATGCCGGTGCTGGAGTCGCCCGAGCTGCTGTACCGCGAGTCGCGGGTCGAGACCCTGGAGGGCATCGCCCGCGCGGTCGACAAGTACCGCGGCCGGGTGCTCGCGCTGCGCCTCGGCGTGACCGACTTCTGCTCCTCGTACGGCCTGCGCCGGGCCCCCGACATGACGGCGTACGACGTCCAGATCGTCGCCTCCGTGATCTCCGACGTGGTGAACATGCTGGGCCGCGCCGACGGCACCGGCTTCACGGTGACCGGCCCGGTGTGGGAGTACTTCCGCGTCCCCGAGCGCATGTTCAAGCCGATGCTGCGGCACAGCCCCTTCATGGAAGGACAGGCCGTCGAGCTGCGCGAGATACTGATAGAGCACGCCATGGACGGACTGCTGCGGGAGATCTCCCTGGACCATGCCAACGGCCTGCTCGGCAAGACCTGCATCCATCCCTCCCATGTGCCGGCCGTGCACGCGCTGTCCGTCGTCAGTCACGAGGAGTTCAGTGACGCGGCGGACATCCTGCGGCCCGAGCGCGGCGGCGGGGGAGTGCTGAGGTCGGCGTACACCAACAAGATGAACGAGGTGAAGCCGCACCGCGCCTGGGCCGAGCGGACCATGCTGCGCGCGGAGGTCTTCGGCGTCGCGCACGAGGACGTCAGCTTCGTCGACCTGCTCGCCGCCGGCATCCCGAGCTGAACCGCCGAACCGGCTGAACCGGCCGCTTCCGAGGGAACCGGCCAGAACCGGCTACACACAAGGGACGTATGAACAAGGCAGTGAACGACGGGGTCTGGTCCGGTGCCTGGGTCGCCCAGCGGCTCGGGATCGAACTCGTGGGCGACGGCAAACTGAGCGACCTGGTGGGGCTGGCGCTGCGCCGCAACCCCAAGCGGGCCCATCTGCTCGTGTCGAACGTGCTCGGCAAGCACGTGCCGCAGTCGCCGTCCGTGGTCTACGGCTACGGATACGCCCTCGGCCGCCGGGTGCGCGACCTGCTCGGCGCCGAGGAGGCGGCCGAGGCGGTCGTCCTCGGCTACGCGGAGACCGCCACCGGGCTCGGCCACTCCGTCGCCGACGGGCTGGGCGCCGCTCCCTGTCTGCACTCCACCCGTCGCCCGGTCGCCGGCGTGGCGACCGCGGGCGGCTTCGAGGAGTCCCACTCGCACGCCACCTCCCACCTGCTGCTGCCCGAGGACCCGGCCCTGCTGGTCGGCGGCGGTCCGCTGGTCCTGGTCGACGACGAGTTCTCCACCGGCAACACGGTCCTGAACACCATCAGGGACCTGCACGAGCGCTATCCGCGCGGGCGGTACGTCGTCGTCGCGCTCGTCGACATGCGCTCGGCGGCCGACGCGGGCCGCCTGGCGGCGCTCGCGCGGGAGCTCGGCGCCCGGGTGGACCTGGTGGCGGCCGCCTCCGGGACCGTGCGGCTTCCGGAGGGCGTGCTGGAGAAGGGCCAGGAGCTGGTCGCCCGGTACGAGTCCGCCGCGCTCCCCGCCCCGCGCCCGCAGGGCCGTGTCGAACGCGTCGACCTGTGCTGGCCGCGCGGTCTGCCCGACGGCGGCCGGCACGGCTTCACGGCCCGGCACCGCAGGCGCCTGGAGTCCGCGCTGCCCGCCATGGCGGCCCGGCTCGCCGAGGCGATACCCGACGACGCCCGGCGCGTCCTCGTCCTCGGCTTCGAGGAGCTGATGTACGCACCGCTGCGGCTGGCCCGCGAGCTCGAACAGGTCGTGGCCGCCGAGGTGCGCTACTCCACCACCACCCGCTCACCCGTCCTGGCCGTCGACGACCCCGGCTACGCGATACGCAGCCGACTGGTCTTCCCCGCCCACGACGACCCGGCCGACGGCCCCGGTGAGCGCTACGCCTACAACGTCGCCGGAGCCGGTTTCGACGCGGTCGTGGCGGTCGTGGACTCGGTCGCCGACACGGCCTCACTGCACGCCCCCGACGGCCTCCTCGCCCGGCTCGCCGAGCACGCCCCGCACGTCCTGCTCGCGGTCGTGCCCTCGTACGTCCCCGAACCGCTGTACGCCGCCGCCTTGCCGGAAGAGAGACCCGCCATGCTGCCCGAGCCCCTCCGCGGCCCCGCCTTCTCCTCGTACGCGCCGGAGGAGGTCGGCTGGCTGCTCCAGGACCTCTCGGACGTGACGCTGGAGGCGCCGACCGAGGAGCGCGAGGAGGCCATCCAGAGCGGCGGCGCGCACTACGCCGAGTCGCTGCCGGTGGAGTACCAGCCGAGCGAGCAGTACCAGGAGCTGTTCCACACGGCCCTCGGCATCTCGGCCGACCGCATCGCCCACGCCGTCGGAGTGGTCACCGAGACCGTGATCGCGGAGCGCTCGCCGCGCCCGGTGCTGGTCTCGCTGGCCCGCGCGGGCACGCCGGTCGGCGTCCTGATGCGCCGCTGGGCCCAGTACCGGCACGGCCTCGACCTGCCCCACTACGCCGTGTCGATCGTGCGCGGCCGGGGCATCGACGTCAACGCGCTGCGCTGGCTGGCCGCCCACCACGACCCGTCCGACGTGGTCTTCGTCGACGGCTGGACCGGCAAGGGCGCCATCACCCGGGAACTCGCCGACGCCCTGAGGGAGTTCGAGGAGTCCGACGGCGTCTCGGGCTTCGACCCGGAGATCGCGGTCCTGGCCGACCCGGGCTCGTGCGTGCGTACGTACGGCACCCGGGAGGACTTCCTCATCCCGTCCGCGTGCCTCAACTCGACCGTGTCGGGGCTCATCTCACGGACGGTGCTGCGCGCGGACCTGGTGGGCCCGCACGACTTCCACGGCGCGAAGTTCTACCGCGAACTCGCCGGCACGGACGTGTCGGTGGACTTCCTCGACGCGGTCGCCGCGCGCTTCGGCGAGGTCATGGACACGGTGGACGCGGCCGTCAAGGAGCTGCTGGCCGCCGACCGCACCCCGACCTGGGAGGGCTGGGCGGCCGTCGAGCGGATCAGCGAGGAGTACGGCATCCACGACGTGAACCTGGTCAAGCCCGGCGTCGGCGAGACCACACGGGTGCTGCTGCGCCGGGTGCCGTGGAAGATCCTCGCGCGGGCCGGCGCGGGCGCCGACCTCGACCACGTCCGCCTGCTGGCGGAGCAGCGCGGGGTGCCCGTCGAGGAGGTGGGGGAACTGCCCTACACCTGCGTGGGGTTGATCCACCCGAAGTTCACGCGCGGCGCGACCGGCGCCGACGGCAAGGCGGTGACGGTCTGATGCCGGTGCTGGTGGCGAGCGACCTCGACCGTACGCTCATCTACTCCGCGGGGGCCCTGGCGCTGACCATGCCCGACGCGCGGGCCCCGCGGCTGCTGTGCGTGGAGGTGCACGAGAGCAGGCCGCTGTCGTACCTGACGGAGACGGCGGCCGGGCTGCTCACCGAGCTCGGCGACGCGGCGGTGTTCGTGCCGACCACGACCCGCACCCGCAAGCAGTACCTGCGCATCAACCTGCCGGGTCCGGCGCCCACGTACGCGATCTGCGCCAACGGCGGCCATCTGCTGGTGGACGGCGTGTCCGACGAGGACTGGCACGCGCGGGTGAACGCGCGGCTGGCCGACGAGTGCGCGCCGCTGGCGGAGGTGCAGGAGCACCTGACGCGCACGGCGGACCCGGTCTGGCTGCGCAAGGAGCGGGTCGCCGAGAACCTGTTCGTCTATCTGGTCGTCGAGCGCGAGCTGTTGCCCGAGGAGTGGGTGAAGGAGCTCGCGGCCTGGGCGGAGAACCTCGGCTGGACGGTGTCGCTCCAGGGCCGCAAGATCTACGCGGTGCCGAAGCCGCTCACCAAGGGCGCGGCCGTGCGTGAGGTCGCCCGCCGCACCGGCGCCGACCTCACCCTCGCGGCCGGCGACTCACTGCTGGACGCGGACCTGCTGCTGGCCGCGGACCAGGGCTGGCGGCCGGGGCACGGCGAACTGGCCGACGCCGACTGGACGGCGCCAGGGATCACCGCGCTGCCCGAGCGGGGCGTGCTGGCGGGCGAGCGCATCCTGCGCGAGTTCCTGCGCGTGTCGCGCCCCCAGCACCACCCTTAGGCCGCCCCCGGCAACGCTTCTGGGCCGCCGCCGTCAGCCGCAGCAGCCTCCGCCGCAGCACCCGCCGCCTCCGCCGCCCGCCCCGGGCGCGGGGGCGGACGCGGTGGCCGAGCCGCCCACCGCGACCGTTGAGAGCAACTTCACTGTGTCGTCGTGTCCGGCCGGGCAACTCGCCGGTGCGGAGGACTCGGCCATGGGACGGCTGAGTTCGAACGTGTCGCCGCAGGTCCGGCAGCGGTATTCGTAGCGAGGCATGTGCTCAGGCTAACGGCCGCGACCGCTAACGTGAGCTCTAAATTTTGCTATGCGATCGGTTCTGTCGGTTTCTCGTGCGGAGAAATTGCAAAGATCGCTGGTAATTTGGCAGAGCCGCGATGAGCCGCGGGGCCTTGGCCTCGGTCCGGCAAGAGCGACACAGGGGGATCTCAGCCGCGTACGCGGCAGCTGTGTCGGCCCGCGCGAGCACCACGGAGTGCGGAGGGAGACGCAGTCGTGACCGAGGAGGGGCAGGGGGCCGAGGCCCAGGGGGACGGTCGACGCCACGGTCGCCGTGCCGCGCCGAAACGTTCCCGTCACCGTACGGAGGGGGAGGCACCGGCCGAGGAGCCGCCGTCGTCGGACGTCACCATGCAGCTCAGGTTCGAGCCGCCGTCGGACGAGACCATGCAGCTCAGGTTCGAGCCGCCGCCGCCGGCGGACGCCACCATGGAACTGCGGGTCGTCCAGCGGTCGGAGCTGCCCGACCGCTCCGCCCGCGACGGCAGGACCCCGCCGGCCGCCGCGCCGACCACCCTCCTCGGCCGCCTCGCCGCCGCCGTGGCGCCGCTCCTGGCCGCGCCGGCCCGGTTCCTGGCGCCCGTCACCCGCCGGCTGGCGCCCTACGCCGACCGGCTGGCCCCGTACGCCCGCCGGCTGGCGCCCTACGCCCGCAGGCTCAGGCCGCAGTACCCACGCCCCGGCCGCGCCGACTGGCGCCGCTGGATACCCTCCTGGCGGCAGTCGCTGGGCGCCGTGGTCTCGGCCGTGGGCATGTCCGGCGCGTTCCTGGTCGTCGCGTACGCCGCGACCGACATCCCGGAGAACCTGAACAGCTACGCCACCCAGCAGGACAACGTCTTCTTCTGGTCCGACGGGACGCCCATGGCCCGTACCGGCTGGGTGCAGCGGCAGGCCATGCCTCTGAAGGACATACCCGAGGACGTCCGCTGGGCGGTCGTGGCGGCGGAGAACGCCAGCTTCTACTCCGACCCGGGCATATCCGTCTCCGGCATCGGCCGCGCCGTGTGGCGCACGGTCGGCTCCGGAGACACCCAGGGCGGCTCCACCATCACGCAGCAGTACGTCAAGAACGTCTACCTGAACCAGAACCAGACGGTCAGCCGCAAGTTCACCGAGGCGATGATCGCCCTCAAGCTCGACAACCGGATGAGCAAGGACAAGATCCTCGAGGGCTACCTCAACACCAGCTGGTTCGGCCGCGGCACCTACGGCATCCAGCGCGCCGCCCAGGCCTACTACGGCAAGGAGGTCGGCGATCTCAACGTCAGCGAGGCCGCCTTCTTGGCCTCCCTGCTCAAGGGCGCCGGGCTGTACGACCCGACGCTGAGCCAGGCCAACCACGCGCGCGCCGTGGAGCGCTGGAACTGGATCCTCGACCGCATGGTGGACGTCGGCAAGCTGTCGCCCACCGAGCGGGCCACGTACAAGAAGTTCCCCGAGCCGCTGAAGCGGTCCCCGAGCTTCGACACCGGCAAGCAGAGCGACTACCTGGTCGAACTGGCCCAGCAGTACGCCAAGAAGGCCGCCGGCATCTCGGACAAGGACTTCGACCTCGGCGGCTACCAGATCTACACGACCTTCGACCGCAAGCGGGAGACCTCGCTCACCGACGCCGTCGCCAAGGCCCGCAAGGAGGCGAAGGAGGACGACCCCGGCGCCGCGAGGACCGCCCACTACGGCGCCTCCTCGATCGCCTCCGACGGCCGTATCCTCGCCGTCTACGGCGGCCCCGACCACCGTACGCAGGGCTACAACGAGTCCAACGCCACCACGGTCCCGGCCGGTTCGGCCTTCACGCCCTTCGTCTACGCCGCCGGTCTCGAACACGGCGTCCGCAAGACCCGCGACGGCACCGTGAGCACGGTGACCGGCGAGTCGCTCTACGACGGTGACGACGGCGTGCCCGTCTCCACGCCGGAGGGGCCCTACTGGGACCGCAGCGGCAAGAAGGTCGCCGCCCACAACGACGGCGAGAAGTCCTACGGGCAGATCAGCCTGCACCAGGCGCTCGCCAACTCCGTGAACACCCCGTTCATGCAACTCGGCATGGACACCGGTCTCGACACCGTGCGCGGCACCGCCGAGGCTGCCGGGCTGCTGTCCTCCAGCTTCGGCGCGCAGGTGCCCGCGCTGTCCCTGGGCAACTCCACGCCCAGCGCGATCCGCATGGCGAGCGCGTACGGGACCTTCGCCGCCGACGGCAGGCACGTCGAGCCGTACTCGGTGAGCCGGATCACCCGCAACGGCTCCAAGGTCACGCTGAAGAAGCCCGCGTCCCGGCGAGCGATGAGCCAGAAGGTGGCCGAGGAGGTCGAGGCCGCGCTCGCGGACGCCTTCCGCACCGCCCATCCGACGGATGCGGGCACCACCGCCGGCGCACCGGCGGTCACCGCCTCCGACGAGGTGGCCGGAAAAATCGGAACCACTCAGAACGACACCGCCCTCTGGTATGTCGGCACGGCCAAGTCCGTGTCGACCGCGGTGGTCGTCTACCGCATGGATCTGGCCAAGAGCCTCGAGCCACTGCCGCTGAAGGGGATCGCGGGCACGGCCTCCGACAGCGTCCCGTACGACATCTGGTCGGGTGCCATGAGTCCCCTCGGCTGACCCCCGCACCGGGCACCCGCACCCCACTCCCTCGGAGAATGAGCCGCACATGAAGTCACCGTCCGGCCGCCGCCGCGCAGGCCGCGCACCGCGCCGCACCACCCGCCCCGGGTTCCTCACCCTGGCGGCCTTCCTGGTCGCGGCGTCCCTGGTCGCGGGCTACCTGGTCCTGACCCGCTCGGACAGCACCGCTCCGACGGCGTCCTCGGGCAAGGGGGCGACGCCCAAGGCGAGCGAGTCCCCGTGGGACGGCAAGACCAAGGTGCTCGGGGACGGCTCCACCTCCTACACCGGCCCGCAGACCGGCGAGTTGAAGGCGGTTCCGCTCAAACCGGGCGAGAAGCCTCCCCAGTTCGTCGTGTTCTCCTGGGACGGCGCCCTCCAGGGCGACGACGAGCTCTTCTCGCACTACCGGGAGCTGGCCAAGGAGTACGACGCCCACATGACGTTCTTCCTCACGGGCATCTACCTGCTGCCCAAGAGCAAGAAGGACCTCTACAACCCTCCGCAGCACCCCCGGGGTTCGGCCGCGATCAGCTTCCCCACCGACGAGCACATCCGCACCACGCTGGAACAGCTCGGCAAGGCCTGGGAGGACGGGAACGAGATCGGCACGCACTTCAACGGCCACTTCTGCGAGGCCAAGGGCGGCGGCGAGTGGAGCGTCGACGAGTGGAAGAGCGAGATCGACCAGTTCTTCGACTTCGTGGAGCGCTGGAAGACCAACACCGGCTACACCGACATCGCGCCGCTGCCCTTCGACTTCAAGAAGGAGGTCGCCGGCGGCCGCGCCCCCTGCCTGGAGGGCCAGGCGAACCTGCTGAAGGCCATCAAGGGCTACGGCTGGAAGTACGACGCCAGCTCCGCCGGCGACTTCCAGATATGGCCCAGGAAGAAGAACGGCATCTGGGACTTCCCGCTCCAGATGCTCCCGTACGAGGGCGGCAAGTACCAGGGCCTGTCCATGGACTTCAACTTCCTCTACAACCAGTCCGAGGGCGAGACCCAGGGCGACACGGCCAAGTTCCCCGAGTGGGAACAGGAGACCGTCGGCTCCTACATGGCCGGCTTCAACCGCGTGTACTACGGCAGCCGGGCACCGCTGTTCATCGGCAACCACTTCGAGGACTGGAACGGGGGCATCTACATGAAGTCCATCGACCAGGTCATCAAGAACGTGTGCACCAAGAAGGGCGTCAAGTGCGTGTCCTTCAAGGAGTTGGCCGCCTGGATGGACGTGCAGAAGCCCGAGACCCTGGAGCGGCTGCGCAGCCTGGACCCGGCCCAGTCGCCGGACTGGTCGACGGTGGTGAAGTGACCGGTGCGGCAACCGGTGAAGTAACCAAACCTCTACCGTATCCCCCTTCACACGGCACACACATGTCGTGCGAAGATTCCGTTCCCGGCGTCCCCAGTGCCGGGGTAGAGGGGAAACATCAGTGAAGTCAAGGAAATTGAGCCGTACGCGCCGCCGCGCCACCATACTCGGGGCGGCCGCCGCGTCGGTCGTCGCCGGTGTGGCGCTGCTGCCCAACTGGAGCGCGGGCGCCGCCGTCGTCGACGACCCCACGGTGGACGCCAAGACGAAGGCCACCTTCCAGCGGCTGGCGGACGCGGTCTTCACCGACCGCACCGACGCCCTGGTCACCGGCCGGCAGAGCAACCGCGCGAAGCCGCTGACGCAGGGCTTCTCCGGGGACGTCCAGGTGTCCTCGGGTGTGTCCCGCAGCGAGGACACCGCGCTGTCCACGCTGGACCAGCGCAAGGGCCGGCTCGCGAAGGCCGGCGAGAAGTACAGCAAGGCCGGCACCACCGTCACGCTGGACGCCACGAACGTGAAGGGCCGCAAGGCCAAGGTCGCGGTCACCGAGACGACGACCCTGACCTACGCCAAGGTCCGCGGCGACGAGCCGAGGACCACCGGTTTCCAGGCCCACCACGAGCTGACGTTCACCGCCGACCAGCAGGGCACCTGGCGGCTGACCGACATCAAGGACACCGACGCGGGCCTCGCGGTCAACACGGTGGCCAAGCCCTCCGTCAAGGCCGCCAAGGCCGACGACACCATGCCGTCGGCTCCCCGTGCGGCGACCACGTACCCCGCCGCTGCGAAGCCCAAGACCCTCACCGGCGGGGCCCTGGACTACAAGGCCATGGCCACGTACGCGGAGAAGTACTGGAACAAGTACAACACCGCCTACCCGGACTACAACGGGCACGGTGCCGGCGGCGACTGCACCAACTTCGTCAGCCAGTCCCTGAAGGCCGGCGGCTGGAAGCACGTCCCCGGCTACGTGTACGACTACACCAAGTGGTTCGGCACCGCGGACATCCAGTCGGACTCGTTCGTCGGCGTCAACGAGTGGTCCTGGTTCGCGCAGAACTCCAAGCGGACCACGAGCCTCGCCAACGTCTACCAGCTGGAGGTCGGCGACGTCCTCCAGATGGACTTCGACAAGGACGGGTCCAAGGACCACACGATGATCGTCACGTACAAGAGCCCGCAGGGCGTGCCGTACGTGACGTACCACTCCAACAACACCTACCGTCGCTCGGTGGCGAGCCTCGTCGCGTCGTACCCGACCGCCGCGTTCTACGCCTACCGCACCTGACGCGACCGCTCCCGCCGTCCCGGCCCGGCGTGGCCCAGGTGGCGGGAGCGTCCGTACGGGTTGCCGTGCGGCAGGGTCGTGCCGACCCTGCCGCACTTCGCGTGCAGCCCGGCACCGATCGCGTGCCGCCGGGGGCAGCGGGCGCTCAGTGCCCCGCGCCGCGTTCCTCCCGGATCTGCGAGACCACGCCCGCCACCGACCGCCGTACCGCTTCCGTCTCCGTCAGGAAGTGCCAGTAGTCGGGGTGGCGGCCCTCCAGCGTGCCGATCGCGCGCTCCAGACGGGCCACCGAGTCGTCCAGCGGCCGTGCGTGCCGCGGGTCCGGCGTCGTACGCCCCGACATGGCCAGCCGCTGCGCGTCCCGGATCGCGAACCGGGTCCGCTCGATCTCCCGCTGCGGGTCCTTCTGCACGGCGTTCAGCCGGGTCAGCCGGTCACCGGCGGCCGACACGGCCTCGTCCGTGGTGTTGAGCAGCGCCCGCGCCGTGGACAGCAGCGCGGTGGCGTCCGGCCAGCGCTGCGCGTCCCGCGCGGTCTGGGCCTCCGTCAGTTTCAGCTCGGCCTGCCGGACGTTCTCCCCGGCCTGCTCCGGCACCTGCTGGAGATCCTGCCAGCACGCGGCCGAGAACCGCCGCCGCAGCTCGCTCAGCACCGGGTCGACCTGCCCGGCACGGGTGGTCAGCGCCTGGGCCCGGGTGCGCAGCGACACCAGCCGGTGGTCGATCTCGGCGGCCTTCTCCGGCAGTCGCCCGGCCTCCGCGCGGATCGCCTCGGCCTCCCGGGACACCCGCTCGGCCCGCTCCAGCGTCTGCGGGACGCCGTGCTGCCCGGCCCCCTGGTTCAGCCGGGTCAGCTCCGGTCCGAGGGCGGCGAGCCGGGCGGCGAGGTCGTCCGCCCGCAGTCCCGCCTCCCGGGTGCCGTCCAGAGCGTTCGAGGCGCCCAGCAGCGCCTGCCGGGCCCGCTCGACGGCGGGCGCGAGCCGGGCCAGCTGGGTCTCGGCCTTGCCCAGCAGCGGCCCGAGCCCGTCGGTGAACCGGTCCAGCTCCTGCTTGACGCGGTCGAGTTCGTCCTTGGCCCGGGTGAAATCGGTACGGGCGCGGACCGCGGCGGCCGCCTCCAGGTCGTCGCGGTCGAGGTCGTGCGCGTCGACGGCGTCGATGTACTGCCGGCTGGCCTCGTCGATCCGGCCGCCGATCGCCTCGAAGTCGGAGACCGAGCGCCGGGCGGCGGGGGAGGCGTCGACGGCTGTGATCGTCTCGACGGAGATCCGCAGATCGCGCTGGGCGGTGTCCAGCTCGTAGAACGCGGCGGCGGCCGCGTCCTTCGCGGCCTGCGCCTCGGCCCGCTGGCTCTCCGCCCGCCCGCCGAACCAGCGCCGGGTGCCGCCGCCGGCGAAGGCGGCGGGCAGCGCGAGGGCCACGACGAGCGGCAGACCCAGCAGGGTCAGTGTGTCCCGCAGTGCGCGTCGCACGGGACGGGGTGCCCCCGGCACCGACGGCGAGTACGGCTTTCCTGGTGTCGCCGTCACATCCCTCTCCCGTGCTGTGATCCGCCCTGCCCGGTTCATTCTCCCACCGGTTATGGACGAACACACGGGTCGGTCAGTTCGCGGTACGGACCGTGACTTTCCCGTCGCCGGTGTGGGCGGACACGACATGGGAGCTGTTGTCGTCCCGGGGCACCGAGACGTCCACCGCGCCGTCCCCCGTCTCGGTGGTCACGCGGTACGTGGCCCGGGGCAGCGCGACGGTGACGGACCCGTCGCCGCTGCGGGTCTCCACCAGGTCCGGCACGGCGCCGAGTTCGAGCCGGATCGAGCCGTCGCCGCTGTGCGCGCTCACCCGCCGCGAGGTGACGTCGGCCCGGACGGATCCGTCGCCCGAACGCAGCTCCAGCGGCCCGGCGGAGTCGCTGACGTGCACGGACCCGTCGCCCGTACGGATGCTCAGCGCGTCCTCGAACCCGCGCGCCCGCACGCTCCCGTCCCCGTCCTCGACCCGCACCGCGACGCCCCGCGGCACCTCGATCCGGTGCTTCGCCGCACAGTCGGCGACGACGCCGGAGCACTTCATCCGCAGCACCAGCCGGTCGTCCTTCATGGACCAGGTCACCTTCGGGTCCCCGCCGACGACCACGGATCCCTGGAACCAGCGGGTGACCGCTATCCGGCCCGCCGGGTTCGTGTCCGCGGCGACGATCTCCAGCGCCGAGTCGTCGGAGTCGACGGTGAGGGTGCGGCCGTGCAGGGCGAAGGACCGGTGGTCGGGGTCCTTGTCGTCACCGGCGGAGGCACCGCAGCCGGTGGCGGTGGCGACGACGACCACGACGACACCGGCGGCGAGGGCCGCGCGGGCGGTGGCGGGAACGGTACGGGTCATGGTGGTCTCCCCCTGGACGGACGCCGGGTCGACGCCGACCCGGACGACTACGACCGTACGGACCGGCGGCCCGCCGGGGGATCCGGCGCACTCCCGGATCGCGGGTGGGGGTAACCCCCGTATCGGCCCGGATTCACGTTTGCGGGACAGTGGCCCCGGCAATGTAGGCTGTCGACTCGTCCTGGGTGCGTAGCTCAGGGGTAGAGCGCCTGCCTTACAAGCAGGATGTCGGCGGTTCGAAACCGTCCGCGCCCACCAGGACCGGCGTACTCGTCGGCGTGAGGACCCCCGCAGTGTGACTGTGGGGGTCCTTCGCGTTTCCCCGAGGTGCGTGTCTGCGTGTTCCCGCGCCGTTCTGTGTGGTCCGCGTTTCGGGGTGCGCGTTCCGGAGGGGGCGAGCCGCTGCGCACGGGACGCGCTACTCTCCGTCGTCGCCGGGCGGAGTTCCGTGCGCGTGCTTGAGCCGGGTGCGGGCCTCCATCCGGTCCCCGGCGGCGACCTCCGCCCAGAACCGGTGACAGCTCACGAACACCGCGAGTTCGTGCTCGCGCAGCCGGAGCTTCTCGACCTCGGCCTGCTCGTCCGCCGTCCAGCCCGGAGAGGCGGGGCGCTCCACCCGGCGCCAGCCGTTGTCGTCGCTGAAGCCGTCCAGCGGCTCGACCGACCAGGGGAGCCGCTTCAGCAGGGCCGACAGCTCGGCCCGGACCTGATGCAGCTCCTCCTGGCCGGAGCGGAGGTCACTGGGGAAGTCATAGGTCGTAGCCACGCGGCAATGCTACGCCTGTTCGATTTTGCGGTGCGAGTTTCTTCCGGAGGTTCATGCGAACGAGTGTTCCGAACAGGAGTTCTATTGGGGAAGGAGTTCGGTGACCGTCCAGGGCCCGGGCCTCGCCGGCCCCGGTCGGCCGGCAGGCGGGACCCGGGAGGTTCACCGACGTTGGCGGCGACCCCCTGCCGGGCCGCCGTCCGGGGGGTCACACTGGAGGCATGTGCCGCAGCATCAAGACACTTCGCCCGCCCGTGTTGCCCGAGGAGGCCACGGAGGAGGAGATCCGCGCCGCCGCCCTCCAGTACGTGCGCAAGATCTCCGGATTCCGGGCCCCCGCCGCCCACAACCAGGAGGTGTTCGAGCATGCCGTCGACGTGATCGCGCAGGCTACGGCCGAACTCCTGGACGGCCTGGAGATCCGCGGACAGGCGGTCCGGCAGACCGGCTGAGCCCCCGGAGGAAGGTCCCCGGGGCCAGGGCCTTTCCTTCGTATCAGGCCGGTCGTGGCCGACGGGGCTGATCGGCCGGCCCGAGCGGGGTGTGGCGCGGGGTGGCCGCAGGGCGGAGGAGGGCGCCGACGTGGAGCGTCGGCAACCGACGGCAACGCCGCGGACGCGCGTGCCTCACCCCGCGACACCGGGCTGATCCAGACGCAGGGCTAGGCCGCCGGTCGGCGGCGCATCAGGTACGCGGCGCCCGCGCCCGCCCCGAACAGCGCCAGCACGGACACCCCCGTGGCCAGCCAGGTGGCGCCCAGCCAGTGGGCGCCGAAGTAGCCGAGGGCGACGCTGTAGACGGCCCAGGAGAGGCCGGCCAGCGCGGACCAGGGCAGGAAGTCGCGAGCCCGGCGGTGGGCGGCGCCCGCGCCGAGGGAGACGACCGAGCGTCCGGCGGGGGCGAAGCGGGCCAGTACGACCAGGGCCCCGCCGCCGCGGGCGAGGGCCGCGCCGAGACGTTCCTGCGCGGTGCGCAGCCGGCGCGAGCGGGCGATCGCCCGGTCCAGGCGCTCGCCGCCCCGCCAGGCCAGCCGGTAGGCCGCCAGGTCGCCGACAACCGAGGCGGTGGCGGCGGACAGCGTCAGGAACAGGATGTCGGGGACCCTGCCCGGCACCTGCCCGGCCGCGGCACCCGAGCCCGCGGCCGCCGCCGTGGCGGCCGTGACGACCAGGACGCCGCTCGGCAGCACCGGTACGAACACGTCGAAGAGGACCGACACGGCGACCATGGCGTAGATCCATGGACTGCCGGTCAGCGCCCCCACATCCTCCAGCACTGCTACTCCCGCGCTACTCCCCCGTGGCCGTACGTGCCGCGACGTCGCGAGGGAGCGGCAGGGGCGGCCATTGACAGCCATGCAGCGTACGCCTGGGCTGTGACATGGGGTTCACGGGGGGCGCCTGTGTTCGACATGGACCCTTCACCCCGCCGCCGCGACCTCCTGAAGCCCGCCGACCCGGACGGCGCCCACCCCGCTTGCGCGGGACGGACGCCGACGTCCGACCGGACCCGGACCCGGACCCGGACCCGGACCCGGACCCGGACCCGGACCCGGACCCGGACCCGGACCCGAAGCCTGAGCCGCATCCGGCGCCGGTTCCGTGGATCAGGCGGTGACCGGCGCCTGATCCGGTACCCGCTCGCCCCGCGTGGCCGTGCGGCGCACCAGGAGGCGGTCCAGGCCGAAGGCGCCGGAACCGGTGAACACGAGCAGCAGGAACGCCCAGCAGAACATCGCCGACGGCTCGCCGCCGTTCTGGATCGGCCACAGGGCGTGCTCCTGGTGCACATGGAAGTAGGCGTACGCCATGGAGCCGGAGGAGACGAACGCGGCGGCGCGGGTGCCGAGGCCGAGCAGGACCAGGCCGCCGCCGACGAGCTGGATGACGGCCGCGTACCAGCCGGGCCAGGCACCGGCGTCGAGCGTGCCGCCGTCGGTGCCCGCGGCGCCGCCGAGGATGCCGAACAGCGAGGCGGCGCCGTGGGCGGCGAAGAGCAGGCCGACGACTATGCGGAAGAAGCCGAGGACGTATGGCTGGGCATGGTTGAGGCGTGCGGACATGTGGGGGGTGCTCCTTCGGTTGCGGACGGGCCGGTCCGAAGGGGGCCGGCCGGTGGGGGCGGCGGTACCGAACGAGCAACCCAGGTTAGGAGCACCTAATTCGTGCTTGCAAGTTCAACATTTGGCCACGAGGCCGGTTCCGTTTCCGCCTCCGTTTCCGCCCCCGCCCCTGCGGCTGAATCCGCCCCTGTCCCTGTACCGGTCCCTGTCTCCGTTTCTGCCTCCACATGGGCCGCTGCCTCCGCTCCCGCGGTACGGAGGACCGCTCGGGCCACCGCGTCGGCGTCCGAGAGCGTGACCGAGTCCACGCCGGGTCTGGCGCCCGCCGCGGTCACCCAGTGCACGCCTTCCGTGGGCACTCCGAAGGCGAACCTCCGCTCGTGCGGGCGGCCCTGGCGGTCGATCAGACGGTAGGGGCGCCGGGTCACGTCCAGTCCACCCGTCTCGTAGCCGTCGACCGTGTGCGGACGGCACCCCCCGGTCTTCAGCAGCCGGGCGAGCAGGTCGTCGCCCGTGCGGCGCAGGTCCGGTTCCGGGAGCCGGGCCTCCACGAGGGTGGTCACCCGCACCGCCGATCCCGGCACGTCGGGGGAGTGCGCCAGCCAGGCCCCGTCCGCGCAGCGCACCTGGAGCCGAGGTCCGAGCACGTCGACCACGCCCGCCTCCAGCAGGGCCACGAGCTCCTCGACACGGCGCCGGGGCGGCCCGATGGACAGGAAGGCGTTGAGCGGGGTGTACCAGCGGTCGAGGTGGTCCCGGCGGGAGGCGCCGGCCAGCCCGCCGTGGTCGACGATCAGCCGGAGCTCGTTGCGCAGGTCCCGCAGCACGTCCAGGGCCGCCTTCAGCGGGCCGCGCACATTGCCCAGGGCGGCCTGCGCGGCGTCCTCGCCCAGATACGACAGCAGCCAGTCCCGCCACTGTCCGGGGTGTGCGAAGTCCCGTTCCGTATACGGCCGGGACATCCGGTCCCAGGACCAGCGGGCGGCCTTCGGCACGCCGAACTCGTCCAGCAGCAGGGCCTCTTCGGGGGCGCCGTGCGGGATGGCGAGGAAGCGCTCGGCGACGTCGGGGTGATGGCGCCGAAGGAGTGCGGTGTAGTAGACCGTCTCCACCTCCTTCGCCACCAACGGCCATATCTCCGCGAGGAAGTCGGGCGCCTCGCCGGAGTCCGCGCGCTTGCGGAGGCCCGCGACGACCTCCGGCGTGAGCACCAGCGGGGTGTGCCGGCCGTACGGGCCCTTGGCGTTGTCGCCGCGCGCCTGGTAGGGGATGCCGCGCCGGGAACCCGCGTACAGGCGCGGCTCGCGGCCGGAGGGAAGGTAGCGCAGCCTGCCGTCGCGGACGAACCGGCCGCCCCGGCCGGTCGTCAACAGGGCCATGTGGTCGAAGAAGTTGAGACCCAGGCCGCGCAGCAGCACCGGTTCGCCCGGCGCGAGCGCGTCGAGGTCGACGTCGGCCGGGTTGGCGGGCGGTATGTGCCGCAGGCCGTGCTGTTCGGCGTACGACGCCAGGCGCTGCCGCGACCCGTCCGTGGCCGTCGGCAGATGGCCCTGGGCGAGCACCACGGCCGACAGGGCGCTCAGCACTCGGCCGTTGTCGAGGGTCAGCAGCTGACGGCCGTCGGAGGCGTCGTCGAGCCGTACGGCGCGCGCCCGGTGCGTCCGCACCCGCACCGCGTCCGGCGCCTCCCGCGCCACCTTCGCGAACACCCACTCCAGATAACGGCCGTAGGCGGCGCGGGTCGGGTACTCGTCCGGCCCCAGCGAGCCGTCCGCCCACTCGTACAGACTCGGGCCCGGGCGGACCGGGCCCGAGCAGTCCAGGCTGTCGTCGGTGAAGAGCGTGACCTGACAGGCCACGGTGTTCATCAGCAGCTCGGTGGACTGCGCGGTGCGCCAGACGCGGCCCGGGCCGGGCGGCGCGGGGTCGACGACGTGCACCGTCAGCCGGACGCCGGGCGGCAGCAGCTCGGGGGCGGAGGCGCAGAGGCGTTCCAGGACGGAGGTGCCGCGGGGGCCGGCGCCGACCAGGGCCACGGAGACCGACGTCACGGCCGGGCCGGCGGCGTTCTCCGCGTTCGGCGCGGGCGAAGGGAGCAGGTTCGGCGCGGACGTGGGGAACAAAGGGGTAACTCCCGGGCGTGTGGGGCGCAAATGGAGCAGACCGCCCGAGGGAAGCGGACGGTCCGCCTCATCATGCCGTCGCGCGCCGCGGAAGCCAACGCGTGCCCCATCCGCCCCGGACGCCCCGCGCGGGCGCGTGCCCCAACCGCCCCCGGATGCCCCTCATGTGGTGGTCAGGGTGGACTCCTCCACGGTTCGCAACTCCCCGCCCGGCCGTGCCTGGTCCAGCCGCAGCACCGCCGAACGCCCGCGCAGCGTCAGCGTCATCAGCTGGTTGCCGAACCACGGGCCGCCGGTCCTGCGCCAGCCGACGGACGAACGCGCGCAGCGCCCGTGCCGGGCGAGACGGCGGCCGAGCAGCCGCGCGACGGCGCTCCAGCCGAAGCGGAAGCCCACCCGTATCGACAACGGGATCGAGTTGTGGACGGGGGAGCAGGTCAGTTGCAGCACCTTGGCGTCCGGTCCGGTTCCCGGCGCCCACGACGGCTCGGCGACGTACGCGTGGTGCACGTCTCCGGACAGCACGAGCACCGTCGCCGGCGCCGCCGTCCCCGAACCGGCCTCGGCGATCAGGTCCGCCAGCGCCTCGAAGGACGCCGGGAACGCCGCCCAGTGCTCCAGGTCGGCCCCGCGCCGCAGCCGCTCCCCGAACCGGGCCCACCGCTCGCCCCGTTCCCCCCGGCACAGCGCCGCGTCCCACGCCTCGGCGTCGTGCACCAGATGCGGCAGCAGCCAGGGCAGGGAGGTGCCGATGAGGAGGTGGTCGCGGGACCCGGGCGCGTCCAGCGCCTGGGTCCGCAGCCACTCCGCCTCGCCCGGGTCGAGCATCGCCCGCTCGCCCTCGTCGAGGACGCGGGCGGCCCGGCTGTCCACCATCAGCAGCCGTACCCGGCCGAAGTCGCGCCGGTAGCTCCAGCGCACGGAGGCCGGGTCGGCGTCGGCGCGGGTGGCGAAGGCGCGCAGGATGTCGGTGCCGTCGGGAGTGTCGCGGACGGCCGCGTACAGGGCGTCGGAGGCGAGTTCGGCCGGGGACAGGTTGCCCAGGTGCTGGTGCACCCAGTACGACATCAGGCCGCTGAGCACCCGCTCCTGCCACCAGCAGGTGGCCCGCATGTCGGCGAGCCAGGCGGCGGAGGTGTTCCAGTCGTCGACGACGTCATGGTCGTCGAAGATCATGCAGCTGGGCACGGTGGACAGGAGCCAGCGCACCTCGGGGTCGAGCCAGGACTCGTAGTAGAGCCGGGTGTACTCCTCGTAGTCCGCGACCTCGGCGCCCGGGGCCTCCCGCAGATCGCGGCGGCCGGCCAGCCAGCGGCGGGTGGCGGCGGAGGTCTCGTCGGCGTACACCTGGTCGCCCAGCAGCACCAGCACGTCGGGCCGTTCGCCGTCCGGGTGGGCGGCGATCCGTGCCGCCAGGCTGTCCAGGGCGTCGGGGCCGACCGGGTCGTGCTCGTCGGCGGGCGGCGCGGCCCAGCGGCAGGAGCCGAAGGCGACCCGTACGTCGTCCCCGGCGTCGGGGGAGCGGATGACCGAGGGCGGGAAGGGGGAGCCGGGCAGCGGCCACACGGGCGTGTCGTCGAGGAGCACCTCGTACGACGGCGAGCCGCCCGGTGTGAGCCCGGTCACCGTTATCAGGGCGTAGTGGTGACCCGCGACCTGAAAGGTGCGGGAGCTGCCGCCGGCGCCGTCCGCGCAGCGCACCTCGGCGGCGCACGGACGGCTCGCCTCGATCCAGACCGTCGCCGACGAGCCGTCGGCGTACCTCAGCAGTGGTCCCAGGCGTAGTTCCGCCACGGTGATCGCCCTCCTCCGTCGCCCCGTACGGTACGGAACGAGGGGGGTGAACGGGGAGGGTCCGGCGCGGACCGGATGGACCGCGCCGGCCGGGCGGACCGACTCGGGCTCAGCAGCCGTTGAGGACCGAGCTCAGCTTGGTCTTCTCGGCGGAGTCGACCTTGAGGTTGTAGTAGTACTTCACCTGGACCCAGGCGCGGACGTAGGTGCAGGCGTACGAGCTGAGCGAGGGCATCCACTCGGCCGGGTCCTTGTCGCCCTTGGCCTGGTTCACGTTGTCCGTGACGGCGAGCAGCTGCGGGCGGGTCACGTCGTTGGCGAAGCCCTGCCGCTGGGCGGTGGTCCAGGCGCTCGCGCCGGAGTCCCAGGCCTCGGCCAGCGGGACGAGGTGGTCGATGTCGACGTCGGAGGCGGCGCTCCAGGTGGCCCCGTCGTAGACGGAGTGCCAGCTGCCGCCGGTGGCGACGCACGCGGAGTCGGTGGTCACGTTGGAACCGTCCCGCTTGAGGATGTACTCACGGGTGTTGCAGGTTCCGCTGATGGTGATCCAGGTGGGGAACAGGTCCCGGTTGTAGCCGGTGCGGTTCTCGGTCGCCACGGTGAGCGAGGCGAGGTAGGTCCGGGCGGTGGCGGCGCTGACCGGGGTGGGGAGGGCGGCGGAGGCGGTCGGCGAGTTGAAAAGCCCGACCGAGGCTATGAGGCCGGTGAGGGCGGCCAGTATGCTCACCTGTCGACGCGCGTAGAACTTCGGCATGCGAACTCCCTGGGGGTGTGGGGGTGTTGGAGTGCGAGCGAGGGAATGCTCGCGGCGCCGCATTGCGGGGGGATGTGCGCCGGGTAAGAAGCTAATGACGTGTGCATGACACAACAAGGGGTGCGGAGGGACTTTCGGCCCTCGGAGGCGCGTCGGGGTGTCGCGTACTATGGGGGGAGCAGAAGGGGAGTAGCTCTTCGCCGGACCGTCGACATACTGCTCAGCTCGTCTGAGCCGGCGCCCGGAGGCAGACCTCGTCCACGAGGTCGGCCAGCGAGACCTTCGGCAAGCAGTGCAGGCCCGTGCCCGACGGCACGGGAGCCGTGTGCTGCCGTGCCGAGGTGTCGCGAAACGCAGCGTGCAGCACTCTCGGCGGGGCAGCCCCGACCGATTGAGGGACCTTGATCAGCATCACCGTGACGGCGCTCGTCTTCGGCGTCGTCTTCCTGGCCGAACTGCCGGACAAGACCGCGCTCGCCGGCCTCGTCCTCGGCACCCGCTACCGCGCCTCGTACGTCTTCGCCGGTGTCGCCGCCGCGTTCACGCTGCATGTCGTGCTCGCCGTCGCGGCGGGCAGCGTGCTGACGCTGCTGCCGCAGCAGATCGTGCACGCGGTCACGGGTGTGCTCTTCCTCGGTGGTGCCGCGGTGCTGCTGATGAAGAAGGACGACGGTGACGAGGAGATCCGCAAGCCGCAGGACCAGTCCTTCTGGAAGGTCGCCGGAGCGGGATTCATGCTCATCCTGGTCGCCGAGTTCGGCGACCTCACCCAGATCATGACGGCTAACCTCGCGGCCCGCTATGACGACCCGCTCTCCGTCGGCCTGGGCGCGGTGCTCGCGCTCTGGGCGGTCGCCGGGCTCGGCATCGTCGGCGGAAAGGCGCTGATGAAGCGGGTTCCGCTGGGGCTCATCACCAAGATCGCGGCGCTGCTCATGCTGGCTCTGGGGGCGTGGAGCCTGTGGGAGGCGGTCGCCGCCTGACCGCCCGCGCGAGCTGAACTGTGGGTGAACGCTTCGCGGGGGCGGTGGCGCGATACCGGAACTGTTTTGTACCGTAGAGAAACAAAGTGGCTCCCGCCCGTGTTCCCTGACCGGCGGGCGGGGCCGCCTTGTCCCCCCACCCCACGTTCGGAGCTGCCGATGACGGCCACCACCGCGCCCACCGTTCTGACCGCCCGTGCCCTCCTGCTCGACATGGATGGCACCCTCGTCAACTCGGACGCCGTCGTGGAGCGGATCTGGCGCCGCTGGGCCGACCGGCACGGGCTGGACGGGGACGAGGTCATGAAGGTCGTTCACGGGCGGCAGGGGTACGCGTCGATGGCGCTGCTGCTGCCCGACCGGCCCATGGAGCGCAACTACGCGGAGAACACCCGCATGCTCGCCGAGGAGACGGCCGACATGGACGGCGTCGTGCCGGTGCCGGGGGCGCCGGAGTTCCTCGCGTCGCTGCGCGAGGTGCCGCACGCGCTGGTGACGTCGGCCGACGTCGCGCTGTCCACGGCACGGATGACGGCGGCCGGGCTGGCGCTGCCCGACGTCCGGATCACCGCCGAGTCCGTCGGGGCGAGCAAGCCGGACCCCGAGGGGTTCCTGAAGGGCGCCGCCGAACTGGGCGTCGCTCCCGCCGACTGCGTGGTCTTCGAGGACTCCGGGGCGGGCATCGAGGCGGGCCGCGCGGCGGGGATGCGGGTCGTCGGGGTCGGGCCGCGGGCCGGGTTCCACCGGCCGGACGTGGTGGTGCGGGACCTGACGCAGGTGAGGGTGGAGCCGGCGGGCGACGGGGCGGTCCGGCTGTACCTCGGATAGGCCCGGCGGTACCTCGGGGTGGGCGCGGCTGCACTTCGGTCAGGTCCGGCGGTACCTCGGGTTGGGTACGGCGGCGGACTTCTCGTTCCGAGGTGTCCGGCTACGGTTCCGGCGTCCTGCGGCTGCGACGTGTCCGCTCGGGCTTCGCCCGGCACCGGCGTCCTACGGATCCGGCGTCCTACGGTTTTGGCGTCCTACGGTTTTGGCGTCCTACGGTTTTGGCGTCCTACGGTTTTGGCGTCCTACGGTTTTGGCGTCCTACGGTTCCGACGTCTCCGCTTCCAGCTTCGCCCGGCTCTCCGCCCCGTACACCCCCAGCTCGTCGCTGCGGATCCCGCGTGCCCACTGGTAGTTGCGCAGGGCGTCCTCGAGGCGGCCGCCGAACCTGCCGTCGATCTGGTCGTTGTAGAGGTACAGCTGACGCAGCCGCTGCTGGAGTTCGCTCACCTCGGGGCCCCTGTCGCCGCGGCGCAGGACCTGGACGTCGCCCTGGCCGCCGTTCCCCGGGGCCAGCGAGGCCGTCGCGGCGGCGCTCGTCGCGGTTGCGGTCGGCTCGGTCGAGCGGGACGGCGACGGGGAGGCGCTGGAGCGCGACGCGGACGGCGAGGACGACGGGCTCGCGCCGGCCGACCGGGACGGCGACGCCGACTCGGCGGACGGCGTCGCGGACGCGGAGGCCGTGACCGAGGACTCGGAGGCCGTGCTGGTCGCGGTGTCCGGCACGGCCGCCCGGATGTCCTCCGGCGGCGCGGTGTCCCGCGACGGCGTCTCGTAGGAGAACAGCCCGCCGGCGAATCCGGCCGCCGCCATCACCGCGACGACCGCTCCCGCCGCCCCGAGCAGCGCCGCGCGGCGCCGGCCACGGTGCGGCGGCTCGGGGGCCTCGAACGCCTCCGCGTACGGTTCCCCCGCCGCGCCCTCGAACAGGCTCAGGTCGCCCGCGCTCGGCGCGTCCGGCGGCGGCGCGAGGGGTGTGGGAAGCGTGGGGGGTGCTTCGATCCGGCGCAGGGGCATGGTGATGTCGGCGGGCTGCGGTACGGGTGGTGCTGGTGGTACCGCCGTCTCTGGTCGTACCGACGCTTCCATGGATTCCGTCGGACCGGTCGTCGCATCCGTCATCGCACCGGTCGTCGGTTCCGTGGGGTGCCGGTCCGGCCGGTCCGTCGTGGGCTCCGGGGCGTTCGGGGTGTTCGCGTCACCCGCGAGCTCCACGTACGGCCGTATCCGCAGCGGGTCGAAAGCCTCCGTCGCGGCCGCCTCCGCCGTGCGGGCGTCGCGCAGGGCGTCGGACGCCTGCTGGGTGCAGGCGCACGACGGGGTGTGGTCCGGGCCTCGGGGCGCGCCGCACTCCGGGCACCGGTGCCCGTGCGCGCGCTCGTCCGGTCCGGCCCCGCCCTCGGTCCAGGGTTCGTCCACGTGTTCGTTCCTCCCCATGCGAACTCCAGAGATTATGCAGACCCTCCACACAACCCGTGACCCGAAACCCCCCGGAATGCCAGGTTCCGTAGGGACTCGACAGGCCATAACCGGTCACACCCACCACGATGGAGGTGTCACGAGAGCCTCAGGAGGTCTCCATGGCCGTGGACGCGCACGCCCGGACGGGCGACGCGGAGCAGCAGCATGTGTCCGGCAACGTGTTCGTCTCGATGGGCGCCCTGCTGCTGGGCATGTTCCTCGCCGCTCTCGACTCGACCATCGTGTCGACGGCGCTGCCCACCATCGTCAGTGAGCTGGGCGGTCTGGAGCACCTGTCCTGGGTGGTCACGGCATACTTGCTGGCGTCGACCGCCGCGACCCCGCTGTGGGGCAAGCTGGGCGACCAGTACGGGCGGAAGAAGCTGTTCCAGGCCGCGATCGTGATCTTCCTGATCGGTTCGGCGCTGTGCGGCATGGCGCAGAACATGCCCGAGCTCATCGCCTTCCGCGCGCTCCAGGGACTGGGCGGCGGCGGGCTGATCGTGCTGTCGATGGCGATCGTGGGCGACATCGTGCCGCCCCGTGAGCGCGGCCGCTACCAGGGCCTGTTCGGCGCGGTCTTCGGCACGACCAGCGTGCTCGGCCCGCTGCTGGGCGGCCTGTTCACCGAACACCTCAGCTGGCGCTGGGTCTTCTACGTCAACCTGCCGATCGGCATCGTCGCGCTCGCCGTGATCGCGGCGGTGCTGCGCATCCCGCGCAAGGCGACCCGGCACGTCATCGACTACCTCGGCACCCTCCTCATCGCCGCCGTCGCCACCTGCCTGGTGCTGGTCGCCTCGCTCGGCGGCACTACCTGGGCCTGGGACTCGGCGCAGATCATAGGTCTCGCGGTGCTGGGCCTCGTGCTGGCGGTGGTGTTCGTGACCGTCGAGCGGCGGGCGGCCGAACCCGTGCTCCCGCTCAAGCTCTTCCGCGTCCGCACGTTCACCCTTTCGGCCGTCATCAGCTTCATCGTCGGTTTCGCCATGTTCGGAGCGATGACCTACCTGCCGACCTTCCTCCAGGTCGTCCGCGGCATCTCCCCGACCCTGTCCGGTGTCCACATGCTGCCGATGGTGGTCGGCATCCTGCTGTCCTCGACCCTCTCCGGACAGATCGTCAGCCGCACCGGCCGCTGGAAGGTGTTCCCGATCCTGGGCACCGGCCTCACCACCGTCGGACTGCTCCTCCTGCACCAGATGGACGAGTACAGCTCCACCGCCGAGATGAGCGTCTACTTCTTCGTCTTCGGCCTGGGACTCGGCCTGGTGATCCAGGTGCTCATCCTCATCGTCCAGAACGCGGTCTCGTACCAGGATCTCGGCGTCGCCACCTCCGGCGCGACCTTCTTCCGGTCCATCGGCGCCTCCTTCGGCGTCGCCATCTTCGGCTCGATCTTCGCCAACCGCCTGGCCGAGCAGCTGGCCGACGTCTTCCGGGGCGTGCGCCTGCCGGCCGGCATCTCCGTGGACTCGCTCCAGGCCGACCCACGCGGCATCGCCGCCCTCCCCGCCGCCCTGCGCGGGGCCGCCCTGCACGCGTTCGCCTCCTCCATCACGGACGTCTTCCTCTACGCGGCCCCCGTCGCCCTCGCCGGCTTCGTCCTGGCGTGGTTTTTGAAGGAGGACCGGCTGCGCGGCTCGGTCACGGCCCCCGACCTCTCGGAGACCCTCCCCCCCAATCCCGTTCAGCGTTCGTCGTACGACGAGGTGTGCCGCGCGCTGTCCACGCTCGGCACCCGTGAGGGGCGGCGCGAGGTCTACCGCAAGATCACCGAGCGGGCGGGCTACGACCTCCAGCCCGCCGCGAGCTGGCTGCTGCTGCGGATGAAGAAGTACGGCTCGGCCGAGCCCGCCGTACTCGCCGAGCGCACCACGGTTCCGATGACCGTCGTCATCGAGGCCGCCCGGCAGACGGAGGAAAGGCGTCTCGCCTTCCGCGAGGGCCTCGACCTCTACCTGACCGACGAGGGACGCGAGGTCGCCGAACGGCTGGCGCAGGCCCGTGAGGAGTCGCTGGCCGAGCTGCTCGGCGACTGGTGGGGACCCGACCGGCCGACCGACCTGAGCCAGCTGGTGAAGGAACTGAACGACGAGCTGTGCGGCTCGGACCAGGAACAGCCGCACAACGGATCGCCGAAGTCCTTCAATTGAGCGCGTTGCATTCCCGGAGCCCTCGGAGCCCTCGGAGCCCTTAGAGCCCTCGGAGCCCCTAGAGCCCCTAGAGCTTGTTGAGTTCCTCGTGTTCCTCGTGTTCCTCGTGTTCCTCGTGTTCCTCGTGTTCCTCGTGTTCCTCGTGTTTCTTGTGTTCCTTGAGCTCCTTGCGGAACCAGTGCTCGGCGTACGGGTCGTCGTTGTGCGGTCCGGTCTCCGTGTAGCCGAGCCGGGCGTACAGGGCGCGGGCCTCGACCAGGTCGTCGCGCGTGTCCAGCACCACCCGCGTGGCGCCCAGGCCGCGGGCGGCGTCCTCGGCGGCGGCCACCAGCGGCGCGGCGCCGCCCCGGCCACGCATCCCCTCGTACAGGAACACCCGGGTCAGCTCGGCGGTCGTGGCGTCCAGCAGCCGTACGCCCGCGCTGCCGGCCGGCTCACCGCCGTACCGCGCGACGAGCAGCAGGCCGCCCGGCGGGGCGAGGTCGGCGCCGGTCCGCGCGGCGATCTCCCGCTCCAGCTCGTCCGGGTCGGTACGGCGTCCCTCGTGCAGCAGGTACCAGCGGTCGCTGACCTCCGTGTAGTACGCCCGCCAGAGGCCGGCGGCGATGGGCGAGTCGAAGGGTTCGGGCGCGATGGTCCAGATCATGACCACATTGTCGGGACCGGTCCCGGACCGCCCGCAACCGAATATCCATGCTGGAGAGGCGCGTTGGAAGCGTGTGGCCGGTGACGGGTCGGCCCCGCTCCACGCCGGGCCACGGCCCGCCCGGCACCGCCCGGACACCGTTTGGACAGTGTCTTCGGGGTAACCCGGAGTGAGAACCGGCCCGTTGGGCCGATACAGGGAAGGCAACCATGTCCACAGGCGTGATGATCGCTCTGATCGTGATCGTGGTGGCCGTCGTCGCGGTGGCGGTCGCCCTGGCCCTGCGGGCCCGAGGCCCGCGGAGCGGAGGGGGTCTGAAGCGTCGCTTCGGACCCGAGTACGACCGGGTGGTGGCCGGGCACGACGGCGACGTACAGGCGGCCGAGCGAGAGCTGACCGAGCGCGTGGAGCGGCACGGCGGGCTGCGTGAACGCCCGCTGGAGCCCGCGGAACGCGAGCAGTACGAGGCCCGCTGGACGGCCGTGCAGGAGCGCTTCGTCGACTCTCCTCGGGAGGCGGTCGCCGAGGCCGACCGGCTGCTCGCGGAGCTGGCCGGCGCCCGCGGCTTCCCGGACGGCGCGCAGTACGAGGAGCAGCTCGCCGCGCTCTCCGTGCACCACGCCGACCATGTGCAGGGCTACCGCCGCGTGCACGGCGCCGGCGCCGTGCGCACCGACACGAGGGGTGACGGCGACGGTCCGGGCACGGGCACCGAGGAGATGCGGGAGGCGCTGGTCGAGGCCCGCGGGCTGTTCGCGGACCTGGTGGCCCCGGCCCGCCACGACACCGGCCGCCACCGGACGGACCACGACTCCGGGCCGACGCCGGACGAACGGCGGACCACGGCCCGATCCAACGGCCACGGCACTCCGTGGGCGTTCAACAAGCGTCACGCGAAGGGGAGTTGAGCTACATGTCGGATGGGAAGCGACCCGCGGCCGACCGCAGCGGCACGGATACCGAGAGCACGGGTACGGGCCCGGGGGCGGAGACGTCTCCCGGCACGCCCGGCACGCCCGAGCCGTACAAGACACCTGAGGCACGCGAGACATCCGAGGCACACGAAGCCCGCGAACTGCGTGAGGCACGCGAGACACGCGAACCGGCCGGCTCGGTGACGGCGGGGACCGGAACCCGCCCCGCGACCGGCCCTGATGCCAAGCGCCGTACGACCGGAACGGCTGGAACGGCTGGAACGGCTGGAACGACCGGAACCACCGGCACCACGAGTACGAACAGCACTGCCGGAACTGCGAGCACCACAGGCACCACAAGTGGCACCAGCCGCACAGGCACCACCACCGCCCTCTTCCCGCACGACGAGTCCGACAAGCTCACGCTCCGCCTCCAGCAGGCGGTCACCGGATTCGTCGACGCGCCCCGGGGCTCCGTGGAGGAGGCCGACCACGTGCTCGAGGAGATCGCCGCCCGCTTCACGGACGCCGTGGCCAAGCGCCGTCAGACCCTGCGCACGTCCTGGCAGTCCGCGGAGCACACCTCGGGGCGGTCCCCGGAGCGCTCCGCGGAACGCTCCGCAGGGCACTCCACGGACGGGGACCGGACGACGGCCTCCGGCGCCGCCACGGACACCGCCACCGACACGGAACAACTCCGCCTGGCCCTGCGGGACTACCGCGAGCTCGCGGAGCGGCTGCTACGCGCGTGACCCCTGCTCCGCATCCCCCACACCCGTGTCACCCGTGTCACTCGCACCACTCGCCGCCCGGCGCTCCCGCCATTCCCGTGCGACCTCATCGATGTCGTACGGCTTCATACCCAGCGGGGGGCCGGGCGGCGGCCTGAACATCATGTCGCGGATCTTGACGTTGACCTCGGTGAGGATCTTCCGGGCGATCCGCTCGGACGGCGCGGCGTAGGCCGCGGTGAGGGCGTCCTCGGCCTCCTTGCGCAGAGCCAGCGCCGGAGGCAGGACCGCGAGGCCCTCGCGGGCCATCTTCTGTCTGATCCACCACAGTTCGTCGTACGTCGTGTCCGTGCCCGTCGGCAGCGGCTTGCCCGCGCCCGCGAGATGGGCGAACTCACCCCGCGCCTCGGCATCGCGGATCTGCTTGTCGACCCAGGACTCGAACGGCACACCCGGTGGCTTTCGCTCGGTCATGAGTCCATTGTGCCGGACGCGGTACGGCCGGGCGATTTATCATGCGGCGGCGGTGCGCCAACCCGGCTGCCGTACAAGGACATTCCAGAAGGAGCGCACGTGCTCGAACTCACCATGGCCTCCGTCACCGGGACGGACGCTGGCGCCACGGCCGGCATGCTCATGGCCGACGCGCCCAGCGACCCGGGCGCCGTGCTGCGGGTGGGCCGGGACGCGTCCGTGTGCCGGCTCGCGACGCCCGACGACTGGCTGTTCGTCTCGCGGATCCACCTGGAGTTCCTGTGCGGACCCGAAAACACCTGGCACGTGTCGTGGCTGCGTGGCTCGCAGCCCGACCCGTCCTCCGAGGTGCGGCTGAGGATCGGGGACCAGGTCCAGCCCGTCGCGTACGGCGGGACCGTGCCGCTGCCGCGGGGCGGGGCCGGTGAGATCGTCATCCTGGACCGCACCGGCCCGCGCAGCGTCAACGTGGGCTTCTACCACGAGGCATAGCCCTGTGCCCGTCCACCCGGCCCGTCCGGTCTACTCGTCCGGCTCGGTCTGCTCCAGCACCCGCGCCAGCGCGAAGCCGTCGTGGCCCTTGCTGCCCACCGTCTGGATCGCCGTCGCGCTCAGCCTCGGGTGGGCGGCGATCAGGTCGATGGCGGCCCGGGTGCCCTGGACGTCCGGTGCGGTGCTCTCGGCGTCGATCACACGGCCGTCCCGTACCACGTTGTCCACGATGATCAGGCTGCCCGCGCGGGTGAGGCGCAGCGCCCACTGCACGTAGTGCGGGTTGTTGGCCTTGTCGGCGTCGATGAAGACCAGGTCGAACGGGGCCGGGTTCTCGTCGGCGAGCTGGGGCAGCGACTCCAGGGCCGGCCCGACGCGTACCTCGACGAGCCGGTCGAGGCCCGCGCGGGCGATGTTGCGGGTCGCGACCTCGGCATGCCGGGGGCTGTACTCCAGCGAGACCAGCCGGCCGTCGGCCGGGAGCGCGCGGGCCAGCCAGATGGTGCTGTAGCCGCCGAGCGTGCCGATCTCCAGGATGGTGCGGGCCCCCTGGATCTGGGCCAGCAGCTGCAGCAGCTTGCCCTGGGGCGGGGTGACGGCCGCGTGCGGGAGTCCGGCGGCCTCGCTGTCGCGCACGGCCGCCTGGAGGACCTCGTCGTCCGGCGCCAGATGGGTGGAGAAGTAGAAGTCGACGTCATCCCAGAGCTGCGACCCGCTCATGAACTCCACCTTTCGAATACCTAGTTAGGGATGCTAACCAGCCGGCTCGCGAATGTAGTCACATCCGGGTCCCGCGTCACCGGATTCCGGCCGATCGGGGCAGTCCGGCGGAAGGCGCCGATATGCCCCCCGCCCATCGTCACGCAGTCGGCCTGATCACGCAGCCGACTCGACCGCGGGAGCCGAGCCCGGCAGCGGGCGGCCGGCCGACTCCGCCATGTACCAGACCGCGACGCCGCCGATCACGGCCGCGGCCATCATGTAGTACGCGGGCATCATCATGTTGCCGGTCGCGCCGATGAGGGCGGTCACCACGAGCGGGGTCGTGCCGCCGAAGAGCGACACCGACACGTTGAAGCCGATGGACAGCGAGCCGTAGCGGACCCTCGTCGGGAACAGGGCGGGCAGCGCCGCCGGCATCGCGGCCGTGAAGCAGACCAGCAGCAGGCCCAGCGCGCCCATGCCGAGGGCGACGGCGAGCAGGCTGCCCTGGCGGATCAGCAGCAGCGCCGGGATCGACAGGAACAGGAAGCCCGCGCAGCCGGCCGCGATCACCGGGCGGCGGCCGACGCGGTCGGTCAGCGCGCCGGCGAAGGGCTGCACGACCATCATCACCGCCATCACGCCCAGCACCACCAGCAGGCCGTGCGTCTCGTCGTACTTGAGCTCGCTGGTCAGATAGCTCGGCATGTACGACAGGAGCATGTAGTCGGTGACGTTGAAGACCAGGACCAGGCCCACGCACAGCAGCAGCGCCTTCCACTGGCCCGTGACCATCTCGCGCAGCGGCACCTTCGGGCGGGTCGCCTCGGCCTTCTCGATCTCCGCGCGGAACGCCGGGGTCTCCTCCAGCCGCATCCGCAGGTAGAGGCCGATGACGCCCATCGGGCCCGCGATCAGGAACGGGATCCGCCAGCCCCAGGAGACCAGGTCCTGCGAGGACAGCAGCGCGGTCATCAGGGTCACCAGGCCCGCGCCGCCGATGTATCCGGCCAGCGTGCCGAACTCCAGCCAGCTGCCCAGGAAGCCGCGCCGCTTGTCGGGCGCGTACTCGGCGATGAAGGTGGACGCGCCCGCGTACTCGCCGCCGGTCGAGAAGCCCTGCACCAGACGGGCGAGGAGGAGCAGCAGGGGCGCGCCGACGCCGATCGTGCCGTACGACGGGATCAGGCCGATGGCGAACGTGCCCGCCGCCATCATGATCATGGTCAGGGCGAGGACTTTCTGCCGGCCGATACGGTCGCCGAGCGGGCCGAAGACCATGCCGCCCAGCGGGCGGACCAGGAAGGCCGCGGCGAAGGCGCCGAAGGTGGACAGCAACTGGGCGGTCGGGTTGCCCGAGGGGAAGAAGACCTTGCCCAGGGTGACCGCGATGTAGCTGTAGACACCGAAGTCGAACCATTCCATCGCGTTGCCCAGCGCGGCGGCCTTCACGGCACGCCTGACGTGGGCGGGGTCGGTGGTGGTGACCTCGCGGGTCGTGGTGGTGGTCTCGGTGGCCGGGGGAGCGGCGACGGTGGCAGCCGACAAAACCTCGCTCGCCTACCTTTCGACGGGGACAGGGACATGGCCCGCAGCGGGCCGAAAAGCGACCATACGAGCCCTTGCTCCGCTTACGCGCGGTGCGCAAGTGATTGCATTGTGCATGTAAATGGCGTGTATGCAGGGACGTATGCCCGCTCCCCGGCACCTCTCCCGGTCTCGCGTTGTGATCCTTGTCGCCCCCCGCGGGCGCAACCGGGACCCGGGCGCACTATCGTCATCCGGACAAAAGGCGAGCGGACGTCAGGTGAAGCGGGGGTTTCCGGCGTCTCCCTCCTGGGGCGGTGCGAGCCTCATAGGGTTCGGGACGGGAAGCAGCCGAACGGGACGCGCGGGACGGACGGGGCGGGAGGCCGACAAGGCGTGGCGAATGCGGAGCACAGCGGGGGACCGGCGGAGGCGTTCGGAGCGGGGGACGCGGGAGCGGCCAGAGCACGACTGCGCGCGGCCCGCCTCGGTCTCTGGCTGATCGCGGCGATTCTCGCGATACGACAGGTGGCCGTCGTGCTCGCCACTCCGCGGGGAGAGCGGCTGACGGCCCTGGAGACCTGGGTCGGCCCCGAGGGCGTCCTGCACGTCAAAGGCTCTCTCTACGACTCCACGCTCTTCACCGGCACGCCGTTCGGCGGACTCGTCCTCAAGCCCCTCACCCGGGCCGCCGAACAGGCTCTCGGCTGGGGCTGGACCTTCGGCACCCTCCTGCTCGTCGCCGCCCTCGGCCTGGTCGCCGCCCGCGCCCTGCCGCAGCCGGTGAGCAGACGGACCTCCCTGTTCGCCGCGCCGGTCGCGATCAGCCTGCTCATGCTGTCCCTGCCGGTCCGCAACACCCTCTGGCTCGGCCAGACCAGCATCATCCCGGTGCTGCTCGTCCTGCTCGGCTGCTTCGCCGTCCGCGGCGAGAAGACGGGCGGCGTACTGATCGGCCTCGCCGCCGCCCTCCAGCCGACCGTGCTGCTCTTCGCACCGCTGCTCTGGTTCACCGGCCGGCGCCGCGCCGCCCTCGCCGCCGGCGTCACCTTCGCCGGCTCCACGGCCGTCGCGTGGGCGGCGATGCCGCACGACTCGTACACCTACTGGGTCCACCACATGGCGGGTGTCGGCCTCGGCGGTCAGGCCGACGCCCTCGCCAACCAGTCCCTGCACGGCGCCCTGCTCCGGCTCGGCCTGACCGGTCCCCTGGAGATCGGGCTCTTCCTGGTGCTGGGCGCGGCCGTGGCCGGCCTCGGTCTGCGCCGGGCCGTCCGCTACGCCCGTGACGGCCAGCTCCTGCTCGCCGTGGCCGTCACCGGCTGCGCGGCCGTCGCCGTCTCCCCGACGACCTGGCAGCATCAGCTGCTGTGGGTGCTGCTCGCGGTCGTGGGCCGGGTCGGCAAGCGCGCCTCCGACCGCTGTGTCTGGCCGGTCGCCGTGGTGCTGGTGATGACCCTCCCGGCGAAGATGATGGTGCCGAACACGTCGGCCCTGTACCCGCTGCGGGACAACGTGGTTCTGCTGGCCGCCCTCGCCGCGGCCACCGTCGTCCCCTTCCTCTCCCGCGCCTCCACGCCCTACCGGTCGCCGATCCCCACGCAGTACGCCCCGGCGGTTCCCGCGCGCCGGTGGCGCGTCCCGCCGCTGCCCTTCCTGCGCCGCGTCCTCACCCGCCCGAACCTCCTGCTCGAACTCCTCCTCATCCGTGTCACGTACGCCGCCTACCAGCGGGTCCGCCTCGCGGCGACCGGCGGCAGCGACGCCGGGGGCCGGGCGACGGCCGAGCGGCACGGCCGCGAGATCCTCGACCTCGAACGCCTCCTGCACATCGACATCGAGCACGCGGTCAACCACGCGGTGGTCCAGGTCGACTGGCTCCGGAACTTCTTCGACTTCTACTACGAGTCGTTCCACTTCGTCGTCCCGCTGGCCGTGCTCGGCGTCCTGTACTGGCGCCGTCCCGTCGACTACCGCTGGGCCCGCTCAGCCCTGGGCTTCGCCACCCTGCTGGCGCTGGCCGGCTTCTGGCTCTACCCGCTGGCCCCGCCACGCCTGCTGCCCGGCCTCGGCGTCCTCGACACGGTCCATGGCGTCCAGGACTTCTCCAAGCCGGACTACGGCACGCTGACGGCCCTGACCAACCAGTACGCGGCGATGCCGTCGCTGCACTTCGGCTGGTCCCTGTGGTGCGGTCTCGTGATCGCGATCGTCGCGCCGAGGTGGTGGATGAAGGCCCTGGGCCTGCTGCACCCGCTCCTCACCCTCGCGGCGATCGTCGCGACCGGCAACCACTGGGTACTGGACGCGGTCGGCGGCGCGGCGGTGGTCGGCGCGGGCTTCGGCCTCGCGTACGTGTTCCAGGGACCGCGGGCCCGCACGGCGGCGGCCGCCATCGCCCGCACCGCTTTGACGCCGGCCCCCGAGAAGGACCGTACGCCGGGCTGATCAACGGTCCGGCGCACTCAGCGGGAGCTCAGTGCCCGGTCGGGCTCGGCGGCCCGGGCCGGCGCGGGCCGCCCCAGCAGGTTGCGCAGCCGGCGTTCGGCGGGGCGTTCCACGCACTGGTAGGCCAGGGCGGCGGCGGTGAGGCTGACGGCCAGGACACCCGCCCAGAAGACGAGGGTCGCGCTGCCCGGGGCGGGCCTGCCCCAGTGGAAGAGGGCCGAACGGATCACGATCTCGTGGATGAGGTACCAGGCGAACGACCAGTGACCGAGGCGGACCATCCAGGGCCCGCCCAGCCCGGTGCGCCGGCCGTCGAGGTCGGCCCGTGCGGCCGAGACGATGAGCGCCGCGAAGACCGGTGCCGAGAGCCACTGCGAGGCGGAGTAGGGGCTGTACCAGAGGGAGTCGGGCACCGCGTCCGACCAGGGGATCAGCACCAGGTGCCAGGCGATGACGAGTCCGACGGTCACCGGCAGGGGCAGCCGGGGCCGCCAGCCGCGCTTGAGCGCGAGCCCGGTCAGCACGCCCAGGACGAACTGGAGGGAGCGGGTCAGCGGCAGGTAGTCGAGCGCCCAGGCGCGGGTGGTGGGGGACAGGCCGGACAGGGCGGGCCACAGAACGAGGGTGGCGCCTACGACGGCGACCGCCGTCCAGATCCAGACCCTCGCACGCCGTCCCGCGAGCACCGCCAGCAGCGCGGGGAAGATCAGGTAGAACCAGGCCTCGTCGCTGAGCGACCAGGCCGCCGGGTTGCCGCCCTTGAAGATGACCGGGATCGGGAACCACGCGTGCACGAGCAGCAGGGTCGCGGCGACCGCCTTGAGCGACACGGCCTGGTCCATGAGTGCCCATACGGCGACCGACGCCCCGACGCTGACGGCGAGCATGGGCCAGATGCGGGCGAAGCGGCGCCACAGGAAGACCCGGGTGGGCACGTTCGCGCCGTCGTAGGTCCAGGCGAGGACGACGCCCGACAGGACGAAGAAGAACGTCACGCCGCTGCGGCCGTACCAGACGGCGTCGCTGAGCCCGGGAACGGTTCCGACCTGTCGGGACAGGTGGTACAGGACGACCAGCAGGGCCGCCCAGAAGCGGAGACCGGTCAGCGACGGCAACCGGTCACGACCGGTCCCGGGTATGGAGGTCAATGAGTGGTCCTTCACCGTTCGAACGAGCAGCAGAGGATAGCACCGGATTTCGAACAGGCCATCAGCCTCGGCAGGCCCGCGCCGGGTGCGGGGTGAGACCGTATGCCGAGCCGATCCGGTACTCGCCGGGTGCGGGGACGGTGAGGCGGGTGAACTCCCCGGCCGGGGCGAGGCAGCCTCCGTCGGACTTCAGCCACGGCGAGTAGGCGACCCGTACGGTCACCGCGCCGGCCCGCGCCACGTGCAGCACCACCTCGGCGCTCGTCGTGCCGACGACGGTGCCGGGCGCCGAGACGAGCGGTACGGCGTCGCGCACCCGGAACACCCGCCAGTGGGCGTCCTGCCAGACGGGTTCCAGCCAGTCGGGCCGGTGGGCGCCGCCCACGAGCCGGGCCTCGTCCTCGGCGTACCCGTCGGGCTCGCCCAGCGGCAGGACGACGAACCCGACCGCCCACCTGTCCAGCCACGCACGGTAGGTGGTGGGGGAGAAGGTGCCGTCGTAGAACAGCCGGGCGCGTTCCATGTCGAGTTGCCGGTTCCAGCCGCGGGCGAGGTTGACGTGCGGGGCGAGTTCGGCGGCCTCGCGGTGGTTGCGGGCCGGGACGGCCTCGACCCGGGTCCGGTCCGCGCCGAGCCCTTGCAGGGCGCGTACGACGGGCCGCGCGTCGGCGGCCCAGGCCGGCACGGCGGTGGACACCTTCAGGTCGTCGGCGGTCTTCTTGCCGACCCAGCCGACGGAGAAGACGAGGGCGACGACGAGGAGAGCGCGGGCGATGCGCCGAAGCCGCGGCGCGGTCAGCAGCGCCGCCAGCAGCGCGGCGGGCGCGAACAGCTCCGCGAACCGCTCGACGTTCGTGCCGACCGGGGAGGCGACGAGGTACGTGAGCACGGTTCCGGCCGCGTACACGGCCCCGCTCCACCGGGCGACCCGCCAGCCGCGCGGGGCGAGCACGGCGACGGCGAGCCCGAGCGCGACCGGCGGCCAGATCCGGGCCGCCGGCATCAGCTGCTCACCACTGAAGGGGAAGAGGAGGGTGGTCCCCGCGACGACGACGGCGGGCGGGGCGAGGAGGGACAGCGCCCGGCCCCGGTCCCGCCGCCCGAGGAGGAACCCGGCCCCGACGACGACCAGGAACAGCCCGGCCACCGGGCTGGCCGCGGTCGCGAGTGCCGCGTACACCCCGGCCGCCACGGGCCGCCGTTCGCCCGTCAGCAGCACGCAGGCCGCGAGCCCGAGCGCCACGCCCAGCGCGAACGTCGTACGTCCCGAGGCGACGTCGCACCACAGCGCGAGCGAGGCCAGCAGGGCGGGCCCGACCGGTGCGCGGACCGAGGTCCGCCGGATCAGCACGGCCGCCAGCCAGGAAGCGGCGATCCCCGAGCCGACGGTGACCGTCCGCACGCCGAACCCGGCCATCAGATACGGCGAGAGCAGGCTGTAGTTGGCGGTGTGCATCCCGCCGTACCAGAACAGGTTGTACGCGGATCCCCCGTGCCGACCCGCGAACCCCGCCCACGCCTCCTGCGCGGCCAGATCCCCGCCGCCGGTGGCCAGGAACGCCCACCACAGTGCGTACAGGGGCAACACGGGCAGCGTCGCCAGGAGCGGCACGCGGTGGCGGACCCATAGCGCACGCAGCGGATGACTCCGCGCGGCGGCCGTGCGAGCTTCCCGGGGCAGGGTTTGTTCGGCTGGGATCACGGGGGTGAAGACGTGGCGCGGGGCGGGAACGTTCAGTGGCGGCCGAAGGTGATCGTGTCGCGGACCGCCGCTACCGGGTGCGAGCCCGGTGACGCGGCCGGGCGGGCGAGACCACAGGTCACCTTCACCGGCAACCGCCTCGACACCGCCCGGACCCGCGCCGTCACCGAGTCCGTGTCAGTGTCCTGGTCGGCGGCTAAAGGCGCTGGATGATCGTGCCGGTGGCCAGGCCGCCGCCCGCGCACATCGTGACGAGTGCGAACTCCTTGTCCGCGCGTTCCAGTTCGTGCAGGGCGGTGGTGATCAGGCGGGCGCCGGTCGCGCCCACGGGGTGGCCCAGGGCGATCGCGCCGCCGTTGACGTTGACCTTCGTCAGGTCCTGGTCGAAGACCTGGGCCCAGCTCAACACCACCGACGCGAAAGCCTCGTTGATCTCGACGAGGTCGATGTCCTTGAGGGACATGCCCGCCTTGCCCAGCACGGCGTTCGTGGCGTCGATCGGGCCGTCCAGGTGGAAGTGCGGGTCCGCGCCGACGAGAGCCTGGGCGACGATCCTCGCCCTCGGCTTCAGTTTCAGGGCCCGGGCCATCCGTTTCGACGCCCACATGACGGCTGCCGCGCCGTCGGAGATCTGGGACGAGTTGCCCGCCGTGTGGACGGCCGTCGGCATGATCGGCTTCAGCGCGGACAGGCCCTCCGGTGTGGTGTCGCGCAGGCCCTCGTCCTTGTCGACCAGGCGCCACATGCCCTGGCCCGCCCGCTGCTCGTCCTCCGTCGTCGGCACCTGCACCGCGAAGGTCTCCCGCTTGAAGCGCTCCTCGGACCAGGCGATCGCGGCCCGTTCCTGGGAGACGAGGCCCAGGGCGTCGACGTGCTCGCGGGTCAGGCCGCGGTGGCGGGCGATGCGTTCCGCCGCCTCGAACTGGTTCGGCAGATCCACGTTCCACTCGTCCGGGAACGGCTTCCCGGGGCCGTGCTTCGAGCCCGAGCCCAGCGGTACCCGTGACATGGACTCGACGCCGCACGAGATGCCCACGTCGATCACACCCGCCGCGATCATGTTGGCCGTCATGTGGCTCGCCTGCTGCGAGGAGCCGCACTGGCAGTCGACCGTCGTCGCCGCCGTCTCGTAGGGCAGGCCCATGGTCAGCCAGGCGGTGCGCGCGGGGTTCATGGACTGTTCGCCGGCGTGGGTCACCGTGCCGCCGACGATCTGCTCCACGCAGTCGGCGGGGATGCCGGTGCGGCCGAGGAGTTCGCGGTACGTCTCGCCCAGCAGATACGCCGGGTGGAGATTGGCGAGCGCGCCGCCGCGCTTGCCGATGGGGGTGCGTACGGCTTCGACGATCACGGGTTCGGCGGCCATGGGTGCGGGGTCCTCTCCTCCGAACTGATACGTGTTCTAGTTCTGTGTGCAGTCTGCGGAGGAGGCGTCCGCCGCCGCAAGGGTCTTGCAGGCAGATTCGGGGCGCCATACCCCTTGCCACTTGTAGAACCCGTTACTACCTTCGCGGCAGCTCTATTCCTGATGGGCCGTCAGATGGCTGGAGTGAGTTGCCGATGCCCTGTCCAGCGCTTCCCGACGGGTTCGACTTCACCGACCCCGATGTGCTGCAACACCGCGTGCCCCTGCCGGAGTTCGCCGAGCTGCGGCGCGCCGAGCCGGTCCGTTGGATCCCGCAACCGCCCAACCTTGCAGGCTTCCAGGACGACGGCTACTGGGCGGTCACCCGGCATGCGGACGTCAAGTACGTTTCCACTCATCCGGAGATCTTCTCGTCGTACCTCAACACGGCGATCATCCGCTTCAACGAGCACATCGAGCGGGACGCGATCGACGCCCAGCGGCTGATCCTGCTCAACATGGACCCGCCCGAGCACACCCGGGTCCGCCAGATCATCCAGCGCGTCTTCACCCCGCGCGCCATCCGCGCCCTGGAGGCCAACCTGCGCTCCCGCGCGGAGGCGATCGCGGCGCACGCGCGCGCCCGCTCCGGGACCTTCGACTTCGTCACCGAGGTCGCCTGCGAACTGCCCCTCCAGGCCATCGCCGAACTCATCGGCATACCGCAGGACGACCGCTCCAAGATCTTCGACTGGTCCAACCGGATGATCTCGTACGACGACCCGGAGTACGCGATCACCGAGGAAGTCGGCCAGGAGTCGGCCACCGAGCTCATCGCGTACGCGATGAACATGGCCGCCGCCCGCAAGCAGTGCCCCGCCAAGGACATCGTCACCACGCTGGTGGCGGCGGAGGACCAGGGGAATCTGGGCTCCGACGAGTTCGGCTTCTTCGTGCTGATGCTGGCCGTCGCCGGCAACGAGACGACCCGCAACGCCATCACCCATGGCATGCACGCCTTCCTCACCCACCCCGGGCAGTGGGAGCTGTACAAGAGGGAGCGGCCGGCGACGGCGGCCGAGGAGGTCGTCCGCTGGGCGACGCCGGTGAACTCCTTCCAGCGGACCGCCACGCAGGACACGGAACTGGGCGGCAAGCTGATCAGGAAGGGGGACCGGGTCGGCATCTTCTACGCCTCCGCCAACCACGACCCCGAGGTCTTCGACCACCCCGACGTGTTCGACATCACCCGCGATCCGAACCCGCACCTCGGCTTCGGCGGCGGCGGGCCGCACTACTGCCTCGGCAAGTCCCTCGCCGTGCTGGAGATCGACCTCATCTTCAACGCCGTGGCGGACGCCATGCCCGGCCTGCGGCTGACCGGCGACCCGCGCCGGCTGCGTTCCGCCTGGATCAACGGGGTGAAGGAGCTGCCGGTCAGTACGGTCTGAGCGCCCGGCCCGTTCCGAGGGAGGCAGGAGCGACCCCAGCCCGCACGCCCCGCCCCTGCCTCCCCCGAGACGTCAGCGCGGTCACTCACGGCCCGACGCCGTCACCGCCAGGACCGCCGTCAGCGCCGCCGCGATCAGCAGCGGGATACCCAGGCCGTGGTGCAGCACCAGCCATGCCCCGAGCAGCGCGCCCAGCGCCATCGCGGCCACCGCCGTGCCACGGCGCGCGAAGCGCCCGCCCGGGCCGCCCGTGGCCCGGGCGTCGGAGGCCAGTCCGGTCAGGGTCATCGTCAGGACGGTCGTCGTCAGGTCCGGCACGCCCAGCTTGCGTACGGTCGCGTTGCGCAGACCCATCGCGAGGGCCGTGACGGCGATGAGCGTGTACGTCGTGCCCGTGGCGCCCGGTGCGGCGAAGGCGACCGCGGCGGACGCGGCCACCAGAACCGCCTCGACGGCCAGGGTCAGCCGGGCCCAGGTGCGGCGCGAGCCCTCGCCGAGCCGCCGGGCGACGCGCCCTCCGGCGGCCGCGCCCACCAGGAAGCAGGCGAGGGAGGTCGCGGTGTGCGGCACCGAGAAGCCCGGCGCCCCGGCGGCGGCGAAGCCGAGGACGACGACGTTGCCGGTCATGTTGGCGGTGAAGACATGGCCGAGGCCCAGATAGCTGACGGCGTCGATCAGCCCGCTCACCACGGTCAGGGCCAGCAGCACCGCCACCAGGGACAGGCCGCGCGCCTCGGAGTCGTACGTCCCGGACTCGGAGTCGGTGGTCACCGCCTCAGTGGATCACGCGGCGGACGGGAAACAGGTGAAGGCGGCGGCCCCGGGGATCGGGGACCGCCGCCTTCACGTGTGATGCGGGGAAGTCGGTCGGCTCAGTACCAGCCGTTCGCCTGCCAGAACTTCCAGGCGTCGACCGGGCTGCCGTAGCGGGACTTCATGTAGTTCAGGCCCCACTTGATCTGGGTGGCCGGGTTGGTCTTCCAGTCGGCACCAGCGGCGGCCATCTTGTTGCCGGGCAGCGCCTGGACCAGGCCGTAGGCGCCGGAGGAGGAGTTCGTGGCGTGCATGTTCCAGCCACTCTCGTGCGACACGATGTTGTTGAAGGCCTTGAACTGCGCGGCGTCCGGGATCATCTTGTGCGCGATCGCCTGAGCCGAGGAGGACGACGTGGTGGCCGCCTGGGCCGGAGCCGCAGTGAGGGCCATGCCGGCGGTGGCGGCGGCCACGGCGGCGACGGTGAGGGCCTTCTTCGGGCTGGCGATGCGGCGGATGACGGAGACGGACACGGAGAACCTTTTTCTTCGGGGACAGGGGGTCACCCACTCGCTGCGACCACGCGGTGCGCGGTGTTGGCATGTGTCGGCGCCTCGGCCCTGAGGGGCTCGTGGCGCCTGGTGACGTCACCCAGAGAAGCAGCCACGACGAATGTCCGCAATGACCCTCTTTACTAGTGGTGGTCGCATCGGGGTGTTTCGTCGCTTGTGTGAGCTGGCTCTCAATCCGCAGGTCAGAGGCGGTAGGGTCGCATGCATATATCCCTTTTGTCCCTACTGTCCATCTTAGTAGGTGACGTGCGTCATGTGGGGTGCTTCACCGCTTCGGTCACGTTCCGCCCACAGGGACTCACGGTGTGGGTGCGTCGAATGTGACCGCGGTCTCGAACGCGGCCCGTCGGGTGGCGCGGCGCAGCGCCTTCAGCACCGCCGGACCGACCACGAGGGTCAGCACGACCGTGAGGAGGGCGCGGCCCAGGTCCCAGCCGAGCGAGGTGGCCACGCAGTACGCGACGAAGCGGGCCAGGTTCACGGGGACGGCCGCGTGCGGGTCGAAGGCGATGTTCGAGGCGTTGCCGTCCATGAAGGTCCAGCCGGCCATGTTCATCGCCGTGCCGTAGGCGAAGGCGGCCAGGAAGCCGTAGGCGCAGAGCAGGGCCAGCTCGCCGCGGCCACGCAGCCGGTCCGGGCCCGGCAGCAGGCCCGCGCCCATCGTGAACCACCCCATGGCGAGCATCTGGAACGGCATCCACGGCCCCACCCCGCCGGTGAGCAGCGCCGACGCGAACATCGTGACCGAGCCGAGCACGAAGCCGAAGCCCGGCCCGAGGACCCGTCCGCTCAGCACCATCAGGAAGAACATCGGCTCCAGACCGGCCGTACCGGCGCCGATCGGGCGCAGCGCCGCGCCGGTCGCCGCCAGGACGCCGAGCATGGCGACCGCCTTCGGGCCGAGTCCCGACTCGGAGATCGTCGCCGCCAGGACCGGCACCAGCAGCACCAGCAGCCCCGCGAACAGCCACGGGGCGTCCTGGGCGTGGGCACTGACCTGCGAGGTGGGCGGGGCCAGGAAGGGCCAGGTGAAGGCGACCACGCCGACGGCGCTGACCAGGGCGAGCGCGGCGAGGGAGCGGGGGCCGAGACGGACGGCCCGTGCCTGTCGGGTCATCGCAGGGCCTGCCTCACCTGGGTGACCGTGAGCCACCGCTGCGGGGCCAGGATCTTGGTGACCTGCGGGGCGTAGGAAGGGGAGGAGACGACCACCTCGGCGGTCGGGCCGTCGGCGATCACCTCGCCGTCGGCCAGCAGGACGACCCGGTGGGCGAGCTCGGCGGCCAGTTCCACGTCGTGGGTGGCGAGCACGATCGCGTGCCCCTCGGCGGCGAGCGCGCGCAGCACGCCGACCAGCCGGGCCTTCGCCGCGTAGTCCAGGCCGCGGGTCGGTTCGTCGAGCAGGAGAAGGGGAGGGCGGGCGGTCAGGATCACGGCGAGCGCGAGCGCCAGCCGCTGCCCCTCGGAGAGGTCGCGGGGGTGGGTCTCGTCGGCGACACCGGGCAGCAGCTCGCAGACGAGGGCGCGGCAGGTGCCGGGAGCGGCCTGCGCGTCCCGGTCGGCGGCCGTGCACTCGGCGCCGACCGTGTCGGCGTACAGCAGGTCGCGCGGCTCCTGCGGGACCAGGCCGACCCGGCGCACCAGATCGCGGGGCGAGGTGCGGTGCGGGGTGGCCCCGCCGACGCGGACCGTGCCGGAGGTCGGCTCGACGAGCCCGACCAGCGTGTTGAGCAGCGTGGACTTGCCGGCACCGTTGCGGCCCATGAGCGCGAGGGTCTCGCCGGGGGTGACGGTGAGGTCGACGTGGCCGAGGGCCTGGACGCCCGCGCGGCGGACGGCGAGGGCACGGACCTCGGCGACGGCGGACGGCGGGGCGGAGGCGAGGGACGCCTCCCGCTTGCGCGGGCGCCGGAGGGACCGGAGGGAGAGGAGCGGGCGGGACGAGGGGGCCCGCACCGCTGCGGGCGCGGATACGGGCGCGGATATGCGTGCCGATCCGGGCACGGAGACAGGTGAGGAGTCCGGTACCGATGTCGGTGCTGGTGCCGGTGCCGGTCGTGCGGGGCGGGGTGCCGCTTCGGAGGCGGCGGTCGGCTCGACCCGTCCCGCCAGCTGTTCTCGCAGGCCGGACGCCCGGCGGCGGGCGTCGCGCACCGTCAGCGGCAGCGGGGACCAGCCCGCCAGCCGGCCGAGGTCGACGACCGGCGGGTACACGGGGGACACCGCCATCACCTCCGCCGGGGTGCCCAGGACCGGGGCGGCGCCCGGGCCCGGCAGGAGGACGACCCGGTCGGCGTACTGGACGACGCGTTCCAGGCGGTGCTCGGCCATCAGGACCGTCGTCCCCAGGTCGTGGACGAGCCGCTGGAGGACGGCGAGGACCTCCTCGGCGGCCGCCGGGTCGAGCGCCGAGGTCGGCTCGTCGAGGACCAGGACCTCCGGGTGCGGGGTGAGGACCGAGCCGATCGCGACCCGCTGCCGCTGGCCGCCGGACAGGGTGGCGATCGGGCGGTCGCGCAGATCGGCCAGACCGAGCAGGTCGAGGGTCTCCTCGACCCGGCGGCGCATCACGTCCGGGGCGAGGCCCAACGACTCCATGCCGTAGGCGAGTTCGTCCTCGACCGTGTCCGTCACGAAGTGGGAGGACGGATCCTGGCCCACCGTGCCGACGACGTCGGCGAGTTCGCGCGGCTTGTGGGTGCGGGTGTCCCGGCCGGCCACCGTGACGCGGCCGCGCAGGGTGCCGCCGGTGAAGTGCGGGACGAGACCGCTGACCGCGCCGAGCACGGTGGACTTCCCCACGCCCGACGGGCCGACGAGCAGCACGAGTTCGCCCTCGGGCACCTCGAAGTCCACGCCCCGCACGCTGGGTCCGGCGGCGCCGTCGTACGTCACGGAGACGTCCTCGAAGCGGATCACGAGGGCTCCTTGGGGGCGGGGGCGAGGAAGGCGGGGAGCAGGCCGAGGAGTACGGCGGCGGCGGGCCCGAGCGGGAGCGACGGCGCCACCAGGGGGACGACGCCGGGGTGCAGCGCCGCCGGGTCGGCGGAGGCGGCGACGGTGAGCAGTGCGGCGACGGCGGCACCGGAGGCCGCGACCAGGCAGGCGCGCAGATCCCACCGGTCCGGGCGGTAGCGGGTGCGGGGCGTGCGGCGGCCGCCGAGCCACAGGCCGCCCAGCGCGGCGGCGAGCCCGGCCAGCAGGACCGGAATGCCGTACGTGCCGCCCTCCGCGGTGAGCAGGCCGTACGTGCCCGCGCAGACGCCGAGCAGCCCCCCGAGGGTGAGCGCGGCGGTGACGCGGCGGACGGGGGCGGGGACGGCGGCGGTACGGCCGTAGCCGCGGGCGTCCATCGCGGCGGCCAGGGCGACGGAGCGCTCCAACGCGCCCTCCAGGACCGGGAGCCCCACGTGCAGCAGGCCGCGTATGCCCCGGTCCGGGCGGCCGCGCAGCCGACGCGCGGCGCGCAGGCGCTGCGCGTCGGCGATGAGGTTCGGGGCGAAGGTGAGTGCCACCACCACGGCCACGCCGGTCTCGTAGAGGGCGCCGGGCAGGGACTTCAGGAGGCGGGTGGGCCCGGCGAGGGCGTTCGCGGCGCCCACGCAGATGAGGAGGGTGGCGAGCTTCAGGCCGTCGTAGAGGGCGAAGCCGAGCGCCTCGGCGGTGACCGCGCCGCCCAGCCGGATGCCCTGGGCCCAGTGGGGGAGCGGGACTTCGGGGAGGGTGAGGAGCACGTGCGTGCCGGGGATGGGCGAGCCGAGGGCGACGGCGAAGCCCAGGCGCAGGAGGAGCACCGCGAGGGCGAGTCTGGCGAAGGCGCCGTAGGAGCGGGACCAGGGGGTGGTGGGGGGACGGCAGGTCGCCACGACGTAGCCGGAGACGGTGATGAGGAGGGCGAGGAGGAGGGGGTTGGTGGTGCGGGTGGCGGCGATGCCGAGGCTGAGTGCCCACAGCCACCAGGCGCCGGGGTGGAGGGTCGCGTGGAGTTGCCGCCGGTCGCGGCGGTGCGACTGCCCGTGGCTCGGCGGCCGGTCGCGGCGGCACGCGTGTCCGCCGCTGTGCCGGGCCGTGCGGCCAGGGAGTGTTTCGAAAGTCCCGTCCGGCCCGCGACGCCTGGCACGGCACCGCGCCGCGTTGTCGGGATCATCCGCGTACGCCCAGTACGCGGACGACTCTCCGCCTTGCGACGCACCGCACCAGACGCCGCGAGCCCCGCCCTCCGGGCGAACGACGCTGCTTCCGAAACACGCCCTAGTCACGCCCGCGCCGCCGGACCTGCCAGAACGCCGCCGCCGCCAGGACGGCCACCGTCGCGCAACCGGCCGTCAGGCCCACCGACGGGCCCCCGCCCGTGGTGTGCTTGCTCGCCGCCGCGGTCGCCGTCGCCGTGCTCTTCGGCTTCCCGTTCGCCGACACCTGCTCGCCGCAGCCCTGTTCCGGGTAGCCCGCGATCGCGCACAGCAGGGCGTTGGTGTCGTAGCGCAGTGGCCTCGCGACCGCTGCCAGGGCCTCCGCCGTGGTCGCGGCGGAGGCTACCCGGGCGCAGGCCGTCCGGCTCACGGGCGGGGTCTCGCCGGAGGGCGCGTCGGACGCCGTACCGAAGTCGATGACCAGGGCGACCCGCTTGTGGCCGTCCCGGGCCGGTGTCCTCGCGCAGATCGTCGCGAAGTCGGCCGTGCCGCGTGGCCGGGTCGCGTCCTGGGAGTCCGCGCTGACCGCGAAGCGGAAGCCCTGGACGTCGCCGTCCGAGGGGCGCGCGGTCGACGGGCCCTGGGTGGCGTACGTCCAGCCCTCGCCCGCGCGGTCCCAGAAGGACCAGTAGCGGTAGCCGGTGGCCTGCGCCTGGCCGGCCGCTCCCAGCAGGGGGAGCAGGACGGCCAGGAGCAGGACGGCGGCGGCACGGCGGCGGCTCACGACCGGCGCTTCCTGACGCGGCCGAAGAGCAGGAATCCGACGGCGACGACGACGGCGAGCAGGACGCCGCCCGCGATCCACACGACCTTGCCGGTGCCGGAGGAGTCGGAGGCCGCCGAGCTCTTGGAGTCGCCGGCGGCCCCGGAGTCCTTGGCGTCGGGTACGAACACGGGGCCCGGGCCGGTCGCGTCGAGGAGCTTCACCAGGTCCTGGCCGCCGAAGTCGCGCGGGTCGTGGCCGGCGGCGTTCGCGGCGAGGATCAGCTGCGCGTACGCCGCCGGGCCGCCCTGCTGCGCCCACTTCGCGGAGTCGGCCTGGAGCCAGCGCACGGCCGGGACCGCGGCCTCGCCCTGGTGGGCGGTCGCGAGCGCGACGACCGCGTCGGCGGTGTTGCCGTAGTCGGGCTGGTCGTCGGCGCCGGGCAGCGCCGACGTCAGGTGGCCGTCCGAGGCCAGCTCCTTGGCGAGGTAGGCGGCGCCGTTGCGAGCGGCCTGCGCGGCGTCGGCGGCCGCGTCCTTGCAGGTGAGGTCGGTCGCGTTCGGCTGCGGGTCGGCACCCGCCAGGCCCTTGCCGAGGGCGGCGACCACGGCTGCCGCGGTAGCGTCCGCGTTGGCCGTGAGCGCGCCCTTCTTGTCGGGCTGGTAGGCGAAGGCGCCCGCTCCGTCGCCGGTGCAGGGCAGCGCGAGCTTCAGCAGGGCGTCGTACGGGGACTTGCCGCCCTTGCGGACGTCCTGCGGCTTCTCGCCCGTCGCCGACAGCGCGCCGACGACCACGGCGGTGGAGTTGGCGTCGCTGGCGCCGCCCGGCGCGTAGCCCCAGCCGCCGTCCGCGTTCTGCACGGACTTCAGCCAGGCCACGGCCTTGCCGGTGACGGGGTCGTGGTTGCCGAGCGCGGCGAGGGCCTGGACGGCGGCGGACGTGCTGTTGGTGTCGACCATGAGCTTGGCGTCGCAGGCCTTGGCGGTGTCGGCGCGGAACGCGGCGAACGACCCGTTCGCGCACTGCTGCCCGATCAGCCAGGCGATGGCCGACGAGGCGGGCCGCACGCCCACGGTGTCCTGCGCGAGCAGGGCGAGGGACTGCCGCCAGACACCGTCGTACGTGGGGTCGGTGCGGCCGTAGAGGCCGGTGGGTATCGCCACCGACGGGGACGGGGACGGGTCGGCGGCGACGGCGGGCGTGGCGGCGCCGATCACGGCGGCGGCGGCCAGGACCGCGGCGCTGCGGCGGACGTTCATGATCGGCGGGTGCCTCTCCCTGTGGGGAGCCGGGCGACGCGGGGCACCCCCGGGCGGCTCGGCTCCGTAGACCTCGACGGTGCCGTGCACCGGCGGACGGCCGGTGCGCGTAAGCCGGTCACGAACCGTACGGAGCGATCCGGCTCGCCACCCTGCGGTGGCTCACGGCTGCGGGTCAGCGCCGGAATTGCACCGGCTTCCCCCCGTACGGGTGTGATGACGACGCCGCCACTCTACCGGCCCGTAGGAAAGGGCCGAGGGGCGGCTGTGAGGGCGGGCGGACGGGTGGCGGCCCGGGCGCGGGGCGGCTTCGCCACGGGGCGAGCGGTTCGCGCCGTCCCGTACGGGTCACACCGCTATGTAAGGGTCACACCGCCACGTACGTCACCGGCTCGCTCCCCGTCACCGACTCCGCCCGTCCCAGTTTCACCAGTCGCCGCAGATGGGCCTCGGCCTCCGAGACCGCGATGTTCCGTGATCCGTAGGGGATCTGGTCCCAGGGGCGGTTCCACTCCATGCGTTCGGCGACCTGCCACGGGGTGAGGGGTTCGGCGAGCAGGGCGAGCAGGCCGTCGAGCCGGTCCTCGTGATGGGCCAGCAACTCCCGTACGCGGGAGGTCGCGTCGGTGAAGGTGTACTGGTGGGCCGGGAGCACGTCGGCGGGGGCGAGGCGGCCGACGCGTTCGAGGGAGTCGAGGTAGTCGCCCAGCGGGTCGGTGACGGTGATGTCGTCCGGGTCCTCGTACAGGCCGATGTGCGGGGTGATCCCCGGGAGCAGGTGGTCGCCGGAGAACAGGCGCCCGTGGCCCGGGAGTCGAGAAGGGTGCTCCTCCTCCAGGTGGAGGCAGACATGGCCGGGGGTGTGACCCGGGGTCCAGACGGCGCGCAGCCGGCGGCCCGGCAGGTCGAGCAGTTCGCCGGGGACGATCTCCCGGTCGGGCAGGGCGGGGGAGAAGCCGGGCAGGGTGCGACGGGGGCGGGCGGTGCGCAGCGGGGCCACGTGCTCCTCGGGGGCGCCGGCGGCGGCGAGCTTGTCCCGCATGTACGTGAACCAGCGGTCGGGGCGGGTCTCGCGGGTCCTGCGGACGATGGAGATGTCCGCCGCGTGCATCGCGACCCAGGCGCCGGAGGCCTCGCGCACCCGGCCGGACAGACCGTGGTGGTCGGGGTGGTGGTGGGTGATCACCACGCCGTGGAGCCCGGCGACCGACGTGCCGCAGGCGGTGAGGCCCTCGGCGAGGGTGTCCCAGGACGCCGGGTCGTCCCAGCCGGTGTCGATCAGCACCGGGCCGCGGTCGGTGTCGACGACGTACACGAGGGTGTGGCCGAGGGGGTTGTCCGGGATGGGGACCTCGATGGACCGTACGCCGCCGCCGTGGTCGTGCACCTGCGTCATGGGCTCCCCAATCGCCGCGTCCCGGTCACTATAACTAGAACAAGTTTCGATGGGAGCCCGAGTCGACCGACGCGGTGGACGTCCTGCCCGTGGACTCCTCGGAGCGGAGCTGCTATCAGTTCCGTATCTGATGGATCGTCAGAGCAGGCTCCCGGGGAGGCAGTCGCCATGACCGAGCTCGTGGAACACGGACAGCTGTTCATCGGCGGGGAGTTGACCGACCCCCTGGGCAAGGAGGTCATCGAGGTGATCTCGCCGCACACGGAGGAGGTCGTCGGGCGGGTGCCGCACGCCTCGACGGCGGACGTGGACCGGGCCGTCGCCGTCGCCCGGAAGGCGTTCGACGAGGGGCCCTGGCCCCGGATGACGCTCGACGAGCGGCTGGCGGTGGTCACCAGGATCAAGGACGCGATCGCCGTACGGCACGAGGAGATCGCCCGCGTCATCTCCGCCGAGAACGGATCACCGTACTCCTGGAGCGTCCTGGCGCAGGCGCTCGGCGCGATGATGGTGTGGGACGCGGCGATCACCGTCGCGCGCGGCTTCGTCCACGAGGAGCGCCGTGACGGCGTCCTCGGGAGGATCCTGGTACGGCGCGAGCCCGTCGGGGTCGTCGCGGCCGTGGTCCCGTGGAACGTCCCGCAGTTCGTCGCCGCCGCCAAGCTCGCCCCCGCGCTGCTCACCGGCTGCACGGTGGTGCTCAAGCCGTCGCCGGAGTCGCCGCTCGACGCGTATCTCCTCGGCGAGATCGCCCGCGAGGCCGGGCTGCCGGAGGGCGTGCTGTCGATCCTGCCCGCGGACCGTGAGGTCAGCGAGTACCTGGTGGGGCACCCCGGGATCGACAAGGTGTCCTTCACCGGGTCGGTCGCGGCCGGCCGGCGGGTGATGGAGGTGGCGTCGCGCAACCTCACCCGGGTCACGCTGGAGCTGGGCGGCAAGTCGGCGGCGGTGGTGCTGCCCGACGCGGACCTCGCGACGGCCGTCCCCGGCATCGTCTCGGCGGCCTGGATGAACAACGGGCAGGCCTGTGTGGCCCAGACCCGCATCCTCGTACCGCGCTCGCGCTACGACGAGTTCGCGGACGCCTTCGCGGCGGCGGCGAGCGCGCTGGTCGTGGGCGATCCGCTGGACCCGGCGACACAGGTCGGCCCGCTGGTGGCGCAGCGCCAGCAGCGGCGCAGCCTCGACTACATCCGGATCGGCCAGGAGGAGGGCGCGAAGATCCTCACGGGCGGCGGCCGTCCGCCTGGCCTGGAGCGCGGCTGGTACGTCGAGCCGACCCTCTTCGGCGATGTGGACAACTCGATGCGCGTCGCCCGCGAGGAGATCTTCGGCCCGGTGATCTGTCTGCTGCCCTACGGCGACGAGGCGGAGGCCGTGAAGATCGCGAACGACTCCGAGTACGGCCTGAGCGGCAGCGTGTGGACGGCCGACGTCGAGCGCGGCATCGAGGTCGCGCGCCGGGTCCGTACGGGCACGTACTCCGTCAACACCTTCAGCCTCGACATGCTCGGCCCGTTCGGCGGCTACAAGAACTCCGGTCTGGGGCGGGAGTTCGGGCCCGAGGGGTACGGCGAGTTCCTGGAACACAAGATGATCCATCTCCCGGCCGGCTGGGAGGCGTGAGGCGGCATGGGTGACCGCTGGCACGTCGAGGTCGACCGCGCCCTGTGTATCGGCTCCTCCCAGTGCCTCCACCACGCCCCGGCCGGCTTCCGGCTCGACACCGGGCGCCAGTCCCACCCCGTCGAGCCCGACACGGACGCGAACGAGCGGGTGCTGGCGGCGGCGGAGGGGTGCCCGGTGGAGGCCATCCTGATCACGCTGCTGGAGAGCGGGGAGCCGGTGTTCCCGCCGGAGGAATGAGGCAAAAGAAAATTTCGATTTGGGGTGTTATATCCAGCTCGGGAGGTTCTATCCTGGTAGTGGCCTACGAGGCGAGTGAGGGAGTTCGACCGGAGTAGCCGACTTGGGCGTGACGCCGAGGCATCTGTCAAGGCATCCGCCGAGGCCGACGTCGACGGTCGGGCTGAGAGGCCGGAAGGTAGCAGTCGGACCGGAAGGCGACCTCCACCACCTGATCCGGACCATGCCGGCGAAGGGAACCCGTCTCGTAGGTTTTCCGCTGCCCGGGCCGTGCCCCGCGCGGACCCAGTCTCCGCCGCCGCGTGGTGCTGACCCGCGCGGATCCCTTTGTCGCCGCCCCCGGTCCTGCCCTGCGCTCGGTCCCGCTCCGCCCCTACGGGGTCTCCTCGGGGGACGTGAGGTCGATCAGCCGGCACACCGTCTCGATGTCGATCTTGACCTGGGCGATGGAGGCGCGGCCCGACAGCCAGGTGATGAGGGCCGAGTGCCAGGTGTGCTCGATGACGCGGACCGCCGAGAGCTGCTCGGGGCTCGGGTGCTCCAGCCCCATGGCGTCCAGGATGATCACCGTGGTCTGGCGGGAGACCTGGTCCACCTCGGGGGAGACGCTGCGGTCCGCGAAGGTCAGGGCGCGCACCATCGCGTCCGCCAGGTGCGGCTCGCGCTGGAGGGCGCGGAACGCGCGCATCAGGGTCTCCGCGACCCGCTCGGCGGCCGTGTCGCCCGTCGGCGGCTTCTTGCGCAGCGTGCCGTGCATGTGCTCCAACTGGTCCTGCATGGTGGCGACCAGCAGATGCACCTTGGACGGGAAATAGCGGTACAGGGTGCCCAGCGCCACCTGCGAGGATTCCGCGACCTCGCGCATCTGCACCGCGTCGAACCCGCCCCGGCTGGCCAGCTGGGCACTCGCGTGCAGGATGCGGCGCCGGCGCGCCTCCTGCCGCTCCGTGAGCGGCGCGAGGGCCGGTCTGTCGGCGCTGGCTTCCACCTTGATCACCTTGGCTTCCGCAGGCATGGATCCTGTTCCGTGACAGTCGGTGAGGGCGAGTGATCAGACAGCATGGCAGAGCCGTCCGCCGTGGCGTGAATCACCTGATCCACTGCTCACAGCTCCCCTACCTGCCGGTAGATTCAGAGCCTCCCGAACGATCAAGTCTGAAACTTGTTCTAGATTAGCGTCCCGGCGTAATCTCGCGGGACAGTGCACGCAGAAGGGGGCCCAGAGTGACCGCTGAGGCCAGTCAGGCGGGTCCTCAGGAGGATCTCGCCGCGGACGGCGAGCGACCGCTCGACATCGCGCTCCTCACCTACAAGGGAAACCCGTTCTGCGGCGGCCAGGGCGTCTACGTCCGCCATCTCTCCCGCGAGCTGGCCCGCCTCGGCCATCGCGTCGAGGTCATCGGCGCCCAGCCGTATCCCGTCCTCGACGAGGGCGACGGCCCGGCCTACGACCGTCTGAGCCTCACCGAGCTGCCCAGCCTCGACCTCTACCGCCAGCCCGACCCGTTCCGCACCCCCGGCCGCGGCGAGTACCGCGACTGGGTCGACGCGCTCGAGGTCGCCACCATGTGGACCGGCGGCTTCCCGGAACCGCTGACGTTCTCCCTGCGCGCCCGCCGCCATCTGCGCGCCCGGCGCGGCGAGTTCGACGTCGTGCACGACAACCAGACGCTGGGCTACGGGCTGTTGGGTGACGTCGGCGCGCCCCTCGTCACCACCATCCACCATCCGATCACCGTGGACCGTCAGTTGGAGCTGGACGCGGCCGACGGCTGGCAGCGCCGCTTCTCCGTACGCCGCTGGTACGGCTTCACCCGGATGCAGAAGCGCGTGGCGCGCCGGCTGCCGTCCGTGCTCACCGTCTCCGGCACCTCGCGCCAGGAGATCGTCGACCACATGGGTGTCCGTCAGGACCGCGTCCACGTCGTCCACATCGGCGCCGACACCGACCTGTTCTCCCCTGACCCGTCGGTGCCGCAGGTCCCGGGCCGCATCGTGACCACGTCCAGCGCGGACGTGCCGCTGAAGGGCCTGGTCCACCTCGTCGAGGCACTGGCGAAGGTACGCACCGAGCACCCCGACGCGCACCTGGTCGTCGTCGGCAAGCGCGCCGAGGACGGGCCGGTCGCCCAGCTCATCGAGCGGTACGGCCTCGAAGGCGCCGTCGACTTCGTCAAGGGCATCTCCGACGCGGAACTCGTCGACCTGGTCCGCTCGGCGCAGGTCGCCTGCGTGCCGTCCCTCTACGAGGGCTTCTCCCTCCCGGCCGCCGAGGCCATGGCCACCGGCACACCGCTGGTCGCCACCACCGGCGGGGCCATCCCCGAGGTGGCCGGACGCGACGGCGAGACCTGCCTGGCGGTACCGCCGGGCGACGCGGGGGCGCTGGCCGGCGCGCTGAGCCGGCTGCTCGGCGACCCGGAGCTGCGGGCGCGGCTCGGCCACGCCGGACGCGAACGCGTACTGGCCCGCTTCACCTGGGCCCGCGCCGCCGAGGGCACGGTCGCCCACTACCGGGAGGCCATCGCCCGCCCCGACGCCCGGCTCCGCGCCGGCGGGGGCACCCCCACCGCGGCCTCACCAGGGTCCGGCCCCACGACCTCGACCAGCGTTACCGGCGTCTACCCCGAAAGCAGGGCCACGTGCTGACCGTCGACTTCTCCCGGTTCCCGCTCGCCCCGGGCGACCGAGTCCTGGACCTCGGCTGCGGAGCGGGCCGGCACGCCTTCGAGTGCTACCGGCGCGGCGCGCAGGTGGTGGCCCTGGACCAGAACGGCGACGAGATCCGCGAGGTCGCGAAGTGGTTCGCGGCGATGAAGGAGGCGGGCGAGGCCCCGGCCGGCGCCACCGCGACGGCCATGGAGGGCGACGCGCTCGCCCTGCCCTTCCCCGACGAGTCCTTCGACGTCGTGATCATCTCCGAGGTCATGGAGCACATCCCGGACGACAAGGGTGTCCTCGCGGAGATGGTCCGCGTACTCAAGCCCGGCGGACGCATCGCGATCACGGTCCCGCGCTACGGCCCCGAGAAGGTCTGCTGGACCCTGTCCGACGCCTACCACGAGGTCGAGGGCGGCCACATCCGCATCTACAAGGCGGACGAACTCCTCGCGAAGATCCGGGAAGCCGGCCTGCGCCCGTACGGCACCCACCACGCCCACGCGCTGCACTCGCCGTACTGGTGGCTGAAGTGCGCGTTCGGCGTCGACAACGACAAGGTGCTGCCGGTGCGGGCGTACCACAAGCTCCTGGTCTGGGACATCATGAAGAAGCCGCTGGCCACCCGGGTCGCCGAGCAGGCGCTGAACCCGCTGATCGGCAAGAGCTTCGTGGCGTACGCGACCAAGCCGCACCTGCCCCGTGTCGCCGGCTCGTCCGAGGCGGACGCCCTGTGACCACCCCCCGGACAGAACACCTCGTCCTGCCCGGGGTCCTCACCGCCGAGCAGGCCGCCGCGACCGTCCGCGGCATCCTCGACGTGCAGCGGGAGGACGGCGCGATCCCGTGGTTCCGGGGCCACCACCTCGACCCGTGGGACCACACCGAGGCCGCGATGGCGCTGGACGCGGCGGGCGAGCACGAGGCCGCCGACCGGGCGTACACCTGGCTGGCCAGGCACCAGAACGCCGACGGCTCCTGGTACGCGGCCTACGCCGACGGCGCCTTCGACGAGGTCACCGACCGGGCCCGGGAGACGAACTTCGTCGCCTACATCGCCGTCGGCGTCTGGCACCACTACCTCGCCACCGGCGACGACACCTTCCTGGAGCGGATGTGGCCGGCGGTCGTCGCGGCCGTCGAGTTCGTCCTCGGGCTCCAGCAGCCCGGCGGGCAGATCGGCTGGCGGCGCGCGGACGACGGCACGGACACCACGGACGCGCTGCTGACCGGCAGCTCCTCGATCCACCACGCGCTGCGCTGCGCGCTCGCCATCGCCGAGCAGCGTGAAGAGCCGCAGCCGGACTGGGAGTTGGCGGCGGGAGCGCTCCGGCACGCCATCCGGCGCCACCCGGAGCGGTTCCTCGACAAGGACCGCTACTCGATGGACTGGTACTACCCGGTCCTCGGCGGCGCCCTGACCGGAGCCGAGGCCAAGTCCCGTATCGAGGAGGCCTGGGACCGCTTCGTCGTCCCCGGTCTCGGGGTGCGCTGCGTGGTCCCCAACCCGTGGGTGACGGGCGGCGAGTCGGCCGAACTCGCCCTCGCGCTCTGGGCGATGGGCGAGTCCGACCGGGCGCTGGAGATCCTCCAGTCCATCCAGCACCTGCGCGACGCGGACAGCGGGCTGTACTGGACGGGCTACGTCTTCGACGACGAGACCCTCTGGCCGCGGGAACTGACCACCTGGACGGCTGGTTCACTGCTGCTGGCCGTGGCCGCGCTCGGCGGCCACGAGGCCACCTGCGCGGTCTTCGGCGGCGAGTTCCTGCCCAGTGGGCTGGACCCGGACTGCTGCGGTTAGGCCGCGCCCGTCGTCAGTGGCGGTGGGCGCGGTTGGCGATGGCGTGGCCGATGAACAGGTAGACCACGGCGGCCAGGCCGTAACCGGCGACGACACGGGCCCAGGCCTCGTCGAACGTGAACAGGTCACGCGACCAGCCCGCGAGCCAGTTGGCCGCGTGATGGACGAACTGCACCAGGTCGTTGCCCCGGTTGGCGTCCAACAGGTACATGATGATCCACAGTCCGAGGATGACGGCCATGATGTCGGCGACCACCGCTATGACCGTTCCTGCGGAGTTGGACCCCGTGCGATATCGAGTGGACATGTCTACCGTCTGGCCCCGGATCCCTGATTGAAACCTGGAGAAACCCGGAGTGCCCAGGGGGCGCCCGGGCTCGCCGTCCCCCAAGTGGCGTAGTCGACGTCACGGGGTGAACCTGCTGGGAGAACCTCCTCACGTTGGGAGAACTCCGTGCCAGTGCCGATACGCCGCCTCGCCGTGGCGCTCACCCTCTGCTGTGCCCTCCTCGCAGGTGCCACCGCCTGCGGCACCGGGAACTCCGTGCAGAACACGGCGGCCGTCGCGGCGGCCAGCCCCAGCGCGACCGTCGAGCGGCAGAAACTCGCCAAGACCCGTTTCGTGGCGAACGCGAGCCTCGCGGCCGGCGCCACCTACCAGTGGATCGTCAAACCATGGAAGGCAGGCAAGTTCAAGAAGGGCACCAAGGGCAGGAGACTCGCCCTGGTGAAGGCGGGCGTCGCGGGCGCGTTCGCGTACAACCGGCTCAAGGCCGCGCTGCGCAACGCCCAGGGCGACCCCACGCTCGCGAAGGCCGTGGCCCCGCTCGGCGCGGGCGTCGAAGCGCTCAAGAGCCTGTCGTCCAAGCTGCGCAAGGGCGACTCGACCGACGCCGTCGTGGGTTCCTTCGACGACATCATCAACCAGGTCAAGTCCGCCGGCCAGAGCGCGGGCGCCGATGTGAAGAACAAGGTACCCTCCGCCGGCCAGCTGGCCGGCGGCTGAGCGGCGCCGCACAGACCCCCGCGCGTCCTAGGAGTTGAGTTCGGCCAGGACGCGCAGGGTGTGCGGATCCCGCACCAGCGCCAGCAGGTCCGTGACCGGACCCTTCCGCCACGACTCCAGCCGCTCGGCGATCCGGCCGCGCGGTCCCACCAGGGAGATCTCGTCGGCGAAGGCGTCCGGTACGGCCATGACCGCCTCCTCGCGCCGCCCGGACAGGAACAGCTCCTGGATCCGCCGCGCCTCCTCCTCGTAACCCATGCGCGCCATGAGATCCGCGTGGAAGTTGCGGGCCGCGTGGCCCATCCCGCCGATGTAGAAGCCGAGCATGGCCTTGACGGGGAGCAGCCCCTCGCCGACGTCGTCGCAGACCCGCACCTGGGCCAGTGGTGCGACGAGGAAGCCCTCGGGCAGGTCGGCGACCGCGGACCCGTACGCCTCCGGCCGGTTCGGCGCCCAGTACAGCGGCAGCCAGCCGTCCGCGATCCGGGCCGTCTGCGCCACGTTCTTCGGCCCCTCGGCACCGAGCAGGATCGGCAGGTCACGGCGGAGGGGATGAGTGATCGGCTTCAGCGGCTTCCCGAGGCCGGTGCCGTCCGGACCCCGGTACGGATGGGAGTGGAAGCGGCCGTCCAGCTCCACCGGCGCCTCGCGCCGCAGCACTTGCCGTACGACGTCCACGTACTCCCGGGTGGCGGTCAGCGGTGACTTCGGGAACGGGCGGCCGTACCAGCCCTCGACGACCTGCGGGCCGGACAGACCGAGGCCGAGCAGCACGCGTCCGCCGGAGAGGTGGTCCAGGGTCAGCGCCTGCATCGCGGTCGTCGTCGGCGGCCGGGCCGCCATCTGCGCGACCGCCGTCCCCAGCCTGATCCTGGAGGTCTGCGCGGCGATCCAGGTCAGCGGGGTGAAGGCGTCCGAGCCCCAGGACTCCGCCGTCCACACGGAGTCGTAGCCGAGCCGCTCCGCCTCCTGGGCCAGCGGCACGTGGTCCGCGCCGGGGCCGCGCCCCCAGTAGCCGAGTGCGAGACCGAGCCGCATGCCGCCTCCAGTCGCCTGATGGGGTGTCAGTCAGGGGCTGCGACTGTACGACAACGGCCCCCCGCCCGGAAGGGCGAGGGGCCGCTCACGACAGCCACGTCAGCCGCGCTGGATCCCGGAGGTGTCCCGCAGCACGCCACGACGGCCGTCCTGCGTCTGCGCGATCAGCGCCGCGCCGTTCTGCTCGACCGCCAGGTACCAGGTGCCCGGGGCGAGTTCGGCGATCGGCGTCGGTGAACCGTCCTCCGCGAACAGCGGACGCGGCACCGGCACGGCGAACCAGAACGGGGAGAAGTCCCCGGCCGACGGAGCCGGCGGCTGCGCCGAGGCCGGGGCGGGAGCGGGGGCCGGAGTCTGGGCCTGGGGCTGCGGCGGCTGGCCGCCGTACGAGGGCTGACCGCCGCCGTACTGCGGCTGCGGCGCGCCCGGGTAGCCGTAACCGCCGGGCGGCTGGGCGCCGTAGGGCTGCGGGGTCTGGGGCTTGGGGGCCGGGACGAGCGGGGCCTGGAGGGCGGGGACCATCGGGGTGGCGACGGCCGCCCCGGCCAGGACCAGCGTCGCGATCAGGGCCAGGACCAGTCCGGTGCCGGCGCTGACTCCGCTGGAGTCGTTGCCGACGTTGTCGTAGCCACCGGCCGGGTCGAAGACGTTGCCGAGCGCGGCCCACACGGCGAACACCGCGAAGGCGACGCCGAACTGGCCGAGGTCGAGACCGACGACCTTCGGCGGTTGCGGCAGACCCCGGGAGACGACGATGAGCGCGGCGCCGATGATCCCCGCCAGCACAACCCCGAGGACGACCCCTCCACTGCCCCACAGGCTCGGGAGGTCGTAGCTGCCGGGGATCCCGTCGATCGAGTACAGATCGAAGAACGACGCGATGAACAGCAATACCGCTGCTCCGATCACCACGCCGTCGCCTCGAGTGAGGGAGCGGATATTCACTTCAGGTCCTTCGTCAGTCGTCACATCGTCGGTAGAGGCGTCGCTGTACACCATGTCGCCGTCAGGCGCTGGTGTGAAGCGCGGGGGTGGCCCCTCATCGTAAGAACGACATTATCGTCCGTACGATCGGGCTGTCCGCCTGGTGCGGCGCCCTGATGACTACCCGCGCAGGAAACTCACGATTCCCTCAGAGACGCCCTGAGCTGCTTTCTGCCGCCAGGCGCCGCTGGTCAGCAGCGCCGCGTCCTTGGTATCGCGCATGTTGCCGCATTCGATGAACACCTTGGGAACCGTTGACAGATTGAGACCGCCGAGGTCCTCGCGCGTGACGAGACCGGTGCCGTCGCCGATGTAGTTGGAGGGCGCGCTGCCCGTGACCCGGACGAAGGCGCCCGCGACGCGCTCGCCGAGGTCGCGCGAAGGGCCGACGATCGCGCGGGTGTCGGCGGCCCCGGCGTGCACGGACGCCGGGAGGATCACATGGAAACCGCGGTTGCCGACCGCCGAACCGTCCGCGTGGAGGGAGACGACGGCATCGGCGTGTGCGGCGTTACCGATCCGGGCCCGCTCGTCCACGCACGGCCCGTACGGACGGTCGCCGTCCTGCGTCAGTTTCACCGTGGCGCCCTGCGACTGGAGGAGCGTGCGCAGGCGATGGGCGACGTCGAGCGTGAACTTGGCCTCCGCGTAACCGGAGTTGGTGGCCGTCCCGGTGGTGTCGCACTCCTTGCTGTTCGTTCCGATGTCCACCTTGCGGTTGATCTCGGCGGTGTGCAGGTGGTTGGTCGGGTTGTGGCCCGGGTCGATGACGACGACCTTGCCCTCGAGCGGGCCGGACGCCGTGGTGGCCGACGCCGGCGGGGGCTTCTTCCCGTCGGAGCCGTCGGAGCCGTCGGAGCCGTCGGAGCCGTCGGGGGAGGAGGGGCCGCCCGCCGGCGTCCCCACCGCGGCGGTGTCCGCGCCGCCCGAGTCCCCAGGACCGCCGCTCGCCGCGTACACCCCCCAGCCGAGCAGTGTCCCCGGCACCAGCGCGGCGAGCACCACGACCAGCGGGCGGCGCAGCGGGGAGCGGCGGGGCTGTGCGGGTTCGAACTCCGGGCCTTGATACGACACGACAGTCACCCTAACCGCCTCGTCCCCGGCGCCCGGGCCGGCGGTGCCGGACGCGCGCGGGACGGCGCGGAAAACGGGGTGCCCGCGCGACGGCGTCCGGATAGCGTGGTGGTCGTTCAGGTGCGCAGGTTGCGGCTACTTCTCCTCTTCAGAGAGCAACGCGGGTTCGAATCCCGCCGCCGGCCCAGGCCGGTGTCGTCCAGTGGCCCAGGACACTACGTCGCCGCCGCCGACTCGGATCTCTGAACACCAGGACACGAGCCGTCCGCCATGGGAGACCTGGCGGACGGCTGTGTCGTGTGCACGAACCGCTTCGGCCCGTAGCCTCGCAGCCTTCTTCGGCCCGCGGACCGGCACCCCGCCCATCTTCGGCCCACAGGCGCGCAGCCTTCTTCGGCCCGCCGGCCCGCCGGCCCGCCGGCCCGCAGGCCGCTTCGGCCCGCGGGTCCTCAGATCCCCGGGCCCGTGCGGCGCAGGACCCGGAGGGAGTCCGTCGCCGAGATCTCGGTGAACGCGCCCGACTCCAGCGCCCGGAGGTACACGCGGTACGGGGCCTGGCCGGTGAACTCGTCGGCCGGGTCAGGGAAGACGTCGTGGATGAGCAGCAGACCGCCCTCGGCGACCTGGGGTGCCCAGCCCTCGTAGTCGGCGCCGGCGTGTTCGTCGGTGTGGCCGCCGTCGATGAAGACGAGACCCAGGGGCGACTTCCAGAAGGCCGCGATCTGCGGGGAACGGCCGACCACCGCCACCACGTGGTCCTCCAGACCGGCCCGGTGCAGGGTGCGCCGGAAGGTGGGCAACGTGTCCATCAGGCCGATCTCGGGGTCGACCGTCTCCGGGTCGTGGTAGTCCCAGCCCGGCTGCTGCTCCTCGCTGCCGCGGTGGTGGTCGACCGTGATCGCGGTGACCCCCCTCGCGCGGGCCGCGTCGGCGAGCAGCACCGTGGAGCGGCCGCAGTAGGTGCCGACCTCCAGCAGCGGCAGCCCGAGCTTCCCCGCCTCGACGGCGGCCGCGTACAGCGCGAGCCCCTCGTGCACGGGCATGAACCCCTTCGCGGCCTCGAACGCGGCCAGGGTCTCGGGCTTGGGTGCTGCGGGCATGGGGGGCCTCTTCGGTCGTACGGGTGGCTCCGGGCGCGGAGGACGCTCATGCTGCCGCACCCCCCGGCGCCGGAGCGACGGGGGGTGCGGGGGAAGGGGCGGAAGGGGACGGGGCGACAGGTGTCGCGGGTCAGGCCGGGACGGTCTCGCCCGGCAGGGAGAGGTCCAGGTCCACCGGGCGGTCCTCGCCGGGGTGGGTCGCCGCCGAGGCGAGCGGGGCGTGGCCCGCGGCCCTGGCGGCGAGGACGTAGGGGCCCTGGGCGGGCACGGCGAGGGCGTAGCTGCCGTCCTCCGCGGAGAGGGTGGCGCCGGCCTGGCGGCCCCGGCGGTCGATCAGCGTGACCTTGGCGCGGGGCACGGGAGCGCCGTCGGCGCCCAGGACGCGTCCGCGGAAGCTCCGCAGCACCTCCTCGGCGCGCTCCAGGTTGGCGTCCTCCTCGCTGCTCGCGCGCAGCTGCGACACGGCCGACGCGCGCTGCCCGGGCAGGAAGAGGGCCAGCAGGAGGCCGACGGCGACGGCTGCGGTCGCGATCAGGAAGGAGACGTGGAAGCCGTGCAGGGTCGGGATCGCCTTACCGCCGACGTTGTTCGCCGTGTTGGCCAGCACCATGCCGATGACGGCGCTGGAGACCGACGTGCCGATGGAGCGCATCAGCGTGTTCAGACCATTGGCCGCGCCCGTCTCCGAGGCCGGGACCGCGCCGACGATCAGCGCGGGCAGGGAGGAGTAGGCGAGGCCGATACCGGCGCCCAGGATCACGGACGTGACGATGGTCTGCCAGGCCGCGTCCATCAGGCCGAGGCCGCCGCCGTAGCCGAGGGCGATGATCAGCATGCCGAGGATGAGGGTGGTCTTCGGGCCGTAGCGGGCCGAGAGGCGGGCGTAGACCGGCGCCGTGAACATCATCGTCAGGCCCAGCGGGGCCACGCACAGACCCGCGACGACCATCGACTGGCCGAGGCCGTAGCCGGTGGCGGTGGGCAGCTGGAGCAACTGGGGCAGGACGAGGGAGACGACGTAGAAGCTGACACCGACCATGATCGAGGCGAGGTTCGTCAGGAGCACCTCACGGCGGGCGGTGGTACGCAGGTCCACGAGGGGGGCCTTGACGCGCAGCTCCATCACGCCCCACAGGAGCAGGACCACGATCGCGGCGGCGAACAGGCCGAGCGTGGTGCCGGACGTCCAGCCCCAGTCGCTGCCCTTGGTGACCGGCAGCAGGAGCAGGACGAGGCCGGTGGACAGGCCGATCGCGCCCGGCAGGTCGAAGGTGCCCGCGGCGCGGGCCGGGGATTCGGGCACGACGAAGAGGGTGAGGGCGATGGCGAGCACGCCCAGTCCGGCGGCGCCGTAGAAGAGGGCGTGCCAGTTCGCGTGCTGGGCGACGAGGGCCGCGGCGGGCAGCGCGAGACCGCCGCCGACGCCGATCGAGGAGCTCATCAGGGCCATCGCCGAGCCGAGCTTCTCGCGGGGCAGCATGTCGCGCATCAGGCCGATGCCGAGCGGGATGGCGCCCATCGCGAAGCCCTGGAGCGAACGACCCACGATCATCGTGATGAGATCGCTGGTGAGCGCGCTGATCAGCGCGCCCACCACCATCACGGCCAGGCTGAGGATGAGCATGCGCCGCTTGCCGTTGAGGTCGCCGAGGCGGCCCATGATCGGCGTGGCCACGGCTCCCGAGAGCAGCGTCGAGGTCAGGACCCAGGTGGCGTTGCTGGGCGCGGTGCCCAGCAGCTGCGGCAGATCCTTGATCACCGGGACGAGCAGGGTCTGCATCACCGCGACAACGATGCCCGCGAAGGCGAGGACCGGGACGACGGCCCCGCCCGCTCTCCGGGTGGGCTGGTCGGTCGTCGTGTGCGTCATTGAGTGAGGCCTCCAGGCCGGAAGAACGTCGAGAGAGTGATCCGTGCGGGGATCGCGGTAGAGGACCCGCGCGGGCATACGTGCACGGAAAACCCGTGTGCCGGGGCAACTATTCCGATGCTTTGGGTTACTAACGAAATCTTGACCTTCTCTTGGGGAAGCGCCCGGCCGTCCCCTGGCCCCTAGCCCCTAGCCCCTGGCCCCTAGCCCCTGGCTCCTCGCTCCTGGCGCCTGGCGCCTGGCCCCTGGTCCTCGTGGCCTAGGTCGCGTCTCGGCCGAAATCCCGATGCAAGGGGTGCGGGCCGGTTGAGACCATGACACCCATGCCGGAAGCCGCTGACACCACCCGTCCCTTCAGTCTCTCTCACCGCTCTCGCCTCCTCCACCTCTCTCATCTCGCTCGTCTCGCTCGTCACCCTCGACTCCCTCGTCGCACCGAGTCCTCCACCGGGCTGGTGGTGGCGCTCGCCTGCGCCGGACAGTTCCTCGTCGTGCTCGACGTGTCCGTCGTCAACGTCGCGCTCCCGTCGATGCGCGCCGATCTCGGGCTGAGCTCCTCGGGACTGCAATGGGTGGTGAACGCGTACGCCATCGCCTTCGCCGGGTTCATGCTGCTCGGCGGCCGGGCCGGCGACCTCTACGGGCGCAAGCGGATGTTCCTGACGGGGCTCGCCCTGTTCACGCTGGCCTCGCTGGGCGGCGGGCTGGCCCAGGACGACTGGCAGTTGCTGCTCGCGCGGGCCGTGCAGGGACTGGGCGCGGCGGTCCTCGCGCCGTCGACGCTGACCATCCTGACCGCCGCGGTCCCCGAGGGCGCCGCGCGGGCGCGGGCCATAGCGACCTGGACGGCGGTCGGCGCGGGCGGCGGAGCCGCGGGCGGTCTGGTCGGCGGGGTGCTGGTGGACGTGCTGTCGTGGCGCTGGGTGCTGCTGATCAACGTGCCGGTCGGCGCGCTCGTCCTGCTCGGCGCCCTGCGGTGGCTGACGGAGAGCCGGGCCGGGGACGGGCGGCGGCTGGACCTGCCGGGCGCGCTGCTGGTGACGGCCGGGCTCGCCACGCTCGCCTACGGCATCTCGCAGACCGAGGCGGAGGGATGGACGGCGGCGGCCACGCTGGTGCCGCTGGCCGTCGGGCTCGCGCTGATCGGGCTCTTCCTCGCCGTCGAGGCGCGTACGGCGGCCCCCCTGATGCCGCTCGGGCTGCTGCGGCTGCGCTCGGTGGCGTCCGCGAACGCGGGGATGTTCATCAGCGGCTCCGGGATGTTCTGCATGTGGTTCTTCATGACGCTGTACGCGCAGAACGTGCTCCGCTACACCCCGCTGGAGGCCGGTCTCGCGCTGGTGCCGAGCTCCCTCGCCGTCGTCCTCGGCTCCAAGCTCGCGCCGCGGCTGATGCGGACCGCCGGGCCGCGGACGGTGGCGGTGCTGGGCACGCTGGTGGCCGCGTCGGGCTTCGGCTGGCAGTCGACGATGACCGCGGACGGCGGGTACCTCACGACGATCATGCTGCCGGGGATCCTGATGATGCTGGGCGCGGGCCTGGCCGCGACACCGCTGGCCGCGCTGGCCACCTCGGGGGCGGCGCCGGGAGAGGCCGGGCTGGTGTCCGGCCTGGTCAACACCTCCCGCACGATGGGCGGTTCGCTGGGACTCGCGATCATGTCCACGCTCGCGGCGGCCCGCACGGGAGGCAGCGCGACACCACAGGCACTGACCGAGGGGTACGCACTGGTGTTCCGCACATCCACGGCGGTGCTGCTGGCGGGCGCGGCACTGATGCTGCTGTGGCTGCCGCGACGGCCCGCGGCGGCTCTGGCGACAGCCGTGCCCTCGGAGAATGGCGTGGGTCCAGGGGTCACTGGGGGTTCCGGGGTTTCAGAGGCTTCCGGGAGTGCCAAGGGATCCGGGGGTGCGAGGAGTTCCGGGAAATCCGCGGAGTGAGGCAACGGTCCGGGCGGCCCATGGACTCCTTTGTACATCTAGGAGGTGCCCATGGGGGAGCGCAAGTCGGCCCGGGACGAGGAGTTCCAGGCCTTTGTCATCGGCCGCTGGCCGCGGCTGATGCGTACGGCATTCCTGCTCACGGGGGAGCAGCACGCCGCGGAGGACCTGGTCCAGTCGACGCTGGAGAAGACCTTCGTGGCCTGGCGCAGAGTCGGCTCGGCCGACGACCCGGAGGCGTATGTCCGGCGCGTGATGATCAACGCGCATGCGCGCCGACACCGCAGGAAACTGCGGGAGTTCCTGGCGCCGAAGGACGACACGGGTCTCGCGCACGAGGTGGCGGACACCGGTGACCGCATCTCCCAGGCGGACGACCGCAACGCCCTGCTGAAGGCGCTGGCCCAGCTGCCCCCGCGGCAGCGGGAGGCGGTCGTGCTGCGGTACTGGGAGGACCTGACCGAGAGCCAGGCGGCCGAGGCGATGGGCTGTTCGGTCGGCGCGGTGAAGAGCAACGCGGCCAAGGGGATCGCGAAACTCCGTGCCGTACCGGGGCTCGCCGAGACGCTGACCTGCGGAGGGCGGAAGTGATGAGCGCGGACCGGGAGACGAACCACGACATGGCACACGACGACATCGCCCTCCTGCTGGCCGAAGCCGCGGACGGGGTCGAGATCGGTATAGCCCCCACGGACGCGGTCGTGCGCGGCGGCCGACGCCGACGGGCCCGCCGCTGGGCGGTCGCGACGGCCACCGCTCTGGTGATCGTCGGCACGACCGGGACACTGGCGCCGGCCGGGATGCCCGGCGGGAGCGGGGACGGGGCGGATCCGGCCGTGACGGCGCCGTCGGAGACCGGGACGGCGGGCGTGTTCGCGCCGCACCGGACGCTGCTGGCGCACGGCACCGAGCAGGGCAAGCCGTGGAAGGTCTTCGTCGACGTGTGGACGGCACCGCGCGACGAGTCGGAAGCGCAGGCGGAGGTGTCGGCGATGGCCGAGTACGCGGAGATGCCGGTGGACGTGAGTGTGGCCTCCGACCTGGTCGGCAGGACCTCCTACTTCGCGTACCGGGGCTTCGGGGACAAAACCGGCCGCGATGCCTCCTGGATCATGCACAGGACGGTCGACGCGCAGGACGCGCAGACGGGCACCGACCTGGAGAGTGGTGCCCTCGCGCTGGACCCCGCTTCCGACGGACCGCAGCGCCTGGTCGTCGGTCATGTCGCCAGGACCGCCCGGCAGGTCACCTGCACCTGGAAGGACGGGACGACGACCGTGCTCGGCAGGGACTCGACCGGCGGCGGTGAGACGCCCGACGACGCGGTCGCGGCCGACGAGTTCGCGATCCGGCCGGCCGAGGGCTCCCTGGACGACTGGTTCGTGTGCCTGGCCCCGAAGGGCACGTCCTTCAAGTCGGCGGAGGTGACGAAGTAGGGGATCCTCAAGACGACTTGGCGCAGTCGTAGGTGGTGTACGGGCGGGTCACAGCCATCCCTGGCGGCGAGCCTCCCGCATCGCCTCCATCCGGTTGCGGGTGCCGGTCTTGCCGATGGCGGCGGAGAGGTAGTTGCGCACGGTGGACTCGGAGAGGTGCAGCCGGACGGCGATGTCGGCGACGGTCGCGCCGTCCGCGGAGGCGTTGAGCGCGTCGCACTCGCGGGCGGTCAGCGGGTTGGGCCCCGCGCTCAACGCGGCCGCGGCGAGCGCCGGGTCGATCACCGTCTCCCCGGTCAGCACCCGCCGGACGGCGACGGCCAGTTCCTCCACCGGCCCGTCCTTGACGAGGAAGCCCGCGGCTCCCGCCTCCATGGCCCGCCGCAGATACCCGGGCCGCCCGAAGGTGGTCAGGATCAGCACCCGGCAGTCTGGCGCCTCGTCGCGCAGCTCGGCGGCGGCGTCCAGGCCGCTGCGGCCCGGCAGTTCGATGTCGAGGAGCGCGACGTCCGGCCGGTGCAGGAGCACCGCGTCCACGATCTGGTCCCCGGCGGACACCTGTGCCACGACCTCGATGTCCGCCTCCATCCCCAGCAGCAGGGCCAGCGCCCCGCGCATCATTCCCTGGTCCTCCGCGAGCAGAACCCTGATGGACTTCGCGGGCCGATGGTCCCGGGGCATCTCGTTCACGGGGCAAGGGTAGGCCGTAGGGCCCGCCCGGGCGCGCGTCCGCTCACGCGCCCGTGCGTCCCGCCGTGAGTTCGTCCGGTTCCGCCGCGTCCACCGGGAGTTCCGCCCGGACCACGAACCCGCACCGTGGTCCGGGGCCGGCCGCCAGGGAGCCGCCCGCCGTCGCGAGGCGTTCCGTCAGGCCCTTGAGGCCGGTGCCCCCGATCCCGGGCGCCGGGCCGGTCGCCGGATCGGAGGCCGAACCCGGTGTCGGTCCCGTTCCGTCGTCGGTGACCGTCAACCGGACCCGGTCCTCGCCGCCGGAGACGGCTATCTCGCAGTGGGTGGCGCCGCTGTGCCGGACGACGTTCGTGACCGCCTCCCGCACCACCCACCCGAGCAGCGCCTCGGCCTGGGACACCAGGGGCGGCCCCGACTGCCGTACCGACGGCTCGATGCCCGCCGCGGTCAGGGCGGACCGGGCCCGGTCCAGTTCGGTGGCCAGGCTGCCGTCGCGGTAGCCGGTGACCGCCTCGCGGATCTCCGTCAGCGCCTGACGGCCGACGGACTCGATGTCCGCGATCTGGGCCAGCGAGGCCGCCATGTCCCGGGGCGCCAGCCGCCGCGCCGCCTCCGACTTCACCACGATCACCGACAGCGTGTGTCCGAGCAGGTCGTGCAGGTCGCGGGAGAAACGCAGCCGCTCCTTCTCCACCGCGCGCCGGGCCAGTTCCTCGCGGGCGGCACGCAGTTCCCGAACAGCCTCGGAGAGAGACAGGATCGCGGCGGTCACCATCGTCGAGATCCAGGTGGCGTAGGCGATGTTGAGCCCGCTCCAGCCGTCGCGGGCGCAGGAGACCACGCCCGCGAGCACCGCCACCGCCGTACCGACGGACCGCAGGTGCGTCAGACGCAGCGCCGCACCCGTCGCAAGGCCCAGCAGCGGGAAGAACAGCAGCCAGTTGCCGCCGTAGCCGATGGCGAGTCCGCAGGTCACCACGGCCATCAGGCCGAGCGCCGCCCGGGTCGACACCGCCTCCCGCACCTCCTTGTGGAAGGCGCGGAACACCACGTAGATGTACAGGGAGTTGAAGGTGAACAGGCCTATTCCGCCGATCCACGGGTTGGGTGTCCGGCCCTGGAAGAGGTTGGAGAACGCGCCCATCCCCATCAGCAGCCACGGCAGCAGGCTGAAGCCGGTCGGCGGCGGCCCCGGGTGCTCCGGTGCCTTCCCGGCCTTCCGCGCGGCGCGGTACTCGGCCGTCAGCCGTCTACTGGTCCGCCGGTGGTGCCGCTGCCGCTCCCGCGCCTGCCCGGCCGCCGTCCGCAGCGCGTCGAGCCGGTTCCCGGCCCGGTGAAGCAAGGACATCACTCTGTTCCCCCGTTCAGACGGTCCGCCCGGACCGTCGGTACGACAGCACAGCGTACGAACCGAACACCACGAGCCAGGCCGCCAGTACGAACAGCGCACCGGGCGGGGGAGCGTGGCCGTCGGCGACGGACGTGCCGAGCTGGGCGAAGCGGTTGGTCGGGGTCCAGGCGGACAGGGCGCGCAGCCAGCCGGGGAACAGGGCGACGGGGAACCACAGGCCGCCGACCACCGCGAAGCCCAGGTTGCACACCATGTTCGCCACGCCTGTCGTCTGTCCGGTCAGCCGGTAGCCGTTGCCGAGACCGAGCAGGGTGAAGGGGATCGAACCCAGCCACAGCAGCACCGCGAGCGCCACCCACTGCCAGGCCGCCAGCCGTACCCCGTTGACCAGGCCGCCCGCCGCGAGCACCGCGACGATCGCCGGGAGCACGGTGACCGAGCCGGTCAGCGTCCGCCCGGTGACGACCTCGCGCGGGGTCATCGGGGTCACCCTCAGCTGCCGCAGCCAGCCGATCGCCCGGTCCTCGGCGACCCCGCCGCCGGTGTTGAGGGCGGAGCCGACCGCGCCGTACGCGGCCAGGCCGACCATCGAGGCCGTCCGCCAGCCGCCGTCCTGGGCACCGAGGTTGGTGAAGAGCAGGTACATCATCACCGGCATCGCGACCCCGCCGATCACGAAGCCGGGGTCGCGCAGGGTGCGCCGCACCTCCAGCCGCAAGTAGTCCCTCATCGCACCTTCTCCGTCGCTCGTGACGTCAGGGCCAGGAACGCGTCGTCCAGCGACGCCGGGACGACCTCCAGACCGCGTACCGCACCCAGTTCCGCCAGCGCGACCACCGTCGCGTCGGAGTCTTCGCAGCGCAGCAGCGCCCGTTGCCCGCGCACCTCCACCGAACGCACCCCGGGCAGCAGGGACAGCCCGTCGGCGGCGCGGCCGGCCAGGTCGAAGGAGACCAGGTTGCCGCCGGCCTCCCGTCTGAGCTGCTCGCCCGTGCCGTCCGCGACGATCCGTCCGCGGTCGACGACGAGGATCCGGTCGGCGTACGCGTCGGCCTCCTCCAGGTAGTGGGTGGAGAACATGACGGTGTGGCCGCGGCGGGCCTGCCCGCGCATCGAGTCCCAGAAGGCGTGCCGCGCCTCCACGTCCAGCGCCGCGGTCGGCTCGTCGAGGACGATCAGCGCGGGGTTCCCGGCGAGCGCCACCGCGAACCGCACCCGCTGGACCTGGCCGCCGGAGAGCCGGTCCACCCGCCGCCCGGCCAGCTCCGCCACCCCGGCCAGCTCCAGGGCGCGCGCGACGGGCAGCGGCGCCGGGTAGCGGCCGGCCACGAAGGAGACCAACTCGCGGACCGTGACCCGGGGGACGGCCCGTGCCTCCTGGAGCATCGCGCCCACCCGCCCCGCGCGCACGGCCGACTCCGGAGGGCCGCCGAACAGTTCCACCGTGCCCGCGTCGGGCTCGTACAGGCCGAGCAGCAGCGCGATCGTCGTGGACTTCCCGGCGCCGTTGCGGCCCAGCAGCGCGACCGTCTCGCCGCGCGCGATCTCCAGATCGAGGCCGTCGACGGCGCGTACGGCGCCGAAGGACTTGACCGCCCCCGTGCAGGACACGGCCGACTGTGTCTGTGTCATGCCGTCGACGCTACGGACCGGGGCCTCCGCCGGGCAGATGCGGTTGTACGGACTCGGGCAGGACAAATGTCACGGCCTGCGACGGCCGCTTCCGGGACGGGAACTGACGCAGTGTCAGGAGTCTTCACAAGTGCTGGGGCCTGGGCTATACAGGGGGACGCCGTACTGGAACGCGTTCTAGAACCGGCGGGTTCCGCGGCCCCGTGACGACCTCGGTGCGGCCGACGGTGCGGACGGCCGTGCCGGGGTCTTGCCGGGGTCCCACGGAGTCCGCACCGGGGTCCGCACGGGGCCGTACAAGGTCCCGGGGGTCCCACCGGGGCCGTCCCACCAGGGCTGTTCCCGCCGGGGCCCGGCCCGTCACCAGCGTCAGCCGTCCTCCAGCGTCAGCCGTCCTCCAGCGTCAGCCGTTCTCCAGCGTCAGCCGTCCCCAGCGTCAGCCGTTTTCCAGCGTCAGCCGTCCCAGCGTCAATCGCGACCCAGTGTCAGCCGTCCCCAAGCGTCAACCACCCAGCCTCAACCGCCACCAGCGTCAGCCGCCGTCACCCTCAGGAGTCCCATGCCCATCGACGCAGCCAAGGCAGTCGCCGCCGCCCCCCGCTCCGGCGAGATCACCTGGGACAGCAAGGACATCCAGCTCTACCACCTCGGTATCGGCGCCGGAACCCCCGCCACCGACCCGGACGAGCTGCGCTACACCCTGGAGTCCCGGCTGCACGTCCTGCCCAGCTTCGCCACCGTCGCCGGTGGCGGCAAGCCCGGCGTGATCAGCGGACTGTCCCTGCCCGGCATCGAGGTCGACCTGGCCCGCGTGCTGCACGGCGGCCAGTCGCTGACCGTCCACCGCCCGCTGCCCGCACAGGGCACCGCGACCACCACCGGCCGGATCGCCGCCGTGTACGACAAGGGCAAGGCAGCCGTCCTGGTCATGCGTACCGAGGCCGCCGACGCCGACGGCCCGCTGTGGACCAACGACGCGCAGATCTTCGTACGCGGCGAGGGCGGCTGGGGCGGCGACCGCGGCCCGTCCACGCGCCTCGAACCCCCGGTCGGCCCGCCGGACCGGGTCGTCGAACGAACCGTCCGCGAGGACCAGGCCCTCCTCTACCGCCTCTCCGGCGACTGGAACCCGCTGCACGCCGACCCCGAGTTCGCCAAGGTGGCCGGCTTCGAACGGCCCATCCTGCACGGCCTGTGCACCTACGGCATGACGCTGAAGGCGGTCGTCGACACCCGGCTCGACGGCGACGTGACCCGGGTACGCGGCTATGTCACCCGCTTCGCCGGGGTCGTGTACCCGGGCGAGACCCTGCGCATCCGGATGTGGCGGCACGGGGACGGGGAGATCCGCGTCGCCGTGAGCGCCGTCGAGCGGAACGAGGCACCCGTCCTCGCCGACACCGTCGTACGGCACACCTGAACCTGATTCCCCCACCACCTGAGCCCGCTCCGTCCGCCAGCACTTCTCAGCCCGCCCACTGTCATTCCTGAACCCGCCCGCCGAGGGGAGCCGCACCATGCGCGCAGCCGTACTGCACGAGATCGGCCAGGACAAGCTGGAGGTCCTCGACGACGTCGAGGCGGTGGGCTTCGGCCCCGGCAGGGTGAGGATCCGGGTGCGGGCCACGGGCCTGTGCCACTCGGACCTGTCCGCGATGAGCGGGGTGCTGCCGCAGCCCGCGCCGTTCGTGCCGGGGCACGAGGGCGCGGGCGAGATCCTCGAAGTGGGCGAGGGCGTGCGCCATGTGAAGGCCGGGGACCGGGTCGTGGTCTGCTGGCTGCCGGCCTGCGGCGCGTGTCCGGCCTGCAAGCGCGGGCAGACCGAACTGTGCCTGGCCGGGTTCATGAACGCGGGCATCCCCAACTTCCGGCGGGCCGGCGGCGACGTCTTCGGCTTCGCCGGCACCGGCACCTTCACCGAGGAGGTCGTCGTCGACGCCGGATGCGCGGTCCCGATCCCCGACGACGTGCCCTTCGACATCGCCGCCCTCATCGGCTGCGGGGTCACCACCGGGCTCGGCGCCGCCCTCAACACCGCGGACGTGACGGCCGGTTCGTCGGTCGCCGTGATCGGGTGCGGGGGAGTGGGCATCTCCGCGATCCAGGGGGCGCGGCTCAAGGGCGCCGCCGAGATCGTCGCCGTCGACCCGGTCGCCGCCCGGCGGGAGGCCGCCCTGCGGTTCGGCGCCACGAAGGCCGTCTCGCCGGACGAACTGCCCGACGCCAAGCAGCAGGTCACCGTCGGAGAGGGCTTCGACTACGTCTTCGAGGTCGTCGGCAGGTCCGCCACCGCCCGCACGGCGTACGACAACACCCGGCGCGGCGGCACGCTCGTCGTCGTCGGCGCCGGAGCCATGGACGACCACCTCCAGCTCAACATGTTCGAGCTGTTCTTCGACGAGAAGCGCATCCTGCCCTCGATGTACGGCGGCGGTGACGTCCTGCGCTCCTACGAACGGACCATCGCCCTGTGGCGGGCCGGCCGGATCGACCTGGCGGGCCTGATCACCCACCGGGTGCCGCTGGCCGACATCAACGAGGCCCTGGACCAGATGCGCACGGGCACGGCCCTGCGTACGTGCATCGAGATCTGAACCCACCGGCGTGGCGGGGTACCTGGGGAAGGGGACTTGATGGCACTGCCACTCGAAGGTCGGTCCGCGGTCGTCACCGGCGCGGGCCGCGGGCTCGGCCGGGTCGAGGCGCTCGAACTCGCCCGGCTCGGCGCGGCCGTGGTCGTCAACGACTACGGACAGCCGGGCCGCGACGGCTCGGGCACGGCGTCCGCCGGGCCCGCCGAGGAGGTCGCCGCCCAGATCCGGGCGGCCGGCGGCCGCGCCCTCGCCCACACCGGGGACGTCGCCGACTTCGGACAGGCCCGTGACCTGGTGGAGCTGGCGGTCGCGGAGTTCGGCGCGCTGGACATCCTGGTCAACAACGCGGGCATCCTGCGGGACCGCATGGTCTTCTCGATGTCCGAGGGGGAGTGGGACTCCGTGATGCGGGTCCACCTCAAAGGCCACTTCAACACCACCCGCTTCGCGGCCGCGCACTGGCGGGAGCGGTCGAAGGCGGCGGGCGGGCCGGTGTACGGGCGGATCGTGAACACCTCGTCGGAGGCGTTCCTGGCCGGCTCGGCCGGACAGCCCAACTACGCGGCGGCGAAGGGCGGAATCGTCGGTCTGACCACCTCCACGGCCCTCGCCCTGGCGAAGTACGGCGTCACGGCGAACGCCATCTGCCCGCGCGCCCGCACCCGGATGACCGAGGACGTCTTCGCGGGAGCCGGGTTCGAGCCCCCGGCCGAGGGCCTCGATCCGCTCGCCCCCGAGCACGTCGCCCCGCTTGTCGGCTATCTCGCCTCACCCGCCGCCGCACGGATCAACGGGCAGTTGCTCGTGGTCCACGGAGGCATGGTGGCGATCGTCGAACGGCCGCGTGTGCAGGCGCAGTTCGACAGCAAGCAGGACACGTTCAGCTACGACGAGCTGGACGCCCTGCTCACCCCGCACTACGCGGACCGTCCGCAGGGGGAGACGTTCGCGGCGGCGGAGGTGCTGGGACTGAGGCGCCGCTGAGGAAACCCGGGAATCCGGCTCCGAGGACGAGGCCGTCAGGAAAGCGGGCCTGTGGCCGAGGGGCGGGCGTCGAGGCGGCGGGCCTGTGGCCGAGGGGCGTCAAGGAAGCGGAAAGGGCCCGCACATCAGCTGACGTGCGGGCCCCTCCCGGCGTACGGTCGGTCAGACCGACGCTTCGGCTTCCTCGGCCGGCCTGCGGTGACGGCCGTGAGGGGCCGTCTCGCCGTCCTGCGCCGAGTTCTGACCGCGATGCTTGCCGTGGCCGGAGTCCTCCCAGGTGCCGGAGGGCTGCGGCTGCGTCGTCCTTGCGTCGTTCATCGGAAACTTCACCCCGTCAACATGATCCTTCTTACAGCCGGGCGAGTCTAACCAACCCGCCTCGGGCCGAATCCAGGCGGCCACGCCAACCGGCACTACTTCGTTACAAGACGTCCCAGCGGCGCCTGCTGCAAGGGCACGGGACGGGGAGTGACCGGCTGCGGAGCTTCCGGTTCCGCGGGTTGCTCCGGCTCCGCCCACACCCTCGCCGGTGCCGCGGGCGCCGCCACCTCCGCCACTGCGCACGGCGCCGCCTCCGTGGCGTACGGCAGCCGCAGCACCCCGTCCGGCGTCCACAGCCCGGACCCTGCCAGCCACCCCTCGGGCGCCGGAAGATGGTGCACCTGCCGCTCGGCCGGCCGCCACACGCCGACCCAGGTGCCGGCCGGCCCGTCGACGCGCAGCGCCACCGCGCAGCCCTCCGGCATCAGCACCTGCCCCGGCTGGATCGCGAACGGTGTCACCCCGCACTCCGGAACCCGCAGGCACTCCGGGAAGCGCACCGGCAGCGTGCTGCCCAGGACGCCCCAGCCGAGCCGGTACTCGCCCGGCGAGGGCGCGTCCGAGCGGATCAGCAGCAGCCCGCTGTCGGGGTCGGCGAGCAGGACCCGGTCGTCGCTGTCCGCCGCGATCTGCAGCAGCGGCGACACCTCGCCCCCGCGCTCCAGATCCACCACGACCGCCTTGGTCCGGCCCCCCAGCTCCCGGTCCAGGGCCAGCATCCGCCCGGCACGGTCCAGCCACACCCCGCCCGAGCAGCGCCCGGGGAGCTCGGCGAGGTGCTCGGGCCCGAAGGCACCGCCCGCCACCAGCCACACCGCCGTGGAGCGCCGGCCCACGGCGAGGGCGTAGGCCCGCTCGCCGCCCGGGGCCGGGGGCAGCAGCCACAGCCGGCTGCCCTCGTCCGGGCACTCGACGGCGCCCAGGGGCAGCTCGCCGGTGCCCGGGCCGGTGGGGTAGAGGAGCGAGAAGACATGCCGCCCGTCGACCAGCCGGTGGATGAGGACCCGTCCGTCCCCCATCGGCTGCACCTCGGTGCCGGGCTCCTCCGGCTGGTGGCCGGGCAGCGGCACGGCGTACGGCTCGTGGCCGTCGAGCGTCCAGCGCTCCGGGAACCAGGAGTCACCGTCGCCGTCGCGCGCGAGGCGGGCGGCGTAGGAGCCGTCCGCCGTGATGGCGCAGCCCGCCCGCGGCGCACCGTCGTCCTCGCCGGTCGCCGAAGGTTCGATCGCACAGGCCGTCATCGTTCGCTCACCTCCGGCGACGAAGCTAGTTTTCGTACGCACGGACGTGGGACCGCCGAGCGGTCGCTTCACACATAAGGATGGTGCAGAAGCGATTCGCCTGAGCGGGGCGAGGCCGGTGTGCTGAGTGGTGACGGTCCCGGCCGGTGCGGGCGGAGCCGGTACTGCCGGACAGAACAGCCAGGTAGCCTTGCCCCCGTGCCCCGTCTGTCTGAAGTCATCGCCGCGCTGGAGAACCTGTGGCCCGCCGAGCGGGCCGAGTCCTGGGACGCGGTCGGCACCGTGGTGGGCGACCCCGACCAGGAGGTCTCCCGGGTCCTGTTCGCCGTCGACCCGGTTCGCGAGATCGTCGACGAGGCGGTGAAGCTGGGCGCCGATCTGCTGGTCACCCACCATCCGCTCTACCTGCGCGGTACGACGACGGTCGCGGCCTCCACCTTCAAGGGCCGCGTGGTGCACACCCTGATCAAGAACGACATCGCGCTGCACGTCGCCCACACCAACGCCGACACGGCCGACCCGGGAGTCAGCGACGCCCTCGCCGGAGCGCTCGACCTGCGGGTGGTCCGTCCGCTCGTACCGGACCCCACCGACCCCGAGGGCCGCCGCGGCCTGGGCCGTGTCTGCGAACTGGACCACCCGGTGACGCTCCGCGACTTCGCCGCCCGCGCCGCCGAGCGGCTGCCCGCGACCGCGCAGGGCATCCGGGTCGCCGGTGACGCCGAGGCGGTGCTGCGCACGGTCGCCGTCAGCGGCGGTTCCGGCGACAGCCTCTTCGACCAGGTGCGCGCGGCCGGCGTCGACGCCTTCCTCACCGCGGACCTGCGCCACCACCCGGCGGGCGAGTTCATGGCGGCCGGCACCCACAGTCCTCTCGCGCTGCTCGACGCGGCGCACTGGGCCACCGAGTGGCCCTGGTGCGAGCTGGCAGCCGCCCAGCTCGACGAGATCTCCGACCGGTACGGATGGGACCTGCGCGTCCACGTCTCGACCACGGTCACCGACCCCTGGACGGCCCACGCGGCGTCCACCACGACGAAAACCCCTGGAGCCCCCAACTGAACGCCGCGCCCGCCGACCAGATCCGACTTCTCGACGTCCAGGCCCTCGACGTACGCCTCCAGCAGCTCGCGCACCGGCGGAGGTCGCTGCCCGAGCACGCCGAGATCGACTCGCTGACCAAGGACCTCACGCAGCTGCGCGACCTGCTGGTGGCCGCGCAGACCGAGGAGAGCGACTGCGCCCGCGAGCAGACCAAGGCCGAGCAGGACGTGGACCAGGTCCGCCAGCGCGCCGTCCGGGACCAGCAGCGCCTGGACTCGGGCGCCGTCACCTCCCCCAAGGACCTGGAGAACCTCCAGAAGGAGATCGTCTCCCTCGCTAAGCGGCAGGGCGACCTCGAGGACGTCGTCCTGGAGGTCATGGAGCGCCGTGAGAGCGCCCAGGAGCGGGTGGGCGAGCTGACCGAGCGGACCGGCTCCGTCCAGTCGAAGATCGACGACGCCACGGCCCGCCGGGAGGCGGCCTTCGAGGAGATCGACGGCGAGGTCGCCACGGTGACCAAGGAGCGTGAGGTCATCGCCGGTGTCGTGCCGGCCGACCTGCTCAAGCTCTACGACAAGCTGCGTCAGCAGCAGGGCGGTGTCGGCGCGGCCAAGCTGTACCAGCGCACCTGCCAGGGCTGCCGCCAGGAGCTCGCGATCACCGACTTCAACGAGGTCCGCGCGGCGGCGCCCGACAAGGTCGTCCGCTGTGAGAACTGCGGCCGCATCCTGGTGCGTACGTCCGACTCCGGCCTGTAAGGAGCCTTCGGCGTGCGGGAGTTCATCGTCGAGGCCGACGGCGGTTCCCGGGGCAACCCGGGGCCCGCGGGCTACGGGTCCGTGGTCATCGACGCGGCGACGGGGGAGACGCTCGCCGAGCGGGCCGAGTACATCGGCGTCGCCACGAACAACGTCGCCGAGTACCGGGGTCTGGTGGCTGGCCTGCGCGCCGCCCGCGACCTCGACCCGACCGCCGAGGTCCACGTCCGCATGGACTCCAAGCTCGTCGTCGAGCAGATGTCGGGCCGCTGGAAGATCAAGCACCCCGGCATGAAACCGCTCGCGGCGGAGGCGGCGCGGGTGTTCCCGCCGGGGCAGGTCACCTACGAGTGGATCCCCCGCGAGCGCAACAAGCACGCGGACCGGCTGGCGAACGAGGCGATGGACGCCGGCAAGCGTGGCGAGCAGTGGGCGGCGTCGACCTCCACGGCGGAACTGGACACCCGCGTGTCGCGCGCCACCACCCCCGAGCCCGAGGGGCCACCCGGAGACGCCACGGCGGGCGCGGCACGGGTCCGGGCGGCGCTGACGGGCCGCGGGTCCACCGAGGCCGCCCCGCAGGCCGAGGACTCGGCCGGCGCGGAGACGGATGACGGGGGGCGTGCGGCCACACCCGGTACCCGCGAGCGGGCGGCCGAGGCCGCCGGTGCGCCCGCCGTCGAGGCCGGTCCCGGACCGCGCGCCGCCGAGGCCGGGACGCGCACGGACGACCCTGGCGCGAGCGCCGAGACGGGCGGGCGTGGCTCGCGGGCCGATGCTGATGCCGCTACGAGTGCCGGTGCCGGTGCGAGCGCCGACGCGGGCGATCGGGCCGCGAGCGCGCGCCCGGGCGGGACCGCCGACGGCGCCACCGACTCCGACCCCCCTGCCGCGAACGCCCCTGTGGCGAACGCACCCGCACCCGCCCCTTCCACCGAAGCCGACGCCGACTCCGACGCGGACCCCCTCGCCGCGCAGGGCGATCGCCGTGGTCGTGGCGCGAAGGCCGAATCCGACGTCCGGGCCGCTCGTGGTGTGGCCGCGCCCGGGTGGGCGCCCGCTGACATGGGAGCGCCGGCGACCTTCGTGCTGTTGCGGCACGGGGAGACGCCGCTGACCCCGCAGAAGCGGTTCTCCGGAAGCGGTGGCAGCGACCCGTCCCTCTCCGCCGTCGGCCGGGAGCAGGCCGAGCGGGTCGCCGCGGCGCTGGCCCGGCGCGGCACGATCGAGGCGATCGTCGCTTCCCCCCTCGCCCGTACCCGTGAGACCGCCGGGGCCGTCGCCGCCCGGCTGGGCCTGGAGGTGACGGTCGACGACGGGCTGCGCGAGACCGACTTCGGCGTCTGGGAAGGGCTCACCTTCGGCGAGGTCCGCGAGCGCTACCCGGACGACCTGAACGCCTGGCTCGCCGACCCGGAGGCCGAACCGACCGGCGGCGGCGAGAGCTTCGCGGCGACCGGCACCCGGATCGCCGCCACCCGCGACCGCCTGGTCGCGGCGTACGCGGGCCGCACGGTGCTGCTGGTCTCCCATGTGACGCCGATCAAGACGTTCCTGCGGCTCGCCCTCGGCGCTCCACCGGAGGCCCTGTTCCGTATGGAACTCTCCGCCGCCTCCCTCTCGGCGGTGGCGTACTACGCCGACGGCAACGCCAGCGTGCGCCTGTTCAACGACACGTCCCACCTGCGCTGAGGGCCGCCGCCTCGCGGGCCAGCCGCTCGACCCGGTCCCAGTCCCGCGCCGCGAGCGCGTCCGCCGGGATCATCCAACTTCCGCCCACACAGGCGACGTTGGGCAGTGCCAGGTACTCCGGCGCGGACGCCGGCCCGATCCCGCCCGTCGGACAGAACCGCGCCTGCGGCAACGGCCCGGCCAGCGACTTCAGATAGGCCGTGCCGCCCGCCGCCTGCGCCGGGAAGAACTTCATCTCCCGCACCCCGCGCTCCAGCAGCGCCACCACCTCGGACGTGGTCGACACCCCCGGCAGGAACGACACCCCGGACGCCCGCATCGCCGTCAGCAGTACGTCCGTCCACCCCGGGCTCACCAGGAATCGCGCCCCGGCCGCCGTGCTCGCCGTCACCTGCTCCGGTGTGATCACCGTGCCCGCGCCGACCACCGCGTCCGGCACCGCGCCGGCGATCGCCCGGATCGCGTCGAGGGCGGCGGGCGTCCGCAGCGTCACCTCGATCGCGGGCAGCCCGCCCGCGACCAGGGCCCGCGCCAGCGGTACGGCGTCGCCGGCGTCGTCGAGCACGACGACCGGTACGACGGGCGCGAGGTCCAGTACGGACACCGGGGCAGCCGAAGAGGAGGGCAGGGGTGAGCTCATGGCCTCATCCTGCCCGTGTGATGCAGCCTGCGCAAAGAGCGTTGCGCAGGATGCAACGCTGAGCGGAGGTCCTCAATGGATCTCCGTCACCACCACGTCCAGCGCCCACGGCCGCCCCGCCCGCGCGGGCGCCTGCGCCTCCACCACGTACCCGAGGTCCCGCAGCGCCTCCACCAGCCCGGCCGGGTTTTTCGGCGCGATCCCCGCCGCCAGCAGACCGCGCACGATCCGCCCCTTGGTCGCCTTGTTGAAGTGGCTGACCACCGAGCGCTTCTCCACCCCGTCCACGACCTGGGAGTGCAGCACCCGCACGGTCGCCGTGCGCCCGGCCACCTCACCGGTCGGCTTCCACGCCGCCGAGTACGCCGACGACCGCAGGTCCAGCACCAGCCCGTCCCCGGCCGCCTCGGGCAGCGCCGCCGCCATCGGCGTACGCCAGTGCGCGCCCAGCGCCCCGAGCCCGGGCAGTCTCACGCTCATGGAGCAGCGGTACGAGGGGATCCGGTCCGTCACCCGGACCACACCCCACAGCCCCGAGAAGACCAGCAGGGAACGCGCGGCACGCCGCTTCGCGGCCGCGTCGAGGGAGTCCAGGCCGAGAGCGTCGTAGAGGACACCCGTGTAGATCTCCCCGGCCGGCCGCGCGCCCGCCGTCCGCAGCTCCACGTTCTTCGCGACCTCGCCCCGCAGGCCCTCGCTCAGCCCGAGCACCTCGCGCGCCTTGTCCTCGTCGCCCGCGCACAGCTCGACCAGCTCGCCGAGAACGGCCTCACGAGCGGCGGTGAGCTCCGGCAGCGACAGCGACTCCGGCTTCAGCGGGGCGCCGCGGCCGGACGAGGCCTTGCCCTCGGAGGGCGGCAGCAGGACAAGCACAGGGGGGTCTCCTTCTCTAGAGCTCCGAGCCAGCGTACGGCGTGCCACTTGCCCGGCCCCGCCCTACGCTCGACGCATGCCCTGCCGCCACATCAGCGTGACCGGCGCCCCGGAGTGCTCGCTGCGGCTCGCCCTCACCGCGCTGCGCGCCGGGCTCGACGTGTCCGAGAGGTTTCCGCCCGCGGTCCTGGCCGAGGCGGACCGTGCGGCGGCGGCCCCCGTACTGCCGGCCTACGACGCCACCGACATCCCCTTCTTCACCGTCGACCCGCCCGCCTCCGCCGACCTGGACCAGGCGCTGCACCTGTCCCGGCGGGGCACCGGCTACCGCGTCCGGTACGCCATCGCCGACGTCGCCGCCTTCGTCGCACCAGGCGGAGCGCTGGACGCCGAGGCCCACCGGCGGGTTACCACCCTGTACTTCCCGGACGAGCGGGTCCCGCTGCACCCGCCGACACTCGGCGAGGGCGCCGCGAGCCTGCTCCCGGACCAGGTGCGCCCGGCCGCCCTGTGGACGATCGACCTCGACGCGGACGGCCGTACGCTCGCCGCCGACGTCCGCCGGGCCCTCGTGCGCAGCAGGGCGAAGTTCGACTACGCGGGCGTACAGAAGCGGATCGACGACGGCACCGCCGAGGAACCGCTCGCCCTGCTGAAGACCGTCGGACAGCTGCGCGAGCGGCTGGAGGCCGAGCGCGACGGGATCTCGCTGCACGTGCCCGAGCAGGAGGTCGTCGAGCACGACGACGCGTACGAGCTGACGTACCGCGCGGTGCGGCCCGCCGACGTCTGGAACGCCCAGATCTCCCTGCTCACCGGCATGGCGGCGGCCGACCTGATGCTGGCGTACGGCACGGGCGTGCTGCGCACCCTGCCCGCCGCCCCGGACGGCGCCGTCGGCCGGCTGCGCCGTACCGCGCACGCCCTGCACATCGACTGGCCGCACCACGTCTCGTACGCGGAGCTCATCCGCTCCCTCGACCCGCGACTGCCGCACCACGCGGCCTTCCTCCAGGAGTGCACGACCCTGCTGCGCGGCGCCGGTTACACGGTCTTCCGTGACGGCCTCCTCCCGGACATCACCGCCCACGCGGCGGTCGCCGCGCCCTACGCCCACTGCACGGCCCCACTGCGCCGCCTCGCCGACCGCTACGCCGCCGAGCTCTGTCTCGCGGCCGTCGCGGGCCAGCACCCGCCCGACTGGGTGCTCGCCGCCCTCGACGCGCTGCCGGCCGAGATGCGCGACGGCAGCCGGCGCGCGGCCACGGTGGAGCGCGCCGGAGTCGACATCGTCGAGGCCGCACTGCTCAGGGACCGCGTCGGCGACCTCTTCGACGGCTGCGTGGTGGACGTCGAGCAGCACCGACCGACCGTCGGAACCGTCCAGTTGAGGGACCCGGCGGTGATCGGCCGGATCGAGGGCGGCCACCTTCCGCTGGGTGAACGGCTGCGGGTCCGGCTCACCCAGGCCGACCCGATCACGGCGAAGGTACGCTTCGCACCCGCCTGACCGGCACCGCCGAGGCGGCATGGAAACGCGGCCCGCGGGCGTTGTACGTCCCACAGGACCTACACGGGGGTGTCGGATGGCTGAGCAGGCGTTGTGGACCCGGGCGCGACTGGGCCGCTGCGGCCCGCCCCTCGACCTGCTCACTGCCCGTTTCGACAAGCACGTCTACGCCCCGCACGCGCACGAGGAGTTCACCGTCGGCGTCTGCGTCGGCGGCTCCGAGATCATCGACTACCGCGGCGGCCACATCCGTACCGGACCGGGCTCCATCGTCGTCCTGGCACCGGGCGAGATGCACACCGGCGGCCCGGGCAACACCACCGACGGCTACGCCTACCGCGCGCTGTACGCGGCCCCCGGCCTGCTCACCGAGGGCACCCTCGGCCCAGGCCTCCCGCACTTCCGCGACCCCCTCGTCGACGACCCGGAACTCGCCGCCGCCCTGCGCCGCACCCACACCGAACTCAGCGCCTGCCCCGACCCGCTGGAGGCCGAGTCCCGGCTGCCCTGGCTGCTCACGGCCCTGGCACAGCGCCACTCCACGGCCCGCGCGGTCGCCGACACCGTGCCCGGCGCCGGGCACATCGCCGACATCGTCCGCGACCGCCTCGCCGACGAACTCCTCGCGCCGCCCTCCCTCGCCGACCTGGCCGCCGACCTGGGCCTGTCCCGCTACCAGTTGCTCCGCGCCTTCCGTACGACGATGGGCGTACCGCCCTACGCCTGGCTCGCCCAGTACCGGGTGACCCGTGCCCGCGGCCTGCTGGAGTCCGGGCTGCGCGCGGCCGAGGTCGCCCCGCTCGTGGGCTTCGCGGACCAGGCGCACCTCACCCGGTGGTTCCGCCGGGTGCTGGGGGTGACCCCGGCGGCGTACCGCAACAGCGTTCAAGACAGCGGGCACTGACCGGGCCGACACTCGCCGTATGACTGCACGCGGCTGGTTCCTGTTCTCCCTGATGGGAGTGGTCTGGGGTATCCCCTACCTGATGATCAAGGTGGCGGTGGACACCCTGTCCCCGTCCATGGTGGTGTTCGTGCGCTGCGCCCTCGGCGCACTGCTCCTGCTGCCCTTCGCCATCCGTCAGGGCGGCCTGATCCGCACCGTCCGGGCGCACTGGGCGCCCATGCTGGCCTTCGCGTGCATCGAGATCATGGGGCCCTGGTTCACGCTGACGGACGCCGAGCGGCACCTGTCGAGCTCCACCGCCGGCCTGCTGATCGCGGGCGTCCCGATCGTCGGCGTCCTCGCGGCCCGCTTCTTCGGCGACACGGAGGTGCTGGGCAGACGCCGGATCGCGGGCCTAGCCCTCGGCCTGGCCGGCGTGGCCGTCCTCACCGTCCCGCACCTGACGGGCGGCGACGCCCTCTCCCTCGCCGAGGTGCTGCTGACGGTCGTGGGCTACGCGACGGCCCCCCTGATAGCCGCCCGCCGCCTGAAGGACGTCCCCACCCTCCAGCTCATCGCCCCCTGCCTGACCCTGGCCGCCCTGGTCTACGCCCCCGCCGCGGCCGCCACCCGGCCCGCCGAGGCCCCGTCCGCCGAGGTCCTGGCCGCCCTCGTGGGCCTGGGCGTCGTCTGCACGGCCGTCGCCTTCGTCGCCTTCCTGGAGCTGATCAAGGAGATCGGCCCGACCCGCTCGACCGTCATCACGTACGTCAATCCGGCGGTCGCGGTGGCCGTGGGAGCCCTCTTCCTCGACGAGCGCCTCACGGCGGGGATCGTCGCCGCCTTCCTCCTCATCCTGGTGGGCTCGGTGCTGGCGACGGCCGGGGAGCGGAAGCCGGCGGGCGAGAGGAAGCGGTCGCGCCCGGTAGCATGGTCCACACGGCAGACGAGCCGGGCGGACGGCCGCGTGGAGTCCCCCTAGGGGGCTTCCCGAGGAACGTCCGGGCTCCACAGGGCAGGGTGATGGCTAACGGCCACCCGGGGTGACCCGCGGGACAGTGCCACAGAAAACAGACCGCCGAGGGCTTCGGCCCTCGGTAAGGGTGAAACGGTGGTGTAAGAGACCACCAGTGCCCAGGGCGACCTGGGCAGCTAGGTAAACCCCACCCGGAGCAAGGTCAAAAGGAAGCACCCCGGTGCTTCTGCGCGGACGTTCGAGGGCTGCCCGCCCGAGTCCGCGGGTAGACCGCACGAGGCCGGCGGCAACGCCGGCCCTAGATGGATGGCCGTCTCCCCGGCCGCCGCGAGGCGACCGGGCGACAGAACCCGGCGTACAGCCCGACTCGTCTGCCGTTCCTTTTGCGGTTCCTTTCGGTCCCCTTCCGGCCTTCCGGTGCTTTGGCCGGTCAGGGCCGAAGGCCGCTCGGCGTGACACGGCCGCCTTGGGGGATCTGCCAGGGAAGGCCGCCGACACGGGGGCCGTCAGCGCGGAAGCGAGCGTTCCGTGACGCGTGCCAGGTGGCCGGCGAAGACCTCGCGGGCGTCGGGGGTCAGCGTGCGCAGTGCCACCAGGGCGGTGATCACGACGTCGCACAGTTCCGACTCGACGTCGGCCCAGGTGTGCGTGACGCCCTTGCGCGGGTTCTGGCCGGTCGCGCCGATCACCGCCTGGGCGACCTCGCCGACCTCCTCCGACAGCTTCAGCATGCGCAGCAGGAGGCCTTCACGGCCGTCGACCGGCTGATCGGCCTCCAGCCAGGCCCACAACTCGTCGACTGAGGTCCAGAGGTCCACGGGGGCGGCTGCGGCGACGGCGGGGGAGTCCTGATCACTCATGGACGCAGCCTGCCATGCGCCGCCGGTGCCGAGACCGGGACGCCGAGACCCGGACGTCGAGACCGGGACGCCGAGACCGGGACGCCGAGACCGGGACGCCGAGACCCGGACGTCGAGACCTGGGCGTCCAGACCCGGGCGCGAAAGGCCTACTCCTCGAAGAGCGCCTGCTGTTCGCCGCCCGCCTGTTCCCGCAGCCGCCTGGTGCGGCGGCCCACCACCATGCCGGTGACCACGGCCGACGCGCCCAGTGCCGCCGGGACCATCCATCCCCGGTTGCAGACGTACCCGAGCGCGTGGTCCAGGGAGAACCGGCCCGGCCCGGCGACCGCGAGGCTGGTGGCGCACAGGCCCAGGGTGGCCGGGTACTCGAATCCGCCGCCCTGGGCGAAGAACCCGTTCGGCACGTGCACCGAGCTCGCCCCGGCCATGGCACCGGCAGCCGCCGCGCCCGCCGCCGGGGTCGCCAGCCCCAGGGCCAGCAGCGTCCCGCCGCATGTCTCCGCCAGGCCCGACGCCGCCGCGCTCATCTTTCCCGGCACGTACCCGACGGACTCCATGTACTGGCCGGTCCCCTCGAGCCCGTACCCGCCGAACCAGCCGAACAGCTTCTGTGTGCCGTGTGCGGCCAGCACCCCGCCGGTACCCAGTCGGAGCAGCAGCAGGCCCAGATCTCGTCGGTCGAAGCAGGTCACGAGTACTCCCCTGAGTCGTCAGCAGGAACAGGCCCGCACGCGGGTCTCCACGTGAACACCGTGGCACTCCCGCTCCTGGCGGGCCCGCTCTGGACGCTGTTCGGGTGGCGGGGGCCCGGGAGCGGTGCGAGCGTGGCCCGCATGACGATTCAGACAGCCAGACTCAGCGACCCGGCCGTCCGCGCCTTCGTCACCGCCGTCAACGCGCACGACCGCGAGGCCTTCATGGCGCTGCTCACGCCCGACGCGACCATGGCGGACGACGGCGCCGACCATGACCTCGCGGACTGGATCGACCAGGAGATCTTCACCTCCCACGGTCATCTGGAGGTCGACCGGGAGTCGGCGGGCGGCCGGGCGCTCGTCGCCCACTACAGCAACGACACCTGGGGCGAGATGCGCACCCGGTGGAGTTTCACGGTCGAGGACGACGGCAGGATCTCGCGGTTCGAGACCGGCCAGGCGTAGGCAGCAGGCGCAGGTGGCGGGCGCGGGCGCGGGCGGGAGTCGTACGACCTCTTGCACCTCCGCCGTCGTTCGATCCGCGCCGCCCGCGCCGCCCGCGCCGTCGCACGACCCTCGGGGCCTTCCCCCTCGCACGACCCCTTGCGCTGAAGTGCGCTCCAACTCCTAGCGTGGTCGGACATGGAGACCAACAGGACACTGGGACGCAGCGGCATCCGGGTCAGCGCCCTCGGCTTCGGCTGCTGGGCCATCGGCGGCGAGTGGCAGACCCCCGACGGACAACCCCTGGGCTGGGGGAAGGTCGACGACGACGAGTCCGTACGGGCGATCCGGCGCGCCCTCGACCTCGGCGTCACCTTCTTCGACACCGCCGACGCCTACGGCACCGGGCACAGCGAGCGCGTGCTCGGCCGGGCGCTGGGCAAGCGGCGGGACGATGTCGTCGTCGCCACCAAGTGGGGCAACCTCTTCGACGAGCGCACCCGGACCGCCGACGGCCAGGACGCCTCCCCCGAGCACGCTCGCCGCGCCCTGACCGCCTCGCTCGCCCGGCTCGGCACCGACCACGTCGACCTCTTCCAGCTGCACCTCTCGGACGCCGACCCCGAGCAGGCGGCCCGACTGCGCGACGCCTGCGAGGAGTTCGTCCGGGAGGGCCTCGTACGGGCCTACGCCTGGAGCACCGACGACCCGGCGCGGGCCGCGGTCTTCGCCGAGGGCCGGCACTGCACGGCCGTACAGCACGCGCTCAACGTGTTCCAGGACGCGCCCGCGATGCTGGCGCTGTGCGAGGACTTGGACCTGGCGAGCGTCAACCGCAGTCCGCTCGCCATGGGGCTGCTCACCGGCAGGCACTCGGGCCGTCCCGCCCTCGAAGCGGGGGACATCCGCAGCCGGCCGCCGGCCTGGCTGCCGGGCTTCGGCGACGGCTCCGGCGCCGACCCCCAATGGCTCGCCCGGGTGGAGGCGCTGCGGGACGTCCTGACCAGCGGCGGCCGTACGCCCGCCCAGGGCGCCCTGGCCTGGATCTGGGCGCGCAGCCCGCGCACCGTGCCGATCCCCGGCTTCCGGTCGGTCGCGCAGGCCGAGGAGAACGCGGGCGCGATCGCGAAGGGGCCGCTCACCGCCGGGCAACTGGCCGACGTCGACCGGATACTCGGAAGGTGAGCGGGCCCTTCGGAGAACCGGAGGGTCAGTACGCCTGACCGTCGTGCGCCCGGACGTCGTATCTCCGACCGTCGTACGGCCGGCCGCCGTGCGCCTGCGTCGCGTACGGCCGGCCGCCGCCCTGCTCGGTCAGTGTGATCCGGCCGGACCTGATGGTGGCCGGCCGCGGCGCGCGGCGGTTGATGGACGAGTAGTGGGTGACCATGACGAAGGTCGGGCCGTACTCGTGTCACAGGCCTTCCAGCGGGTCCATGATGTCGTCGCGGGTGCCCTCGTCGAGGGTGCCGGTGGGCTCGTCGGCGAGCAGCACCTTGGGCTTCTTGACCAGGACCTCGTCCTGGGCCTGAGTCATGCCTGCGGACACCGAGTTGACGGTGCTGACCAGGGCGATTCCGAGCGCCAGACCCAGTGCGATGACCAGAGCCGCCTTCTTGCGCCGGCTCAGTTCGCGCTTGAGATAGATGCCAAACATCCCGTTCCTCGAAGGTTCTCGGCGCCCGCTGTGGGCGCGGCCACAAGCCAGGAAGAGACCTTTGGGTCCTCCTGAGGAATGGATGTGCGCGGACTGAGAATGCGCGGCCCGGGATCAGAGTTCCGTAAGACAGCCGATTCCCGGGCCGTGATGGGGTCGTTGCCAGGAAACCCCTGTTCAATGGCCCGTCCGTCGGCCTTGTTCGGGTTTCCTTCGCGGATTTCCGCGGACCCGGTGTGCGCGGTCGTGGGGCGGCTTTGTACGGTCCCGGAGTGCGCGAATCCTCCCGGCTGACCCGGCGTTCCCTGCTCGCTCTCACCGCGGCCGCCCCGTTGGCCGCCGCCGTGCCCACCTCCGCCGCCGCCGCGCCGGACGGAAACGGCTCGACCGGCTCGACGGCCGCGACCGCCACGGCCCGTGCGACCGGCGCGACCCGTGCGACCGACGAGACCGGCACGACGCGTTCGACCGGCGTGATCGGTGGAGAGAGGCTGACCCGGGCCGGGGTCCAGGTGCAGGGTGCCACCGGGCTGCCGGGCAAGCTCTCCGCCCGCGCCTGGCTGCTCGCCGACCACGAGTCCGGCGAGGTGCTGGCCTCCTACCGGGCGCACCAGCGCCTGGCGCCCGCGTCCACGCTGAAGATGCTGTTCGCCGACACCGTCCTGGCGAAGTTCGGGCGGACCGAGCGGTACCGGGTCACCGACGCGGACCTGGCCGACGTTCCGGCGGGCTCCAGCCTCGTCGGCGTCAAGCCGGGGATCACGTACACGGTCGAACAGTTGTGGCAGGGCGTCTTCCTGCGCTCGGGCAACGACGCGGTGCACGTGCTCGCGCGGATGAACGGCGGCCTGGCGAAGACGGTCGCCGAGATGCAGGCGCGGGCCGTGGACCTCCAGGCCCTGGACACCCACGTGGTCAGCCCCGACGGCTTCGACCACAAGGGACAGCTGTCGTCGGCGTACGACCTGACGCTCTTCGGCCGGCACGGGCTGAAGGACGCCGACTTCCGTGCCTACTGCGCGACGAGGACGGCCGACTTCCCGGCGGGCGGCAGGAAGAAGTTCCAGATCCAGAACACCGACCGCCTGCTGTCGGGCGCGTACGGGGTGAAGCCGTACCCGGGTCTGATAGGGGTGAAGAACGGTTACACCAGCAACGCGGGCAACACCTTCACCGGCGCCGCCACCCGGGGCGGCCGCACCCTGATCGTCACCGTGATGCACCCCACGAGCGGCTACAACGCCGTCTACGAGGAGACGGCCGCGCTGCTCGACTGGGGTTTTTCGACGGCGGGTTCGGCCCGGGCGGTGGGCACGCTGGTCGAGCCGCTGAGCGAGGGCGGGGCGAGCGCCGCGCCGTCCCGGAAGGCGGTGGTGGCGGCGGCCGGACCGCCCGGTGCCGCGGCGGGCGGCACCTCGGCGTGGCGGCTGGCGGAAGGGGGCGTGGTGGCGGCGGCGCTGCTGGCGGGCGGTGCGTACGCGCTGCGCAGGCGCCTGGCGGGCCGTGCCGGAAGCCGGCCGACCGGGTGAGCTGCACGGCAGCCGTTCCACGGATCGGTGCGTACCCCGCGGTCCCACGCGAGGTCCACCCCCACCCGACGCCGTGGAACGGCTGCCGCATCCCCCCTCGGTTTGGCCTGCGGAACCCCACCGCTCTAAATGTGAAGCTCTTGTGTAGGCGAGTCGAGCATAAGCCCGTAACCGGCCGCAATGGTACGGACGGTCAAATTCCGTTTGTGCAAGTTGACGACTTGACGATCCGTGGGGCGGGCGCGCGGCGCGCTCAGCCCCGGTCCACGTACGGCATCGTCGTCGCCAGTACGGTCGCGAACTGGACGTTCGTCTCCAGTGGCAGCTCGGCCATGTGCCGCACGGTGCGCGCCACGTCGGCCACGTCCATCACCGGCTCAGGGGCGGTCCTGCCGTCGGTTTGGAGCGCGCCCGTCTGCATCCGGGCCGTCATGTCGGTGGCCGCGTTGCCGATGTCGATCTGACCGACCGCGATCCCGTACGGCCGTCCGTCCAGGGACAGGGACTTGGTCAGGCCCGTCAGCGCGTGCTTGGCCGCGGTGCGGGCGGCCGAGTGCGGGCGGGGCGCGCGGGCCGACACCGAGCCGTTGTCGATGATCCGGCCGCCCTGCGGGGCCGCCGTCCGGGTGGTGCGTGCCGGGCGGGGGCGTGTCGTGCGTGGTCGGCCCCCCGTCTCCTCCCTCAACTGTCCGGGGAGGAAAGAATGGCAAGCGCAGCGTTCCCGTCGCATCCGGACTCTTCGCGGCACGCGCCCGAACTCCGGGCCGCCGCCCGCCACATCGGCCGTCGCCGCCTCCTCGGCGCCGCCGGCGCGGCCATGGCGCTCGCCTTCGCCGCCGACCTCCCCAGACCCGGAGTGGCCGCCGCCGCGGAGCTGGACGCGGCGCGCATCGACGCCCACCCCTTCACCCTCGGGGTCGCCTCGGGCGACCCGCTGCCCGGCTCGGTGCTCCTGTGGACCCGGCTGGCGCCCGCCCCGTACCAGCCCGACGGCGGACTGCCCGCCGAACGCGTCGACGTCGGCTGGGAGGTCGCCCGCGACGAGGCGTTCGCCACCGTCGTCAGACGGGGCACCGCCACCGCGCACCCCGAGTTCCGGCACACCGTCCACGTCGAGGTCGACGGCCTCGAAGCCGACCGCGTGTACTACTACCGCTTCCGCGCCGGCAGCTGGCTCAGCGAGACTGGCCGCACCCGCACCGCGCCCACCGAGGCCTGCCGTGTCGCGTCGCTCACCCTCGCCGCCGTCGCCTGCCAGGCCTACCAGGACGGGTACTTCACCGCCTACCGCCACCTCGCCGAGGACGACGTCGACGTCGTCTTCCATCTCGGCGACTACGTCTACGAGTACGCGGTGGACGCGGCCGGCGGCGCCCGTGCCTACACCGACCGCAGGCTCCCCGCGCTGTTCGACCACGAGGCCGTGTCGCTGGAGGACTACCGGCTGCGCTACGCCCTCTACAAGACCGACCCCGACCTGCGGGCCGCGCACGCCGCGCACCCCTTCGTCGTCACCTTCGACGACCACGAGACCGAGAACAACTACGCGGGCGCCGTCCCCGAGAACACCGACTCCGCACCCGAGTTCCTGCTGCGCCGTGCCGCCGCCTACCGGGCCTACTGGGAGCACCAGCCACTGCGCCCGCCGCAGCTGCCCGTGGGCCCGGACATGCGCCTCTACCGGCGGCTGCACTGGGGCCGGCTCGCCCAGTTCGACGTGCTCGACACCCGCCAGTACCGCTCCGACCAGGCCTACGGCGACGTCCCGCACGTCCCTGGCCCGCAGAGCGAGGACCCGGCCCGCACGATGACCGGCGCGGCCCAGGAGCGGTGGCTCCTCGACGGCTGGCGCTCCTCGGCGGCGCTGTGGAACGTCGTACCGCAGCAGGTCTGTTTCTCCCGGCGGAACATGGGCCTCGCCCCGGTCGCCGAGGTCTCCATGGACGCCTGGGACGGCTACCCGGCCGCCCGCCGCCGCGTCCTCGACGGTGCGAAGGAGGCCGGCGTCGAGAACCTGATGGTGCTCACCGGCGACGTGCACGTCGGCTTCGCCTTCGACATCAAGGAAGACTTCGACGACCCGTACTCCCGCACCGTCGGCACCGAGATCGTGGCCACGTCGATCTCCAGCGGCCGGGACGGCTCCCGGCGGCCCGGGAACTGGGCCACGTACATGACCGCCAACCCGCACCTGAGGTTCTACGACGGGCGGCGCGGCTACGCCCGGGTCACGCTGGGGCAGCAGCTGGCCCGCGCCGACTTCAGGACCGTGCCGTACGTGACGGCGCCCGGGGCGCCGGTCACGACGGCCTGTTCCTTCGTGACAGAGGTGGGGGAGCCGGGCCTCAAGCCGGCCTGAGCCCGGGCCCGATGGCGCCTGGGGGCCTGGGCGGCGTCCCCGGAATCCGTGGCGTCTGCGGATCTCGTGGTGTCGCCGGGATCCGAAGTGTCGCCGGGATCCGAAGTGTCGCCGGGATCTGAAGTGTCTCCAGGGTCCGAAGTGTCTTCGGGATCCCGGGTGTCCCCGGATTCCGAGGCGACCCGGATCCCGAGGCGACCCGGATTCCGAGGCGACCCGGATTCCGAGGCGACCCGGAGGCCGTGGCGAGCCGGATTCCGACGCGAGCCGGACGCCGTGGCGTCCTCGGATCCCCGGCGTCCGGGGGCTACTCGGTGTCTGCGGATCCCGCGGCGGCCTCGCCGGGATAGCGCACGCCGACGCGGTCGCGGATCGTGTCGAGCGTGCGCATCACCGCGAGGGTGCCGTCGAGCGGGACGAGCGGGGACTCGGTCTCGCCGGCCCGCACGGCGCGCATGACCTCCCTGGCCTCGTGCCGGAGGCTGGTGCGGGGGCCGTCGGCCGGGTCGGCCGTGAATTCCTCCGGGTCGCGGCCGTCGCGGTGCAGCACGAAGCGGTCCGGGTGGAAGAAGCCGCCGGGGATGTCGATCCGGCCGGCCGCGCCGGTGACCGAGGCGGTGGTGCCCGTACCGCCCACAACGGAGCAGTGCACCGAAGCAAGAGCGCCACTCTCCCAGGAGAGCAGTGCTCCCGTCTGGAGATCGACACCCTCCTCCGACAGCACCGCTCTCGCCGCGATGTCCGACGGCTCCCCGAGCAGCAGCTGCGCGAACGACACCGGATACACGCCGAGATCCAGCAGCGCGCCCCCGCCTTGAGCCGGGTCACGCAGCCGGTGCGACGGCGGGAAGGGGCCCGCCAGCCCGAAGTCCGCCTGCACGGTCCGCACCTCGCCGATCGCGCCGTCGTCGACCAGCGCCTTCAGCCGACGCACCAGCGGATTGCAGTACATCCACATCGCCTCCATCAGGAAGCTCCCGCGCTCGCGCGCCAGCGCGACCAGTTCCCGGGCCTCGCGCGCGTTCAGCGTGAACGCCTTCTCGCACAGCACGTTCCGCCCGGCCTCCAGGCACAGACCGGCGGCCGCCCGGTGCGCCGAGTGCGGGGTGGCGACGTACACGACATCGATGTCCTCGTCCCGCGCGAGGGACTCCCAGTCGCCGTACGCCCGGGGAATCCCGAACCGCTCCGCGAAGGCCTCCGCCGACGCCCGCGTCCGGGAGGCCACCGCCACCACCCGGGCGTCCGGCAGATCCACCAGGTCCGCCGTGAACGCCGCCGCGATCCCACCGGTCGCCAGGATCCCCCAGCGCACACTGTCTTCCGTCACCGTCATGCGGCGCCCACCCTCGCTCATGTGGCCATCGGCACTCTGTACGAGCTGAGAGCATAGGTGGCGGATCACTCGGAGAGGGAGGGGCGCATGTCCGAGCGCGGGGCGGCGATACCGGGCCTGGAACAGGAGCCACGGCAGAGGCCGCAGGCGAAGCCGCGGCAGACGCCGCGAGCGAAGCCGCAGGAGACGCCGGAACAGACGCCTGAACAGAGCAGCGACGCCGGGGCCGTGGTGGCCGACGGCCGTTCCCTGCGCCGCACCGGCCTCCTCGTCACCCTCGTCCTCGGCGGACTGACCGCCACGCCCCCGCTGGCGATGGACATGTACCTCCCGGCCCTGCCCGAGGTCACCGAGGCCCTGCACGCACCCGCCGCGACCGTCCAACTCACCCTCACCGCCTGCCTGGCCGGCATGGCGCTCGGCCAACTGGTCGTCGGCCCGATGAGCGACCGCTGGGGGCGCCGGCGTCCGCTGCTGGTCGGGCTCGCGGTCTACATCGTCGCCACCGCCCTGTGCACGCTGGCGCCCGACGTGGCGTTCCTCATCGCCTTCCGGCTGGCGCAGGGGCTCGCGGGCGCGGCCGGCATCGTCATCGCGCGGGCCGTCGTTCGGGACCTGTACGACGGAGTGGCCATGGCCCGCTTCTTCTCCACGCTCATGCTGGTCTCCGGGGTCGCTCCGATCGTCGCGCCGCTGATCGGCGGGCAGATCCTGCGGGTGACGGACTGGCGGGGCGTCTTCGCCCTGCTGACGGTCGTGAGCGTGCTGCTGGCGGCGCTGGTCTGGGCGAAGCTGCCCGAGACCCTGGCCCCGGCCCAGCGGCACGGCGGCGGGGTCGGCGAGGCGCTGCGCACCCTGCGCGGGCTGCTCGCCGACCGCGTCTTCACCGGGTACGTCCTCACGGGCGGCTTCGCCTTCGCCGCGCTGTTCGCTTACATCGCGGCCTCTCCGTTCGTGATCCAGAAAATCTACGGCGCCTCCCCACAGACCTTCAGCCTGCTGTTCGGGCTGAACTCCGTGGGTCTGATCGTCGTCAGCCAGATCAACGGGAAGGTGCTGGTCGGCCGGGTCCGCCTCGACAAGGTGCTGGCCGTCGGCCTGGCGACCGTGATCCTCGCCGCGACCTCCCTGCTGCTGATGTCCACGGGCGCCCTCGGCGAGGTCGGCCTGGCCCCGGTGGCCGCCGGGCTGTTCGTGCTGATGTCGGCGATGAGCATCACGCTGCCCAACGCCCAGACCCTCGCCCTGATGCGCGTGCGGCACACCGCCGGATCCGCGTCCGCCCTGCTCGGCACGTCCTCCTTCCTCATCGGGGCGATCGCCTCCCCGCTCGTCGGCGTGGCCGGGGAGCACACCGCCGTGCCCATGGCACTGGTCCAACTGACGGCCGCACTGGTGGCGCTGGCCTGCTTCGTGGGAATGTGCCGTCCCTGGCACACACCCGCGGGCGGGTCGGAGCCCGAGAGCCCGGAGGAGGGGAACTGAGCGCGCCGAAACTGCGCAGCGACACACCGGAACGCGCCGGACTGGACGCCGGGGAGCTGCGCGACCTCGTCCGTGAGGTCCACGGCCTCACCACGGGAGAGCGCCCCTGGGCGGCCGGCACCGTCGTGGTCGCCGGACGCGGCCCGGTGATCGCCGTCGCGGAGGCGGCCGGCTGGGCGGTGCGTCACGCGTCGTACGACCCGGGCACGGACACGGGCGTGGAACTGCCGCCCGAGGACCGGGTGCCGATGACCGTCGACACCCCCTTCGACCTGGCCTCGCTCACCAAGCTGTTCACCTCCGTCGCCGCGGTGCAGCAGATCGAGCGCGGCACGCTCGGGGTCGACGCCCGTGTGGGCGCGTACCTGCCGGACTTCCGCGCCGCCGCCGCGCACGACGTCACCGTCCGGCAGTTGCTCACCCACACCTCCGGTCTGCGCCCCGAACTCCCGTTGTACGACTGCGCGAACGACGAGGAACGGCTGGCCCTGCTGCGGGCGGAGGCGCCGGTGGGTCCGCCCGGCGCGTACCGCTACTCCGACCTGAACCTGCTGCTCCTGCAGCACGTCCTGGAACGGATCACCGGCCGCACCCTCGACGTCCTCGTCCACGAGGGCATCACGCGCCCGCTGGGCATGACCGCCACCGACTTCGGGCCCTGCCCGGGCGCGGCGGCGACCGAGGACCAGCGGCGCCCCTGGGCCAAGGCGGACCGGGGCATGCTGCGGGGCGTGGTCCACGACGAGAACGCCTGGGCGCTGGGCGGGGTGGCCGGTCACGCGGGCCTGTTCTCCACGGGGCGGGACCTGGCGGTGTTCTGCCGTGCGCTGCTGGGCGGCGGCTCCTACGGGCCCGCCCGCATCCTCGGCCCGGACTTCGTGGAACTCCTGCTGACCCCGCCGGGCCTCGGATTCGCCCTGGACCAGTCGTGGTTCATGGGAGAGCTGGCGGGCCGGGGAGCGGCGGGCCACACCGGTTTCACCGGGACCTCCCTGGTGCTGGACCCGGCCACGGACACCTTCCTCGTCCTGCTGGCCAACACCGTCCATCCGCGGAGACGTCCACCGGACAGCGCACCGCGGGCGGCGGCGGGGACACGGCTGGCCCGGGCGGTGCGCGGGGCGTAGCCGCGGGTACGGCTCCTGGTCCCCGGGACCGGGCGGTGCGCGGGGGGTGGCTACGGGTACGGCTCCTGGTCCCTGGGCCCGGGCGGTGCGCGGGGGGTGGCTACGGGTACGGCTCCTGGTCCCTGGGCCCGGGCGGTGCGCGGGGGGTGGCTACGGGTACGGCTCCTGGTCCCTGGTCCCGGGCGGTGCGCGTGGGGTGGCTACGGGTACGGCTCCTGGTCCCTGGGCCCGGGCGGTGCGCGGGGGGTGGCTACGGGTACGGCTCCTGGTCCCTGGGCCCGGGCGGTGCGCGGGGGGTGGCTACGGGTACGGCTCCTGGTCCC
>NZ_JBHWCC010000025.1:0-130978 GCF_042735715.1 Streptomyces sp. NPDC059582
CGGGCCAGCTCGGCGCGCATGACCAGAGCCAGCACACCGCCGATGCAGAAGAACGCGAACGACGTGACGAGATACAGCGTGCCGATCGTCTTGTGATCGGTGGTGGTGAGCCATCTGAGGTTCCTCATGCCCCGCCTGTGTCCGCGCCCGGCCCGCACGTCACACTCGACCGAGGCGAGGAGCGTCACAGGGAACGGGTGTGACGATCGCAAGGGTGCCGGACACGAACGGGACATGAGCAACGACGAGAACTTCGCCGCTGCCTATCGCGAGCACTACTGGGCGGTCAGCCGCTACGTGGCGCGGCGACTGGCCGGGCGGACGCACGAGGTCGAGGAAGTGGTCGCGGAGGTGTTCACGATCGCCTGGCGCCGCCGGTCCGACCTGCCGCCGTCCCCGCTGCCCTGGCTGTACGGCGTGGCACGCAACTGCCTGGCCAACACGGTGCGCGGCCACGGACGCCGCCGTCGGCTTCTCGACCGGCTGGGCAACGACGAGACGGCACACCGACGGCACATCGAGGCCGGGCCCGACACCGAGGCCCCCGGCGGCTGGGTGCACGAGGCGCTGGCCCGGCTCTCGCCCGCCGACCAGGAGGTGCTGCGCCTGACGGCCTGGGAGGAGCTCGGTGTCGAGGAGGTCGCCGTCGCCCTCGGCTGCGGCACCCGGGCCGCGTCCATGCGGCTGCACCGGGCCCGGCACCGGCTGAGAGCCGAGATCGACCGCATGCGCCCCGCGACCGCCGCCGGCGCGCACTCCTCGAAGGAACACGGCCATGGCTGACGAACTCGACCTGCTGCGTGATGCCGACCCGGTACCGGCCGACGGTCCCCACTTCGGGGACGGACCGCTGGATCACGGCGCCGAACGGCAGCTCAACCGGCTGCTGCACGCGACCGACCCCGGCCGCTCCCGCCGTGCCCCCTGGGCCTGGGGCCTTGCCACGACCGCCGTCGTCGCCGCGACCGCGCTGGCCCTGCTGCTCGGCGGCCCGGCCACCGCTCCCGCGGTCGCCGCGCCGCGCCCGCTGACCGTCCGGGCCGGCTCCACACCCGTTCCGCTGGACCGGCTGGCCGAGCTGGCCGCGGCGGCGGCCGCGGACGGCGAACCGGCCCTGCTCAAGGGCACGCACGTGCAGTCGTGGAGCCTCGGCATGTCGGACGACGCGCCGCCGGTCACCCTCCCCGAGGAACGCATCGTGCGCTGGACGGCGGACGACCGCCACACCGAACTCGTGGTGGCGACCGACCCACGTCACCCGGGCCGTCCCGTCCTCTCCGACGCGGGCGGCGAGCCGCGCCCGGTCGAGGACGGGCGGGTGATCAGCAGGCGGGCCTTCCCGCCGACCTGGAGCGACGCCCCGCCGGAGGCCCGCCCGCCGCACGACGCGCGGCACCTGCGCGGCTACCTCCTGGAGTCCGCGTACGCCGAGTCGCTGACGACTCCCGAACTCCTCGACGCCGTGGGCCGGTTGCTCGACCACTGGACCCTCGGCGCCCGGGAGAGCGCGGCGCTCGTCCGGGTCCTGGCGGACACGGAGGGGCTGCGGCCCGCCGGACAGGTCACGGACCGGCTCGGGCGGAGCGGCCAGGCGTACGTGTACCAGGCCGCGGGCGCCCGCCGGATGCTGATCATGGACCCAGGCACCGGCGCCGTCCTCGGACTGGAGGCCACCTTCACCGCCGACCAGCCCGAGTACGGCGTGCGGGCCGGCGATGTCATGGAGTACAGCGCCTGGATGCGCTGATCACACCCCGAGCTGTCGGGCGGCCGCGTCCACGGTCTGCTCCAGCAGCGTGGCGATGGTCATCGGGCCGACGCCGCCCGGCACCGGGGTGATGAGCGAGGCCCGCTCCAGCGCCGAGTCGAAGTCGACGTCGCCGACGTTCCCGGCGTTGTAACCCGCGTCCACGACGACGGCGCCGGGCTTGAGGTCGGCGCCCTTGACCAACCGCGGCCGGCCCACGGCGGCGACCACGATGTCCGCCTCGCGGACGACCGACGAGAGGTCCCGGGTGCGGGAGTGGGCGTACGTCACCGTCGCGTTCCGGGCGAGCAGCAGCATGCCGGCCGGCTTGCCCAGGATGGCGCTGCGGCCCACGACGACGGCGCGCTTGCCCTCGGGGTCGACGCCGTACTCGTCGAGCAGGCGCATGATCCCGCCGGGCGTGCAGGACACGAATCCCGGCAGGCCGAAGCTCATCGAGGCGAACGACGCGAAGGTCACGCCGTCGACGTCCTTCTCCGGTGCGATCGCCTCGAACGCGGCGCGCTCGTCGATGTGGTCGCCGACCGGGTGCTGGAGCAGGATGCCGTGCACGGCGGGGTCGGCGGACAGCTCCCGCAGGGTGCCGACGAGTTCCTCGGTGGTCGTGCTCGCGGGCAGCTCCACATGGCGCGAGTCGATGCCCGCCTTGCGACAGCGGTTCTGCTTCATCCGGACGTAGGTGACGGACGCGGGGTCGGCGCCGACCAGCACCGTCGCCAGGCAGGGGGCCGAACCGGTGCGCCGGGTGAGGGAGGCCGCCCGCGCCGCGGTCTCCTCCACGATGCGCCGGGCGGGCGCGGTGCCGTCCATGAGCCGGGCCTGAGTCATGATCCACTCCTGAGCAGGTTGACCTCATCGCCCAGGCGCACGGCATTCGACTTCTCCGGGGCCGCTCCCCGGTGGTGCTCCACCTCAGCGCCAGTCACGACCCGCCGTCAGCCTAGCCGAGGCCGTACGGGGGCCAGGACCCGCTCCCGAAGAGTGCTCCCGCAGGCTGCCTGCCGGGTCTGGTCGGGTCGCCCGGCCCGGTCCGGTGGGGCGGCGTCGCTCAGCGGTGTCGGCCGTGCCTGACGCGCGGCGCGTCCGGCGGCGGAAGCGTCCGGCCGCGCGCCGCGCGCAGCACCGAACGCAGCAGGGCGGCGGACGCGCGCAGACCCGCCGCGGACACCGGTCGCGGACGCCGGGAGTGGCCCGTACCCAGTGTCGCCCGCGCCGAGAAGGTCCAGGTCAGCCGGGAGGAGACCTGGACCCTCGCCGCTCGCTTCGCTACTCGTCCCATGCCTGGATCATGATCTGCTCGCTGATCCTGCCGTCGCGCAACGTGATCATCGACTCGGCGAGGACCCGCCCCCCGTCCGGATACCGACAGGACTCGCTGAAGGCCGCGCTGTCGCCCTGGACCACGCAGCGCTCCAGCTTGTGGGTCATGTCGCGGCTGTAGACGTCGTCGAGCATCGCGCCGATCTCGTCACGGCCGTGCAGGACCTTGGGGTGACTCGGCTGGGTGTTGCGGTCGATGACGCGTATCTCGGCGTCGTCCGCGTAGAGCGCCAGAAGCGGCGCCGCTGTGGTGCCTTCGATGCCCTGGCGCAGGGTGTCGGTGTCGAAGGCGGAGCCTGCCGCGGTGCCCATGGTGACCTCCTTCGAGGGCCGCGGCCCGACGGAGGTGCGGGCCGCGAAGGGCCTCACCTCCGAGCGTCCTCCGCCGTCGCGGGCTCGGCAAGCGCTGCGGGGGCGGTCCCCCTGACGGGTGAGCGGAGCGGCGGGGCCGTGTCCGGTGGCGCCCCGTGCCGTTGCTCCGGGCATGATCTCCACTCGACGCATCGTCGCCGCCGCCTGCCTCGCCGCCGGGGTCACCGGCTTCGCCGCCCCGCTCGCGAACGCCGCCGAGGCGACCGCTCCGGCCGACGGCAAGCTGAGCCCGATCGCGGTGCTGGACTCGCTGGCCACGAGTGATATCCCCGCGGAGTACCGGCGCGAGGTCCCCTCGGTCCGTGAGCAGCTGTCCGGGCTGGGCAAGCTCAACGACCTCAACCAGCTGCATCAGCTCACCGACCTGGCCGCCCCCGTCACGGGACTGCTCCCCGCGGTCGAGTGAGCCCCGGTACCGGTGGACGACGCCGGTACCGGTCGAGGGCCGCCCCGGGTGGGCGGCCCTACGCGTGCGCGGCCCTACGCGTGCGCGGCCCTACGCGTGCGCGGTCCTACGTGTGCGCGGCCCTACGCGTGCGCGGTCAGTCGCCGGCGGTCGCCAGGAACTGCGTGGCCGCCAGCTCCGCGTAGAGCGGGTCGGCCGACACGAGCGCGCGGTGGGTACCGACGGCACGGACCCGGCCGGCGTCCATGACGACGATCCGGTCGGCCATCGTCACCGTCGACAGCCGGTGTGCGACGACGAGGACGGTCGTCGTCCTGGCGACGTCCGCGACCGTGTCGCGCAGCGCGGCCTCGTTCACCGCGTCCAGCTGTGAGGTCGCCTCGTCGAGGAGCAGCAGCCGGGGCCGGCGCAGCAGGGCGCGCGCGATGGCCACCCGCTGGCGCTCGCCGCCGGACAGTCTGGTGCCGCGGTGCCCGACCAGCGTGTCCAGCCCCTTGGGCAGCCGGGCGACCAGACCGTCCAGGCGGGTCGTCTTCACGACGTGTGTGAGGGCGGCGTCGTCCGCCTCCGGAGCGCCGAGCAGCAGGTTGTCGCGCAGCGAGCCGGACAGCACCGGGGCGTCCTGCTCCACATAGCCGATCGCCGACCGCAGCAGCGGCAGCTCCCAGTCGGCGAGGTCCCGGCCGTCCAGGGTGATCACCCCGGACTCGGGGTCGTAGAACCGCTCGATGAGGGAGAAGACGGTGGTCTTGCCCGCGCCGGACGGGCCGACGAACGCCGTCATGCCCCGGGCCGGAACGGCGAACGTCACCCCGTGGTGGACGTACGGCAGGTCGTCGGCGTACCGGAAGCGGACGTCGTCGAAGGCGAGGGACGCGGGCGGTGCGTCGGCGGACGGCAACGGAACGGGACGGGCGGGCGGTTCGGCGGGCAGCAGCAGCGCCTCCTGGATCCGGGTGAGGGCCGCCGCGCCCGTCTGGTACTGGGTGATCGCGCCCACGACCTGCTGGATGGGCGACATCAGGTAGAAGACGTACAGCAGGAACGCGACCAGCGTGCCGATGTCGACGGCGTCCGTCGCGACCCGGGCTCCGCCCACCGCGAGCACCGTGATGAACGCGATCTGCATCGCCAGTCCGGCCGTGTTGCCCGCGGCGGCCGCCCACTTGGCGGCGCGGACGCTCTGCCGCCAGGACTCCTCTGCCGCGTCGTGCAGCGTCCGCTCCTCCCGATGCTCGGCGCCCGACGCCTTCACCGTGCGCAGCGCGCCCAGCACCCGCTCCAGCGAGGCCCCCATCACGCCGACCGCGTCCTGGGCCTGCCGGCTGGCCCGGTTGATACGGGGCACGATCAGGCCCAGGACCAGGCCCGCGCCGAGGATGACGGCCAGCGTGACCGCCAGCAGCACCGGCTCCACCAGCCCCATCAGCACGACCGTCGCCACGAGCGTGAGCCCGCCGGTGCCGAGGCCGACCAGCGAGTCGGTGGTGACCTCGCGCAGCAGCGTGGTGTCGGACGTGATGCGGGCCATCAGGTCGCCCGGCTCGCTGCGGTCGACGGCCGGTATCCGCAGCCGCAGCAGATACGACGACAGGGAGCGCCGGGCGCCCAGCACCACAGACTCCGCGGTGCGCCGCAGGACGTACGAACCCAGCGCGCCCAGCGCCGCGTTCGCGACGACCAGGCCCGACATCGCCAGCAGCGCTCCGGTGATCGTCCGGTCGTGCGCCAGGTCGTCGATCAGGCCGCGCGCCACCAGCGGCAGCAGCAGCCCCGTGCCGCCGGTGACCAGGGACAGCAGGGCGCCGGCCGACAGGGCCCAGCGATGCGGCCGTACGTATCCCAGCAGCAGCCGCCACGGGGGCGGCCCAGGCTGCGTCTGCGCGATGGTCACGGTGCTCCGTTCGAGGAGGTTGCTTCGGCCTTCAGGCCGGGGAGGATTCGAAGCTCCCGGGTAGCGGGGCGTGGGGTTGAGTGATCGCCGTCAGGGCGATTGGCCGTCTCCACCCGCCGGGCCGAGCGCGACCTCGAGCAGGTGGACGGTCTCGGAGTTGAGGGAGCGCCGGTCGGCGTGCGTCTCCTCAACACGGCGTGTGTAGGCAGGTTGGTTGGCAGGCGGAGAGAGATCCGCGTCTCATCTGCCAGGATAAAATGATGCCATGGCGACACCGTGGAGAACGGCGGAGGATACCGGGCATGCCCGGTATACCTGCCGGCTGCGCGTGTCGTCGACCGCCCGCACTGCCCTGTTCGCCGAGTGGGACCGCTGCCGGTGGATCTGGAACGAGCGCGTCGCCAAATCCCGCGCTGTGCAAGCCGCCAACCGGGCGCACCCCGAGGACAGGCTGACGTGCGGCCCGGCGCAACTCGACAAGATGCTGACCGAGGCCCGCACCCGTACGCCATGGCTGCGCGAGGGCGCCTCGGTGCCGCAGCAGCAGGCCATCCGGGACTTCGCCAAGTCCCACTCCAAGGCCGTCAAGGACATCGGGAAGCGACTGCCCGTGCGGCAGTGCGCGGGTATGCCCCGGCACAAGAAGAAGCGCGAGGCGCAGCCCACGCTGAACTACATCGTGCGGGGCTTTCGTTTGAAGGACGGCCGTCTGTACCTCGCAGGGGATATCGCCCTGACCGTGGTGTGGTCCCGAGAACTGCCCGCCGCGCCGTCCTCGGTACGCGTGTACCGCGACAGCGTCGGACACTGGTACGCGTCGTTCGTCGTCGCCGTCCAGGCCCAGCCGCTCCCTGCCACGGGCCGTGTCCTCGGCGTGGACTGGGGCGTCAGGGAGACCGGCACCACCACATCCGATGCCCACGACCTCCCCCACGCCCGGCACGGCAAGAACGCCGCACAGCGTTTGGCCCGCTACCAGCGGATGATGGCCCGTCGCCGCCCGGTGAAGGGACAGGCGGCCTCCCAGGGCTACCGCGAAGGAGCCAGGAATCCCCTCCTTCAGGGAGGGGAGGATGTCAAGGTGCTCCTCACCGGTCGGACGGACCGATGGGGAGCAGGTGAAAGCCCGCCTGGAGAAGCTCTTCCTGTCGTTGCGTAGGGGTCACGTCGGCCCGAGGGATCGGCCTGGGGCGGGGAGCGGGCGGGGCACCTCGGCGCGGCGGCCGGGGTGAACGACGCGACGGGGGCACCGGACCGTGCCCTTACCGATCAGTCACGCGTAGGGTCGGAGCGGGACGGAACCCCGTCGACGAAAGGGTTGAGCACCATGGCGCAGGAAGTACGCGGCGTGATCGCACCGGGCAAGGACGAGCCGGTCCGGATCGAGACGATCGTCGTGCCGGACCCGGGCCCCGGAGAGGCCGTCGTACGTGTCCAGGCCTGCGGTGTCTGCCATACCGACCTGCACTACAAGCAGGGCGGTATCAACGACGACTTCCCCTTCCTGCTGGGTCATGAGGCGGCCGGCGTGGTGGAGTCGGTCGGCGACGGGGTCACCGACGTCGCACCCGGCGACTTCGTGATCCTCAACTGGCGTGCGGTGTGCGGTCGTTGCCGGGCCTGTCTGCGTGGCAGGCCCTGGTACTGCTTCGACACCCACAACGCCGAGCAGAAGATGACCCTCGCCTCGACCGGCCAGGAGCTCTCCCCGGCTCTGGGTATCGGCGCGTTCGCCGAGAAGACCCTGGTCGCGGCCGGCCAGTGCACCAAGGTCGACCCGGCCGTCTCCCCGGCGGTCGCCGGACTGCTGGGCTGCGGCGTGATGGCCGGCCTCGGCGCGGCGATCAACACGGGTAACGTCGGCCGGGGCGACACCGTCGCCGTCATCGGCTGCGGCGGAGTCGGCGACGCGGCCGTCGCGGGGGCCGACCTGGCCGGCGCGGCGAAGATCATCGCCGTCGACATCGACGACCGCAAGCTGGAGACCGCCCGCACGATGGGCGCCACGCACACCGTCAACTCCCGCGACACCGACCCGGTCGAGGCGATCCGCGAACTGACCGGCGGCTTCGGTGCCGACGTCGTCATCGAGGCGGTGGGCCGCCCGGAGACGTACCGGCAGGCGTTCTACGCCCGCGACCTGGCCGGCACGGTGGTCCTGGTCGGCGTACCGACCCCGGAGATGAAGCTGGACCTGCCGCTGCTCGACGTGTTCGGCCGGGGCGGCGCGTTGAAGTCGTCCTGGTACGGCGACTGCCTGCCCTCCCGCGACTTCCCCATGCTGATCGACCTCCATCTCCAGGGCCGCCTGAACCTCGAGGGGTTCGTGACCGAGACCATCCAGCTCGACGAGGTGGAGAAGGCGTTCGAGCGCATGCACCAGGGCGACGTCCTGCGTTCGGTGGTGGTGCTCTGATGGCCGCCCGCATCGAACGCCTCGTCACCTCCGGGCAGTTCACGCTCGACGGCGGCACCTGGGACGTCGACAACAACGTGTGGATCGTCGGTGACGACCGAGAGGTCGTCGTCATCGACGCCGCCCATGATGCCGAGGCCATCGCCGAGGCCGTCGGCGACCGCCGCCTCACGGCCATCATCTGCACCCACGCCCACAACGACCACATCGACGCCGCGCCCGCCCTCGCGGACCTCACCGGTGCCACGATCTGGCTGCACCCCGACGACCTGGCGCTGTGGAAGCTCACCCACCCGGACCGCGAGCCCGACGCCCATCTGGCCGACGGTCTGGTGATCGAGGCCGCGGGCGCCGATCTGACGGTGCTGCACACGCCCGGCCACGCGCCCGGCGCGGTCTGCCTGTACGACCCCGGGCTGGCCACGGTGTTCACCGGCGACACCCTCTTCCAGGGCGGCCCCGGCGCGACCGGCCGTTCCTTCTCCCACTTCCCGACGATCATCGACTCGATCCGGGACCGTCTTCTCCCCCTCCCGCCGGAGACGAAGGTCCTCACCGGCCACGGCGACCCGACGACCATCGGCGACGAGGCCCCGCACCTGGAGGAGTGGATCGCCCGAGGGCACTGAGCCCGCGGGCACCCGCACGGTGCGCCCGGCCGAGTGATCGTCGAGAAAAGGCGACAGGAGATGTCCGGCTTACCCGTCACCCTCGAACCCGACGTCGGTCGTAGGAGCACGGGAGGTCGGACATGTCCGCACCGCTGGAAGGCAAGGTCGCCCTGGTCGCCGGGGCCACGCGCGGAGCGGGGCGGGGGATCGCGGTGGAACTAGGCGCGGCGGGCGCCACGGTCTACGTGACCGGACGCAGCACCCGCGCCCGGCGCTCGGAGTACGACCGCCCGGAGACCATCGAGGACACCGCCGACCTGGTCACCGCGGCAGGCGGCCACGGCATCGCCGTACCCACCGACCACCTCGACCCGGCACGGGTGCGCGCGCTCGTGGACCGCGTCGCGGACGAACAGGGCCGCCTCGACGTCCTCGTCAACGACATCTGGGGCGGCGAGAACCTCTTCGAGTGGGACACCACGGTCTGGGACCACGACCTCGACAACGGGCTCAGACTGCTGCGCCTCGCCGTCGAGACGCACGCGATCACCAGCCACCACGCCCTGCCCCTGCTGCTGCGCCACCCCGGCGGACTGGTGGTCGAGATGACGGACGGAACCGCCGACTACAACCGCGACACCTACCGGGTCAACTTCTTCTACGACCTGGCCAAGGCGTCCGTCCTGCGGATGGCGTTCGCCCTCGGCCACGAACTCGGGCCCCGCGGCGCCACCGCCGTCGCGCTCACCCCCGGCTGGCTGCGCTCCGAGCTCATGCTCGACCACCACGGCGTGCGCGAGGAGAACTGGCGGGACGCCGTCGAGCGTTCACCGCACTTCGCGATCTCCGAGACGCCGCGCTACGTCGGCCGCGCGGTCGCCGCCCTCGCGGCCGACCCCGACGTGGCGCGCTGGAACGGCCGCTCCCTCTCCAGCGGCGCCCTCGCCGCGGAGTACGGCTTCACCGACCTCGACGGCAGCCGCCCGGACGCCTGGCGCTACCTCGTCGAGGTGCAGGACGCGGGCAGGCCCGCGGACGTCACCGGGTATCGATAGGCCATGACACCGATTCAGGAGCCACGATTCCAGGGGTACGCCGTCCTCGTCACCGCCGCGGCCCGCGGCATCGGCGCCGCCACCGCGGGCCGGTTCGCCCGGGAGGGGGCGCGGGTGCTGGTGACCGACGTCGACCTGCCCGCGGCCGAGCGGACCGCGGCGGCGCTGCGCGGACAGGGGCTCGGCGCCGAGGCGTTCGGTTGCGACGTGGCGGACCGGGCCTCCGTCGAGGCGGCGGTCGCGTACGCCGTCGGCACCTTCGGCGCGCTAGACGTGCTGGTCAACAACGCCTACGGCTGCTCCCCGGACGCGCCCCTCTTCGAGGACGAACCGGACGAGGTGTGGGCCCGCGACCTCGACCTCACCCTGACCGGCGCCTACCGCTGCTGCCGGGCCGCCCTTCCGCACCTCGCCGCCACCGGGCGCGGCGCGGTCGTCGGTATCGGCTCGGTCAACGGGCTCCAGGACTTCGGCAACCACGCCTACAGCGCGGCCAAGGCGGGCCTCGGCTCGCTGACCCGTACCCTCGCGGGGCACGCGGCCGCGCGCGGGGTGCGTGTCAACCTCGTCGTGCCCGGCACCGTGCGCACCACGGCATGGGAGGGGCGTGAGGCCGAACTGGAGGCGATCGGCGAGCTGTACCCCCTGGGGCGGGTCGGCGAACCGGACGACATCGCCGCCGCCGTCGCCTTCCTCGCCTCGCGTGACGCGGCCTGGATCACCGGCACCGCCCTGACGGTCGACGGCGGCCTCACCGCGGTCAACACCGGATTCCACGCGGCGACCCGACGCCGGGAGGAGGTCTGACGGCGGCGGACCCCCTCAGCCGCCGTCCGCCCCCGGCAGCCGCACCGAGCCGAGGGCGCGCAGCACCCGCCGCGTGTCCTCCTCGGTGGTGCGCCAGTTGCTGAACGCGGCGCGCAGCGCGGGCACCCCGCCGTACACCGTGGGCGTCAGGAACGTCTCCCCGGAGGCGGCGACGGCCGCCGCCAGCGCGTCGACCCGTTCCTGCGTGGGGTCGTCGGCGAGGGTGAGACAGACGACGTTCAGCCGGACCGGCGCCAGCAGTCGCAGCGTCGGCGTCCGGTCGACGCCCTCGCCGAGGCGCCGCGCGAGCTCCACGTTCCGCTCGACGATCTCGCGGTGCCCCGCCCGGCCGTACGCCATCAGCGAGACCCAGGCGGGCAGCGCGCGCAGCCGGCGGGAGTTCTCGGGGGTGAGGTGGAGGAAGTCGGGATCGTCGGTGGGCGGGCCGAGATACGGCGAGGCGTTGTGGAAGACGGCGACCTGGAGGTCGCGGCGGCGGGTGAACTGGACGGCCGCGTCGTAGGGCACGTTCAGCCACTTGTGCAGGTCTACGCAGACCGAGTCCGCCGCGTCGAGCCCGTCGACCAGGTGCGCGTGATCGGGGGAGAGCGCGGCGAAGCCGCCGAACGCGGCGTCCACGTGGAGCCAGAAGTCGTGCCGCTCTCGCAGCGCCGCGATCGCCCGCAGGTCGTCGAAGTCGACGGTGTTCACGGTGCCCGCGTTGGCCACCACGATCGCGGGCCGGCCGCCCAGCTCCGTCAACGCCGCGTCCAGCGCCTCGACGTCGACGGCCTCCCGGTCGCCGGCCGCGACGGGCACCAGCCGCAGCCGGTCCCGGCCGATCCCGAGCACCGACAGTGCCTTGCCGACGCTGGAGTGCGGACTCCCCGAGAGCACGTCCACCGGGCCCAGGGCGGCCGCGCCCGCCCGCGAGACGTCCACTCCCAGCCGCTCGCCCACCCACGCGCGGCCGACGGCCAGCCCCACCGTGTTGGACATGGCCGCCCCCGACACGAACGCCCCGTGATGCCGCTCACTCAGCCCGAACAACTCGCGCAGCCAGCTCACCGTCTCGTGTTCCAGTGCCGCGGCCCAGGAGCCGACCGCCCCCGACACGTTCTGGTCGAGCGCGGATGTCAGCCAGTCCCCGGCGAGGGCCGCGGGCGTCGCGCCACCGGTCACGAACCCGAGGTAACGCGGCCCCGCCGAGCCGGAGAAGCCCGGCGCCCAGCGTTCGGCGAACCGCGCCAGTGCGCCCTCGGCACCGGCCCCGTCGGCCGGGAGGGGCGAGCGGCCGGGCGCCTCGCCGACGTGGACGGCGGGCCGCTCGGCCAGGCCGGCGACCTCGCGCACGGCGAGGTCACGGGCGGACTGCAGGAGTTCGGGAAGCCGGGACAGATCGCCGGCGAGCGCGGGGTGCATGCGGCGGAGCCTAGTGCCGTGGCGGGCAGCGTTTGCCTGTGCAGGAGCGGCGTCCGGTGCGTGCTCGCGGCGGGCCGGCCGGAAGTCCTCGTACTGGTCGTACGTGGGCTTTCGGCCGGTGCGGCGAGAGGGCGTGCCGGGCGTCGCGACGGGGCGAACGTCGCCTGCTGCGGCACTAGGCACGGGACTCGCCCGACGGCGCGGTCCACTCGCGGAGAACTGGACCGATGGCGACGCGGCGGGTCTGCCGCCTCATGTAACCGTTTTGTCGCGACGTCGGTCGACCGGGCAACTTTTGTCCCGCGGCGCCCGTCTAGTGGGCAGAGATCGCAGGACGCAGGAGAGGACAACCCGCCATGGGGGACATACGCAGACGGGGCGCCGTCGCGCTGGGGATCACCACGCTGGTGGCCCCGCTCACACTCGCACTGACCGCCGCACCGGCGCAGGCCGCGAGCTGTACGACGCAGGCCGGCCCGTACCAGAAGCAGGTGGAGAAGTTCCTCGGCCGGCCGGTGGACGGCCGGCAGTCGTCCGCCGACTGCAAGGCCGTCCGGGCCTTCCAGACCAAGCACGGCATCACGCCGAACATCGGCTACGCCGGGTCCGTCACCTGGGGCGTGATGGACCTCATGAACAAGCAGAAGGCCGTGGGCAAGAAGCCCAACAAGGACGGCAGGTGCCCGACGAACAAGGGCCGTATCGCCTGCGTCAACCTCACGCTCCAGCTCAGCTGGATCCAGGACGGCAGCCGGCTCGTCTATGGTCCCGTGCCGGTCCGCACCGGACGCAACGGCTACGAGACGCGCACCGGCCTGAAGAAGGTCTACTGGCGTGACATCGACCACGTCTCGAACCTCTACAACGTGCCCATGCCCTACAGCCAGTTCTTCGACGGCGGTCAGGCCTTCCACTCGGTCGGCCTCAGCATGTGGAACCCGCCGGGCTCGCACGGCTGCGTCAACATGACCAAGACCGACGCCAAGAAGTACTGGTCGCTGCTGAAGAACGGCGACGACGTCTTCGTGTACGGCCGCAAGCCGGGCACCTGACGGCACCCGGCCCGCCGCGGCGGGTCACGCCTCGGGCGCGTCCCCGAAGTCCGGGATCTCCAGCCGTGCCCCACCCTGCCGCGCGGAGTCGTGCGCGATGATGCCCGGCAGGGTGTAGCGGGCCGCCACCCACGCGTTCACGGACGGCAGGGTGCGGGTGTCGACCGCGGTCACGAAGTCGTCCACCAGGAAGTGGTGGCTGCCCTCGTGACCGTTGTGCAGCTCGTCGAAGGCCCGCGGCAGTCGGGCCCGGTCGTGCACCGGCGCCGAACCGGAGGTGAAGGCGGCCCGCAGCTCCGGCGCGATGTGCTGGAGCGAGGGGTCGTCGGGGGAGAGCGTGGGCTTGGGCTCCAGCAGCTCGCTGATGTCCTGCACCCCCTTCTTGTCCTGCCACAGCGCCACCGTGGCCAACTGCTCCATGCTGGCGTCCGTACCGAAGAACCGGAACCGCGACTCCCTGATGTGCGAGGGGTAGCCGACCCGCCGGAACTCGTTGGTCCGGAACGATCCGCCGCCCGCGACCTCGAACAGCGCGCTGGCGTTGGAGAAGTCGTTGCCGAACTGGCTGACGTCCTTGTCGAACACACCGTCACCGCGGTCGTCGACCACGCCGATGGCGGACACGCTCACCGCGTGCGTCTGCCAGGCCCCGAGCACCCCGCCCACCGAGTGCGTGGGGTAGAGCAGCGGGGGATAGCTGGCGGTCTCCTTCCAGTTCTCGCCCCCGCTGTACCGGTACGCGTCGTAGAAGCCCAGGTCCATGTCGTGGACGTAGTCGCCCTCGGCGTAGAAGAGCCGCCCGAAGGCGCCGTCGGCGATCTGGTTGCGGGCGTGCACGGTCGCCGGGTTGTACTGGCTGGTCTCGCCCATCATGTACGTCAGTCCGGTCGCCTTGACCGCGTCGATGATCGCCGCGATCTCCTCGGTGGTGATCGCCATGGGGACGGCGGAGTACACGTGCTTGCCGGCCGCCAGGCCCTGGAGCACCAGCGGGCCGTGCGTCCAGCGCTGGGTGAAGATCGCGACCGCGTCGACGGCCGGCGATTCCAGCATGGCCTCGTACGACGGGAAGGTGCCCGCCAGCCCCTGGGCGGCGGCGAGCTGCTCGGCCCGGTCGGGCAGCAGGTCGGTGACGTAGACGTCTTCGACGCCGGGGTGGGCCTGGAACAGCGTGGCGAACTGGCCGGAGAACTGGCCGGCGCCGACGATGCCGAGCGAGAACGTCATGAGGTGCGTGCCCTTCGCTGGGAGAAGATCGCACTTACTTTTGTGGCGGAACAATCCTGCCGTCAAGGGGGCGGCGCGACAACTTTCGATGGGGCCATTCTGCGCATAGAGTGGCCCTGTTGGTTTTGAGGCGGAAGAAAACAGGGAGTCTGGCCCGGATGACCGCAGCTGCCGGCAGCTGGCTGCCGCTGAGCCCCGGCGAACGGTCGGTGGCGATCGAGGTGCTCGTCCACGGACCGCTCTCGCGCACCGACCTCGCGCGGCGACTGGACCTGTCCGCGGGCAGCCTCACCCGGCTGACCAAGCCGCTCATAGAGTCCGGCCTGCTGGTCGAGGTCCCCGAGGGTGGAGGTTCGGGCGACGCACAGGTGCGCCAGGGGCGCCCCTCCCAACCGCTGGCCGTCGTCGCCGAGTCCCGCACCTTCGCCGGTTTCAAGATCACCGAAGACATGGTCTACGGCGTCGTCACCACACTCCGCAGCGACATCGTCGCCCGCCTGGACCGCCCGCTGACCACGCACGATCCGGACGCGGTCGCGGACCTGGTGGCCGAGATGACCGGGGAGCTGGCTCGCGCCCACCCCCGAGCGGCCGGGATCGGCATCGGCGTCGGCGGCTTCGTCCGCCATCGCGCCGTCGTGGCGGAGTCGCCCTATCTGAGCTGGCGTGAGGTTCCCCTCGCCGACCTGGTCGAGCGGCGCACCGGGCTGCCGGTCGTCGTCGAGAACGACGTCGCCGCCCTGGTCGAGGCCGAGACCTGGTTCGGCGCGGGGCGCGGCCTGGACCGCTTCGTCGTCCTCACCATCGGCGCGGGCATCGGCTACGGACTGGTCCTCGGCGGCCGAAGGGTGCCCTACGCCGAGGAGGACCGCGGGTTCGGCCGGCACTGGATCCTCAGCCCCAACGGCCCGCTCACCCCGGACGGAGAGCGCGGCAGCGCCGTCTCGCTGCTGGCCATCCCCAGCATCCGCTACCAGGTGCAGGCCGCCACCGGACGGGAACGGACCTACGAGGAGATCCTCGCCCTCGCCGCCGCCGGCGACCCGATGCCCGCCCGCGTCGTCGACGAGGCGGCACGCGCCCTGGGCACGCTGGTCGCGCAGATCGCCAACTTCGCGATGCCGCAGAAGATCCTGCTCGCCGGAGAGGGCGTCGGTCTGATGGACGTCGCGGGGGAGACGGTGCGGGAGACGATCCGCGCCCACCGGCATCCGCTGGCCGCCGCGGTCGACCTGGAGACCAAGGTGTCCGACTTCCACGACTGGGCGCGCGGAGCGGCCGTGCTCGCCATCCAGGTGCTGGTGCTGGGGGCGGCCGACCGATGAACTACCGGCCGGCATCAGGCAGATGGACGTGATCAGCGACACTGTCCCATATGTCTGAATCGTTCGTGATTACTCACATGGCCTTCACGGGGGGAGCCGTATGCTTCACACCATGTCCACCACTGTTGAACCCGTGTCCGAGCGATCGGCGGCGGAGGTCAACGAGGAGATCCGGGCCCTGTGGTTCCGGGCGGGCGGGACACTGAGCGGCGAGCAGCGCGAGGAGTACCGGCGGCTCGTCCTGGAGTGGGCCACCGCCCCGCAGTCGGTACAGGCGGCCTGAGCACCCCTGACGAAGGGGCGCCTTCTCGCACCCGCCTCCGTCGCCCGCTCTCCCTGCCTCCGCTCGCTCCTCTCCCTCCTCTTCTCTCCTTTCCTCCCCTTCTTCTCGCCTTGCCTCCCCTTCTCTCTCAACCCTCGGCCTGGACCGCGGCCGAGGATCAGCCCCACGTCGCCGAGTAGTGACGCTGAAAGGCCTTGCGGTCCTGCTCCGCACGGATGTAGCGGGTCGCGACCAGCGCGATCAGGCTCCCCGCGATCACCAGCAGACCAGGGCCCAGGTTCTTCGGGTCCGTGAGCCGCGCCAGCAGCGTCGAGGCGCCCGTGCCGCCCGTCACCGCGGCCGACGACCCCGGCGAGGCGGCGCCCGGCGCGATCGCGCTGTGCGTGGCGGAGGAGGACGGCGCCGAGGTGGGCGCGGCCGAGGGTGAGGTGCCCTGACCGCCGGCGGCCTGCGCCGACACGATCAACTGCACCCCGAGCGTCGACAGCGCCTTGGTCACCGGCTGGAAGAACGTCGTACCGCCCGTCGTGCAGTCCCCGCTGCCGCCCGAGGTCACCCCGAGAGCGATCCCCTCGGAGAACATCGGCCCGCCGCTGTCGCCGGGTTCGGCGCACACGTTCGTCTCGATCAGACCGGTGACCGTCCCCTCCGGGTAGTTGACCGTGGCGTTGAGCGAGACCACCTGCCCGTCGCGCAGCCCGCTGGTGCTGCCGCTGCGGAACACCCGCTGCCCCACGGACGGATCACTGGCGCCGGTGATCCGCACTCCGTTGCCGTTGCCGATCGCCACGACGTCGGCGCCGTCGCCCGCCTTGCCGCTCGCGTACTGCACCAGCGAGAAGTCCGCTCCGGGGAAGGAGCTGTTCACCGTCCTGCCGATCTGCTGGGTGGCCTGGTTGTCCGCGAACCAGAGCGCACCGGCCGGCCCGCAGTGACCGGCGGTGAGAATGAAGTCGCTCTGCCCGTCGGTCACGTTGAAGCCCGCCGAGCAGCGTCCGCCGGTCGACAGGATCGGCTGGGCGCCGTTGAGGCGCGTGGTGAACTCGCCGGAGGTGCGCTCCATCCGGACGAAACTGCCGATGCCGTCCGCGACCCGGGTCAGCGCCGACCAGTCGGCGGCCGAGACGGTGCGGTCGGCCTGCACCACGACCCGGTTGGTCCGGTAGTCCACGGACCACGCCGTACCGGGCACCCGAGGCGCCGAACGCAGCGTCGTCGTCGCCGACTTCAGCTCATTCATGCTGTGCCCGACCATCCGGGCCTCGGCCCCCGCACTGCGGACCTCGGCCGCCGCGCCCTCGTCGGTGACCGCGACGACCGGCTTCCCGTCGGTGCCGATCCAACTTCCCGCCGTACGGGAGGCGCCCAGACGCGACACCAGCCCCGCGCCGGTGTCCGCGACGGACTGCGCGGAGCTGCGTGGGACGGCCGACGTGCCGGGCGTCTCGCTCGCCACGGCCTGCGTCACCATCACCCCTCCCAGGAGGAGTCCGCCGACGGCCGCCAACTGTGTCACTCGCCGGACGACCCGTCGTCGTGCGTGCCTCATGCCTGGCTCCCGAACCCCGAACGCGCGGCGTCAACACCGCGGGGCCCTCCGGTCGTTGAGCGCCCTGACTTCCATACGTACACGGGACGGGCCGTGTTCACCCGGACGGCCGGCGCTTCGACCGCACCGGAAGCACGGCGTCCGCCACGCCCGGGCCGGGCCGCGTCCGGCTCCGCTCGTCGCCCCGCGCGGGCGCCCACCGTACGGAAGTACACCTCGACCGGCACACCGGGCGCGCTCTGCGCCTCGTTCCGGCTCACCGCACGGCGTCCTATCTTGTGCTCCATGACAAGCATCCCGCACGTCACGCCCGGTGAACCGAATCCGCTGCGCGCACTCACCCTCGACCGCCTCCGCTGTCGTACGAGCATGAAATGGCGCACCTACCCCGCCGACGTGCTGCCGCTGTGGGTGGCGGAGATGGACGTGCCGCTCGCCGAGCCGGTCGTGCGCGCGGTCACCGACGCGATGGCGCTGGGGGACACCGGCTATCCCGCGGGCACCGCGTACGCCGAGGAGCTCGCCGCCTTCGCCGCCCGGCGGTGGGGCTGGGACGGGATCGCCGTGCGACGCACCGCACTGGTGCCGGACGTGATGCTGGGCGTCGTCGAGATGCTGAGACTGGTGACCGGGCCCGGGGACGCCGTCGTCCTCAACCCGCCCGTGTACCCGCCGTTCTTCCAGTTCGTCGGACACATGGACCGCCGGCTGTGCGAGGCACCGCTCGGCGCGGACCTGCGCCTCGACCTCGGCACCCTGGAGCAGGCCTTCCGGCGGGCCGTCGCCGGCGGACGGCCCGCCGCCTACCTGCTGTGCAGCCCGCACAACCCGACCGGCACCGTGCACACCGCCGACGAGCTCACCGCCGTCGCCGACCTCGCCGAGCGGTACGGCGTGCGGGTGGTCGTCGACGAGGTCCATGCCCCGTTGACCGCCCGGGACGTCGACTTCGTGCCGTACCTGAGCGTGCCGGGCGGGGAGCGGGGGCTGTCCCTGATGTCCGCGTCCAAGGGCTGGAACCTCGCCGGGCTCAAGGCCGCGCTGGCCGTGGCGGGCCCCGCGGCCGCCGCCGACCTGGCCCGGCTGCCCGAGGAGGTCAGCCACGGCCCGAGTCACGTCGGCGTCATCGCCCACACCGCCGCCCTGCGCGACGGCGGAGCCTGGCTGGACGCCCTGTCGGCAGGCCTCGACGACAACCGCCGCCTGCTCACCGCACTGCTCGCCGAGCACCTGCCCGCGATCCGGTACCGGCCGGGGGAGGCCACCTACCTCGCCTGGCTCGACTGCCGCGCGCTGGACCTGCCGGACGAGCCGGCGGACGTCTTCCTCGATCGCGGCCGGGTCGCGCTCAACTCCGGGATCCTCTTCGGCACGGGCGGCACCGGGCACGTACGCCTGAATCTGGCGACGTCACCCGAGGTGCTCACCGAGGCGGTGCGCAGGATGGTGAAGGCAGTGGTCTGAAGGGCGCCCGTCACCGTGCCGAAGGCCACCGGTCACTGTCATGGACTCGCGCGGGCGCTGCCACGATGACGGCATGCGTGTGCTGATCCCCCTTCAGGACCGTTCACGGCCACGGCTGCCCGGGCGGACCTCGACATGACGGACTGCTCCGGCCGGGCGGATACGTGCCCGGCCTGCGGCAGTACCCCGGCTCGCCCGAACTGCGCCACTTCGCCCGGCGCTGTCTCGCCCTCCTTCAGTGGGCCGACCGAGGGAACCGCCCGGCGCCGGTCTGTGCCTAGACTGCCGGGCATGGACGACACGTCGGTGGCCCGGCTCGGCGCGGGCAAGTATCTGCTGATCACCAGTTACCGCAAGAACGGCACCGGCGTCCCCAGCCCGGTGTGGGTGGTGCGGGACGGCGAGGACGCCCTGGGTGCCTGGACGGCCGCGGACTCCTGGAAGGTGAAGCGGATCCGTGCCCGCGGCGACGTGCTCGTCGGCCCGTGCGACGTGCGCGGCAAGCCGACCGGCGACCCGGTCCCGGCCACCGCCGAGATCTGCGACGCCGCGACGAGTGCCCGCTACCGCACGCTCATCGCCCGCAAGTACGGGATCCTCGGCCGCCTCACGCTGTTCGGCAGCCGGCTGCGGCGCGGGGTGGACGGCACGGTCGGGATCAGGATCACCCTCACCCAGTGAGACATGAGAGGGCCGGCCGCGTCACACGGCCGGCCCTCCACGGATCCTCGTCCTACGGCGCGTCCAGCACCGTCCCTGTCAGCACCGGACCGTCGCCCGGCTCACCGGAGTCGTCCACCCACTGGAACCGCACCGACTCGGCGGGTTCGGTCACCTGGTCCCCGACCGTGGGCACGCTGAGGTCCACACCGGTCTGTCCCGCCGGGACGCTCCCCCCGAGGGTGAGGTAGTCCACCTTGGACAGCGGGCGCTGCGGGTCGGGCGACTCGCCGGAGACCTCCGTGAGCCAGGCCGGGTCGATGTCCTTCGTGGACAGTTCGGCGCCGTCCGCCACCGGCCGCACCGCGAAAGCGGCGTACAGCTCCGCGTCGGCGGCCTCCGACAGGGTCACCCGCCACATCAGCGGCTGTCCCTCGGTCACCCGGTCCGCGACCGGCGTGACCGAGATCTTCGGCATCGGATCGTCGTTGCGCACCGTGATCCCGCCGTGGTGCGCGCCGACCACGGCGCCGCGGACCGCCTTCACGAGCACGTCGTGCGACACGTCGTACGAGAAGCGCGTGTTGCCCTTCACCGTCACCGACACGTCGATGTCGGCTCCGCCGGGCCGTACCGTCACCAGCCGGTCCTTCGCCTCCCCGGTGTCCGGGTCGACGACGTACACCCGGACCTGACCGCTGCCCCGGCCGGACACCCGGACCGGCACGCGGTACGTGCGCACCCCCGAGTCGCCCTCCTTGACGGTCGTGGTGCCGAGGTCGACGCGCGGCAGGGCCGCCGCGTGCACCGCCGGGGTACCGGGGCGCCAGGCCCAGGCGTCCATCAGCCACGCCCGGCCCGACCGCGAACGGGGCGTGAGGTCGAGGGACTTGACGCGGCGCAGGTCGAGGCCGGCGCGGGTGGCGGCGGTGAGCGGGACGCGCACCTCACGGGCCCAGTACGAGGCGGTCCGCTCGCTGCCCGGCAGGGCGTCGACGCGGACCCCGCCGAGCGTCGCCCGGCGGCCGGCGGCGTCGGTGACGGACACGTCCAGGCGGGTGCCGCCGGTGTTCGGCGGCACGATCACACGCAGCGCCACCGACTTGGCGCCGCTCAGGGAGACCGGGGCGGCCGGGCGCACCCGCACCGCGCTGCCGGGCGCCGACCAGCGCAGGGCCACGGCACGACGGCCGGTCTCGCGTCCGGTCTCCCACCGGGCGAAGTGCGGCGAGGAGCCGCCGACGCCCGAGCCCAGGCAGGCCACGGCCGCGTCGGGGTCGACCGCCGAGCACAGTGTGCCGCCGGACACGGTCACCGGACCGTCCGGCAGGAACCCGGCGCCCCGGTTCGCGCCCACCGCGTGGGTGAGGACACGCGCCGGATCCGCCGAGGGGGCCCGCCGTCCCGAGCCGTCGAGCAGCTCGCGCGCGCGGTCGTCGCCGGCGACGAACAGCCGGGCGGCGGCGGCGACATAGGTGGCACCGGCCCGGTGCTGCTGGTCGGCGGTCAGCCGGGTCCGGGTGCCCGTCGAGCAGACCGCGTCCCGCTGCTCGGGATCGTCCCAGAAGTCGTCGTCGGCGGGCGCGGCGGCCTGCCCCGGAGTCCACTCGCTGTTGAAGAAGTTGTGGTTGGCGCCGACCACGTAGACGGCACTGTGCAGCGCGGTGCCCCGGCTGACGCCGCGGGTGCCGTCGACGTAGACCTCGCCCTGGAGGTCGGAGACGTCACCGTCGCAGCCAGGCAGGATCGTCATCGAGGGCACGTCGGCGACCGGGTTCTGGCCGAAGATCGTCGGTCCGACGAGGACGGTGCCGCGGATGTGCCAGCGCACCGGACCGCGGTAGCCGTCCTGCCCGGCGGGCGGCGGGTACAGGCTGTCCAGCGCGGCGCGGTTGACGCCCTCGCCGCCGCGCGAGTGCCCGACGAGCAGCACCCGGGACAGATCGGCCCTGGGCCCGCGGCGTACCACCGCCGGAGCCGTGGCCGGGTGCGCGGCCCAGTCGGCCCAGCGGGCCAGGTGCTGCCGCACCAGCGACGAACGGGCCTGCGCGCCGCCGTCCTCGGCGGCGAAGTCCTGGCCGTTGATGCCGTTCGCGGAGATCGACACCGTCACATAGCCCTGGGAGGCCAGGAGTCGCTGGTCGCGCAGATAGCCGCGGTAGCTCGGGATCGGCCGCGTACCGGCCGGGCAGGGCCAGTCGCCGGTCGCGTCGGTGGCCCGGTAGCAGGTGGCGTGGCGGCCGTGCAGGAACAGCGCCAGCGGACGCCTGCCCGGGGCGCCTTCGGGCGCCACCACCACGGCACGCATCTCGACCGGCGCGGCGAAGCCGGGCAGGCGTACGGAGTCGAGGGCGTACTCGCCGGTGACCGTGCGGTACGCGCCCGGCCTGCCGGGGTCGACGCTCCCCGCCGGGAGCGGGGCGGGCGGCAGCGCCGCGGCCGAGGACGGTCCGCCGCTGCCGGCGGATGCGGCGGGGGCGGTGGGGGCGTCCAGTCGGCGGCCGCCGGCCAGTACCTGGAGGTCCTTCAGGTCGGTGGTGCGGGTGTCGGCGAGGTCCAGCCGGAACGTCCTGCCGTCCCGGCCTGGCGCCGGCAGGCCCAGCAGCCGGCCCGCGGCGTGGAACTCGACGCGCGCGTCCCCCATGGGCACGGGGGCGGACGAACGCCAGACCAGGGTCCGCGCGTCACCCTCCCCGGTGATCCGCCAGCCTGCCGGCAGTCCGTCGTCGGCCACGGCCGCGGGCGGTCTCGGCTCGTCCGCCTGCCGAGCCTGCGCCAGTCCTGGTGACCCTGCCAGTGCCGCGAGCACTGCCACGGCTGCGACACCTATTCGCCGGGCACGGAGCAATGTTCCCCTCCTCCAACGTCACGCGCGGGCACCCCGTCCGTACCGGGGGCCTCTCGCGTACCGAAGGAGGGCAGAAGGGATCCGTGGGTTGCCTGTGGCGGGCGAACCCGCTGTGCTGGGGGACGGAACCGGCCATCGAGGGGCCGGACCGTCCGAGAGCGGCAGTCCGTCAGCGGCAGTCGGGTCCTTGACGGCTCGTCAGTGACGGTCCGTCGTCCGTCAGTGCCAGGCCCGGAAAGGCTCGTCGAGCAGTTGGAAGACCGGCTCGCCCCGGACCGGGTCCTTGGCCGTGGACAGCCGTACGCGGTCGCCGCTGTGGATGCCGATCAGCGGTCCCATGACCCGGCCGCGCACGACGAACCCCTCGGCCATCTCGATCAGCGACACATTGCGCGCGGCGGGTGTGTTGCGGTGCACCACCGTGGTGTGCCGGACGGTGCCCGTTCCCTCACTGCGCTCGGTGCGCAGGTCGCCGCCCTGGCAGGCCGGGCACAGCAGCCGGTGGTACATCGCGGTGGCGCACCAGGTGCAGCGCTGGAAGAGCACCGCGTCCGCGTCGGCGGACACTGGTTCGAGCACGTCCGTCGCGAGGCCGGCTCCCTGCTGAACTGCGCTTCCTGAGTGGTGGTACACGCTGGTCAACTCCCTGCGCTCGGGCGGAATCCCGCGTGCGCGGATCACCCGGGCACGCACGTGCCCGGTTCGCCGTGCCACCGTGCACAGCGACAGCGTATGGCACTCAGTGCCACCCGTAAAGGCACTCCGTACCGCCAATCTGCGCGGATCAGTCGCGTCCCAGCGTCGTCTCGATCTCCTGCACCACCCGCCACAGCGGTGCCCCCCGCCGGGCGACGACCACGACGACGTCCTCGGCGTCCGAGGCGTCCTCAGAAGTTCCGCAGGGCGCCGGGGCCCTGGCGCCTTCGGCGGCCCTGGACCGCCGGCGGTCGGCCGGGCCGGGGGCGCCGACGACGGACTGCACGTCGAAGGTGGACTGCACATGGCCGAGCGCGTGGTCCACCGCGGCGCCTGCGTCGTCCTGCCCGTCGGAACGCAGCCAGGAACGCAGCGCGTTGTTGTGCGCGGCCACCACCGCGGCCGCGATCACGTCGGCCCGGAGCGTGCCGTCCCGGCGGCCGTCGAAGCGCCCGCGCAGATAGGCGGCCAGCGCGCGCTCGTAGCGCCACACCACCGACAGCTCGTACGTCCGCAGTCCCGGCACCTGCTTGGTGAGGCGGTAACGCTGCACCGAGAACGCCGGGTTCTCCGCGTACATCCGCAGGACGAGCCGGGCCGCGTCGCAGACCCGCCGTACCGGTTCGTGCGCGTCGCCGCTCGCCGCGAGGAAAGTCGTCATATCGGCCAGGCAGCGCTCGTGGTCGGGGAAGACCACGTCCTCCTTGGAGGGGAAGTAGCGGAAGAAGGACCGCCGTCCGACCCCGGCCAGCGCCACGATGTCGTCCACGGTCGTCTGCTCGTAACCCCGCTCCAGGAACAGCTGGAAGGCCGCCGCGACCAGGGCGTCCCGCATGGGCGGCTTCGCGGCCGCCTCCCCTGCCTTGCCACCGGAGCTCATGGAGGGGAACGTAGCATCCGGGCGGCGGTGATGGCACTCAGTACCATCCGTGGGGGAACCGAGTGCCCCCGGTGAAGCTTTCCCGCAGACCGGCGTAACCTTCCTGCACCGCTCCGTGCCGACCTGCACGGCTCAGTGTCCGCCTGCACCGCCCTGTGTCCGCCGCCGAGGAGACCCCGCATGTCCGCCGCCCGCCCCCGTGTCCTCTACGTCACCGATCTGGCGTACCCGGCCCGCGGGCGCCGCTACGGCGACGAGGACGTCTTCCTCACCTCCCGGCTCCGCGCCGACTTCGACCTCGCCCTGTGCCACCCCCGGGACGCCGCCGCCCTGATGGACGCCTTCGACGCCGTCGTCGTGCGCAACAGCGGTCCCGTGCTGGCGTACCAGGAGCAGTACGACGCCTTCCGCGCGCGTGCGCTGGGCGCCGGGACGCGCGTGTACAACCCGCTCACCGGCAGGGCGGACATGGCCGGCAAGCAGTACCTGCTCGACCTGAGCGCCGCGGGCCTGCCCGTCATCCCCACCGTCGACCACCCCGCCGACCTCGGCCGGCTGCCCGAGGCCGACCGGTACATCGTGAAGCCCAAGCTCGGAGCCGACTCCATAGGCCTCCGCACGGTCTCCGCCGACCTCCTGGCGGACCTCGCCGACGGCACGGTCCTGGTCCAGCCCCGCATCGACTTCGCCTACGAGGTCTCCTTCTATTTCGTCGACCACGACTTCCAGTACGCCCTGTACGCCCCGGACCCCGAGCGGCGCTGGGAGCTCCGGCCGTACGAACCCACCCACGAGGACCTGGAGTTCGCCCACGGCTTCGTCACGTGGAACACCCTCGACCACGGCATCCAGCGGGTCGACGCCTGCCGCGCTCCCGACGGCCGGCTGCTGCTGGTCGAGCTGGAGGACCTCAACCCCTACCTGTCCCTCGACGCCCTCGACGAGACCGGGCGGGACGGCTTCGTGGCCGCGCTGACCCGGTCCCTGCACCGCTTCCTCACCGGCTGAACCCGGGCGGCGGCCCGCGCGTATCACTTCCCGGGGGATCCGAGGTCCCGAAGGAGAGCAGCGTGCCGACACCGCCCGAACCGGGGGAGCCGTACGAGCGCCCGATCCTCGAACCCATCCGGGTGCTGCGCCCTCGCCGCACCGACGGGCTCGCGGAGCTGTTCCGGGAGATGACACAGGACCCTGGCTACGAGTCCGTACCGCTGAGCGATGCGCCGGCCTCGCCCGAGGAGGAGACGCAGGAGCTGCCGCCCGTCCGCGACCCGCGCACGCACGGCGACGGCCCGGGGCTGCGCCGCGCCGCCGTAGCCGTCGGCGTGACGGCGGCGGCCGTCGTCGGCTTCGGCTGCGCCCTGCTGCTGCTCCGCGTGAACGACGACACGGCGGCCGCCGCGCCGAACCCGTCCGCCTCCGCCCCTGTCTCCGTGCCGGCCGCCTCGCCGTCCACCGACCCCGACGGCGCCGGCACCCTCCGCGAGGGCGACAGTGGTCCCGAGGTGGCGGACCTCCAGTCGCGCCTGCTGCGCATCCCGAACGTCTACGACCACGGCGCCACCGACGGCCGCTACGGCACCGACCTCACCGCCGCGGTGGCCCGCTTCCAGCTCTGGTACGGCATCCGCGGCGACGAGTCCGGCGTCTACGGCGACGACACCCGCCGTGACCTGGAGGCACGCACGAACGGCGGCTGACGGCAGGGGAATCGAACGCCGGGCAAGGTCTGGGAAAAGAACGGTGACCGCGGGGCCATGACGGCCGCACGATGAGCCCGGGGGCCGACGCGACGGGGCGGACAGCCCGCCTCGAACGAAAGCCCTCGCAATGAACGGCTCCCGCATTCCGGGCGTGCTGCTGCCCGCCGTCTTCCTGTTGGTCCTCCTCGTGGGCGTGGTCTGGTACTGGCGGCACCGCGACGACGACTGACCACGGCCTCAGCCGGAATCCTCCGGCACCCGGATGTCGACGACACAGACGTCGTCCCGCCGCTCGCCCTCCAGCATCGAGGCGAGCAGCGGCTCCAACGAGCCGGACTCGCCGGTCCGGTGCGTCTCGACGGCCCGGGCCAGCCGTTCCAGGCCGCGGTCGAGGCTCTCCCGGGGCCGCTCGACCAGCCCGTCGGTGTACAGCAGGATCCGGTCGCCCGGTTGGAGAGGGCACTCCGCCTCCTCGAAGACGGGGGAGTTGCTCGCCCCCAGGAGCATGCCGCCCGGGCGGCCGAGATGGCGTGCCGTCCCGTCCCGCAGCAGCAACGGCGGTGGATGGCCCGCCTGCGCCCAGAGCAGTCGTCGCCCGGCCGGGTCGTAGCGGGCCAGGATCATGGTCGCCGTGCCGTGCGGGTCGCGGGAGTGCAGCAGCAGCGCGTTGAGCCGGCTGAGCGCGCCGGTCAGCGACGAGCCGGTGATGATCATGCCCTTGGCGGTGAACCGCAGCTGGGCCATCGAGGCCACCGCGTCGATACCGTGTCCGGTCACGTCACCGACCACGAACAGCACCTCGCCGTCGGGCAGTTCGATGGCGCTGAACCAGTCGCCGCCCACGTTGAGCCCCGACTGGGCCGGCAGATAAGCGACCTCGACCCGCAGCCCGGCCAGCTCCACCGGCTTCCTGGGCAGCGGCAGCAGCGCGTGCTGCAACCGGCCGGCCATCGAGCGCTCGGCCTGCAACACCCCGTGCTGGGTGAGCATCGCCCGCTCGCTCGCCACCAGGGCCAGCTCCGCGCTGCGCTGCGCGGTGAGGTCCTGCACAAATCCGTGCACCTCGACGGGCGTGCCACTGCCGTCCGCCACCGCCTCGGCCACGGCTCGCAGATACCGGACGCCGTCCCCGGTCCTGATCCCGAACGGGAGGTCGAACGGCCGCCCCGAACCGAGGAGTTCGCCGACCGCCGCGGACAGGGCGGCCCGGTCCTCGGGTGCCGCGAGTCCGGGCAGCTCGGCGAGCGGGACCGGGCCGTGCGCGGGATCCCGGTCGAGCACGGCGAAGGCCTGCGACGACCAGGTGGCCTCGTGCGTGACCAGGTTCCAGTTCGCCCAGCCGAGGTTGCCCAGCCGCTGGACGTCCGCCAGCCGCTGCTCCTGCCGGTCCGAGGGGGCGTGCCGGAGCCAGGTGAGGATCAGCCCGTCGCCCAGCCGCGCCACCCGAACGGAGTAGGTGGAGAGCTCCGTGACACCGTCCACCAACTCGTGCCGCGCGAACGGTTCGCCCTCGTACGGCTCCCCGGTGCCGAGCGCGCGCAGGCACCCCGGCCACAGCGACTCGTCCCCCATGGCCGGCCAGCACTCCAGCATCCCCAGGCCGACCAGTTCGCGTCCGGTGCGGCCGGCGGCGTCGACCGCCTCCGGGGTCGCGGCGTCGATGCGGAAGTCCTTGACCTCGCCCGAGGCGGAGCGGTCGGGCGTGAGCAGGAGCACCGTGCCCGGAAGGGTGTCGAACACCGTCTGCACGGAGCCGGCGTGCCGGTCGCCGACCGGCTCCCGCCGGGCCTGGAACGCGTGCAGCCGGCCCACGCAGAGCCGGGTGACCTCCCGCAGGTGCGTCCGGACCAGCGGGTCGAACGGGCCGTCCCGCCTGCGCAGGAACCCGATCGAGTAGTCCGTCGGGCCGCCGGTCACCACCGGCAGCCAGGCGCGGGACCGCCACCGCTCGGGCGGATCGCCGACCAGCCGATACCGTTTCCGGTCCGCCTCGATGTCCTCGAGCCAGCGGGGCTCGCCCGCCTGGAGCGCGTCGAGCGCGGCCACGTCGCCGAGCGGCGGCATCCGGCGCCACCGCTCGGCCGTCGTCTCGTCCAGCCCGGCGTGCCCGACCAGTTCCAGCCCGCCGGTGGGCAGCAGGGCGTAGATCATGACGGCGTCCGTCTCCACGCCCGGCGCGAGATGCTCCAGCAGACAGGGCGCGAGGTCCTGCGCGGTGCGGACCCGGACCAGGGCCCGGCCGAGCCGGCCGAGCGCCTCGGCGTCGTCCGACTCCGGGTCCCGTACGGCGTTCCCGACGCCTGTGCCGGCCGCGGTGGTGGCTGTGGTGGCTGTGGTGCCGTCGGTGGGCGGGGCGGGCTCCGGTTCGCCGGGGCGCGGTGCCGGGAGGCTCCCGAGCGTGATCCAGCACTCCTCGAGCAGGGTGCGGTGGCCGGCCTCGGCCCGCCGCAGCAGCTCGTCGTGCGCGGCGTCCGGGCCGCGGCCGGTCAGCGCCATCACCACGCCCCTGGCCCGTTCCAGCACCGCCGCGGTGGCGGCCAGGTCGTGCAACCGGTCCATCTCGGCACGCTGACGGGCCACGACCCTGGTCAGCGCGACCAGATCGGGCACGGCACCGGACTCCGCCGGGAACGCGGGCTCGCTCGTCACGCGATGAGCATGGCACACGCGGCGCGTTCCGATCGTGGCCGTGCTCCCCGGACTTGGTCCCCTCCCGCGGCACCGCGCGCGATCCGCGACACCCCTGTCCGCGACGCCGTACGGCCACCGTGGTCCGGGTCTCGGACGGGTGGTCGCGCGGCGGCCGTGGCCGTCGTCGCGGTGGTACGCGGGGACAGGGCCGCGGCCGGACCGGCCGTGGCGCTCAGCGCGTGGTGCCGTGCTCGGCCAGGGCGTTGGTGACCGCGCGGACGCTCCGGGCGATGTGCTGGAGCTGCAGGACCTCGGCCGCGTACAGCTTGATCGTGTGCTCGATGACCGTCTCGGGCAGGCCCAGCCGCGGCAGATCGGCACGCGCGGTCTGGAGGGCGGTACGGGCGATCCGGATCTCCTGCTGGACCTGGATCTGCGCGTGCCGGGCCAGCAGCACGGGGTGGCGCATGAGGACCGGGTAGCTCGCGTAGCGCGCCGGCACGAGTTCCCGCAGCCACCTGGCCGCCGAGCGTTCCCAGTCGTAGCTGCCGGGCACCTTGACCTGGCACGGCCAGTCCGGGCTGATGCGCGTCGTCGTGAGAGTCATGATCATCACTTCCGGGTGTGCGGCGTCGGGACGGGTGGTCCGACGTTGTGGGGCGGCCCCGGTCCAGGGGATGACCGGAGCCGCCACGGGCACTCGCGCAGGCGGTGCCCGACCGGACGCCCCAGGCGCCGACGTGGGTAGGGAACGGCGGCCACGGGGCGGGTGCGGCCGTGAGCAGTATTTATATATGCCATCCGCTTTGCAAGACGCATGAAAACATTCATGCGTGCCCTGTTCTGAATGGTCCTTTCGAAATGGGGTGTGACCAGGGCGAACGGCGGACCGGAGGACCCGGTCGTCACTCCCGCAGGAAGAACTGGTGCTGGTCGGCCACCTGCTCGTACTCCTCCAGCCGCGCCTGGGTCCGCTCCGGCCCGGCGTCCGTCATGGCCTGCAGCAGCGCGGCGGCCAGCACACCGGGCGCGGCATAGGAGTCGAAGACCAGCCGGGAGCCCGTACCGGTGGCGAAGGTGACGTCGGCCGCGTCGGCCAGCTCCCCGAGCGCCAGATCGGTGACCAGCGCGACGCGCAGTCCGGCACCACGTGCCACCCGCACCGCGGCGAGCGTCTCGCTGGCGTGCCGGGGCATGGAGAACGCCAGCACCCAGGTGCCGCCCGCCTCGCGGGACTGCAACAGCGCGTCGTAGGCGACACTGCCGCCCCGGGTCACCAGGCGCACATCCGGATGGATGCGGCGCGCCGCGTACGCGAAGTACTCGGCCAGGGACACCGAGATGCGCAGCCCGAGCACCGTCAGCGGCGCCGACTCCGACAACTCGCGGCCGATCTCGATGAGCCGGTCCGGATCCGCGAAGTCGCGGCGCAGATTCTCCAGGTTCTCGATCTCGGCGTCCACCGCCGCCTGGAGTTCGTTGCTCCGGTTCTCCTCGGCCGTCCCGGGGCCACCGGCCAGGGTGCCGAGCGCGATCGCCTGGAGCTTCTCCCGGAGCGCCGGGTAACCGCTGAATCCGACCGCCGCGGCGAAGCGCGTCACCGAGGGCTGGCTGACCCCGACCCGCTCCGCGAGATCGGTGATCGACAGGAACGCGGCCTCCGTGATGTGTTCGATCAGGTACTGCGCGACGCGCCGCTGCCCGGGGGACAGATGGGGCCCGTCGAAGAGCGCCCTGAGCTGGGAGGTGGGGGAGACCTCCGCCTGGGGGGCCGTCTTTCCCGAGGTGATCGCGGATGCCTGTGCGCGGGCCTGTTGGAGCGAGGGCACCGGCGCGTCTTCTTTGTCTCCCACAGAGACTCAACATAGCTCACTCACCGTGGTGACCAGGGCCGGTGACGCAGGCCCCCTGGCATGTGACGGTCAGAGGGATAGCCGGGCGTGGCGAGGGCACCCGACGTCGGGTAACCATGACGCCGGAGCGGGCAGGTGACCTCGAATGCGTGCACTCAGTGCACTGGAACTGACCCTGGAGCACCATTGGGAGGCCTTCTGGGCCCGGATCGTCGGCAAGGAGCCGGTGGAGCTCGTAGCCGCGCTGCGGCGAGAGTGCGACGACCACGCCGTGGTGTGCAGCAAGCGTCTGGTCGTGGTCCCCAACGCCTACGACGTCGAACTGGACGCCACCGTCCACGACGAACTGACGCGCCGGGGCAGCCGCGTCGGCCAGGCACTGACCGACAATCTCGCCCGGCACGCGGAGCACCGGGGCTACGAGTGGGCGGGGCCGCTCACGGTCCACATCGCCAGGGCCCCGAAGCTGCCCAACGGCCGTTACCGGGTGGCGAGTCGGGTCATGCCCCACGTCAGCGCCCGGGAGTTCGAGCACGCGGCGCGTCAGGACGGTCACCGCCGGTAGACGGTGATCGAGTGGCCGACCTCGTCGATCGCGCGGCTGCCGGCGATCAGTTCGGCCAGCCGCCCCTTCGCCTTGGCCACCGCGGAGTCGGACACGACCAGCAGCCCGTGCACCTCCCGGACGGGCACCGCCCGCGGATCCCTCGCGTGGATGCCGTAGTACGACGGGACGCCGCTGCCCTTGTACACCAGCCAGACCGGCTCGCCCCGGTAGCGCTCGCGCAGCCGGTCGGCCAGTCTGCCCAGGTCCTGGCCCCAGTCCACGTTGGAGTCGTGCAGCCGCAGATGGGTTTGGGCGGGGCCGCCGAACGCCTCGTTGGAATACGGCAGGTACAAGGGGTACGTCCGCAGTGAGCTGACCGCCACGAACAGCACCAGCGCCCCCGTCACCGCGGGCCCCCACCGCCACCGCACCGCCGCCGCACAGCCGGCCGCCACCGCCAGGAACACCGGCACGAACAGCGCGTAGCGGGTGCCGAAGTCCCGCGATCCCTGCATGGCCGCCGCCAGCAGCACCGCCGTGGGGACGAGCAGATACGGTACGGCCGCCCGCAACCGCCGCACCGTCACCAGCGCGACCGCGCCCGCCGCCCACAGGGCGAGCATGCCCAGCGGCGTCTTCACCAGCAGCGCGGCCGGCAGGTAGTACCAGAGCGAGCCCGTGTAGAGCCGGCCGAACAGGAAGCCCTGCCAGGGCTCGTTCTCGAAGCCGAACTGGATGCGCATGCCGTCCCGGTAGGCCTCCGGGAAGGGCAGCAGCCGCACCAGGATCTCCCGCAGCCCGTGCACGGCGGGGACGTGCTGCGCGGACGTCCAGCGCAGCCGGGGATCGACCACCAGATACGCCGCCCACACGACGGCGACCGCCGCCAGCGCCACCACGGCCGCGCCCGCGGCGGCCCGCAGCAGGGCGGCGCGCCGGTCCGCGGGGGGACGCCCGCGCCAGGCGGACACGGCGGCCAGCAGCATCAGGACCGGAACCGCGGGCAGCGCGGTCATCTTCGTGGCCAGGGCCGCGCCGAGCGCCACCCCGGCGAGCGGCAGCCACAGCCGTGGGCGTCGCCGGGCCCGCCACAGCAACCACACCGAAGTGAGCAGGAACCCGGTCACCGGGACGTCGAGCGTGGCGAGCGAGCCGTGCGCGATCACGTCGGGGGAGAAGGCGTACAGCGCGAGCGCCGCCACCGCGCCCCTCGCGCCGGCCAGCTCCCGGGCGAAGCCGAACACGACCAGGCCGAACAGCAGCGTCAGCGCGATCACCGGCAGCCGGGCCCACAGCATCAGCCGCCACGGGTCGTTGCCCGACTCGTACAGCAGATGGCGCCCGAACCGGCCCTGGTCGCCGGTGAAGGACGTGTCGACGTGCGGATCGGCGAGCGCCACCCCGACCGCGATCACCAGCTTCCCGAGCGGCGGGTGTTCGGGGTTGTAGCGCAGGCTGTGCTCGTGCAGGTAGACGGCGGCCGTGCCGACGTACACCGGCTCGTCGATGGTCGGGGTCTGCCGCACCGCCGTGGTCACCATCGCCACGGCCATCTGGACGAGGAGCACGGCCACGAGCACCGGCAGCAGCCACCCGCGGTGCCGGACCGACCACGGGTGGTGCCGCAGCCTGCGCCAGGGCCACCCGGCAGGCTCGTGGGTGGTCACCGGGGCGCCGTGTTCGTCACGGTCGGGTACGACCGTCTGCTGTTCGCTCGCCATCATCCGCCCCGCGGTCCCGCCGACCGCGAGGTGACGGGAGCGATCCGGAGCCGCCTCATGGGCCCACTGTGCATCAGCTCCCGCCGCACCGGGCGTCACCGCTTCAGGAGTCGTACCGACAGACCTTCCGCCGTGTAGACAGGTACGGCCCGCGACGTCGGGGAGTTCAGCTCCACGCGGTCGAACCGGCCGCGCGGCGCCCGGGCGTCGTGCACGCGGACCGCGTTTCCAACGTCAGCCGTGGCTCTGCCGGACGTCCTTGACGAACACGATGCCGTCGCTGTCCGCCAGTCGGGCCGGGTCGAGCGGGGCGTAGCCGAACCAGGGGGATACGCGGGGCGTGGGCCGAGTGCCGCCGAGGGCGGTGGCCAGCCGAGGGGCGTCGATGACGCAGCGGTCCTCCGGGAGCGTGTACAGGAGTCCCTCGACGGTGTCCGGCGGGGGTGTGTCCACTCCCCGGTGCCGGATCGTGCCGAGGGCCGTGGCCACGAAGGCGTACTCCGCGCCGAGCCGGGCGCTCACCAGCGCACCGGCGCTCCACCACTCCAGTGGCATCCCGCCCATCCGCATCGTGCTCTTCTCGCGCTGGAGATGGGAGTTGTGGGAGTGGACGAGTGCCGGGCCCCGAGCGGCGACGGCGAGGAGGTTGTGGGCCATCATCCGGTCCCGCGCGCCCACCAGCCGGGCCATGCGGGCCGGTGAGGTGTCGGCCATCCAGCGGTGGTAGCCCAACAGGCCTGTCGCGGTACGCCCGTACAGACGCGCCCGGTCCCAGGCGTCCCGCGAGGTCGCCCTGATCAGGTGCGGCGTCTGCTCGTCGAGCAGCGCCTCCAGTTCGTCGGCGAGCAGCCGCAGCTCCCCGGCTTCTGCCGACTGTCCCACGGACCGGGCCGGGTCCCTCATCGCGGCGGGATCGGTCCATCGGTCGTCGGCGCCGAGCAGGCGGTCGAGGGCGTCCGCGGTGCAGGGGAGCAGGCCCGCGTCCACCCGGGCGGAGAGGTAGCCGTGGAGTGCGGTGAGGGCCTGCCGGGGGCTCGCGGCGGCGGACATCTCCAGCGGGCCGTCGAAGCCCGCGAAGCGGAGCCGATCGGACTCGGGCCGGCCGTCGTTGTAGGCGCGCATCCAGCGCACGAGCTCGCGGTTGGCCGCGGACGCGCCCCACCCGTGGCTGATTCCGCGCTCCACGACCTCGTCGAGAGTGCCCGTGCCCGAGGTGACGTAGTCGTCCACGAGCAGGCCCATCAGACAGTCGCTCTCGATCGCGATCGTCCGGTAGCCCTCCTCCTCGACGAGGTGACGGAAGAGCTCATTGCGCAGGTCGAGCAGAGTGTCCTCACCGTGGGTGGGCTCGCCCAGGGCGAGCAGCCGAGGCCGGGCCGGGAGCAGTCTCATGACAGCGGCCGCCTCGACGGCATGGGCGGCGTCCTTGATGTCGTTGGCCATGCCCTCAACGGTATCGTTGAACCTTCGGTTGAAACTTTTCCACGACACCGGCGGGACAATGGGGCAGAACCTTCAAAGCAGCGTGCGGCTCAGGCCGGTTGATCTGGCCCGCGACCACGGTCTGTCCACGCAGGCGATCAGGAACTACGAGGAGGCCGGCGTCCTTCCGGCCGCCGCTCGCACCCCCCACGGTTACCGCACCTACACACCGCTGCACGCGGGGGCCCTGCGCGCGTTTCTCGCCCTGGTGCCCGGCCACGGCCACCGGACGGCGACGTCGATCATGCGGGCCGTGAACGAGGGCACGGTCGACGAGGCGTTCCACCTCATCGACGCCGGCCACGCCCAGCTCCTCGACGACCGGCGGACCCTCCAGGCCGTGGAGAGCGCCCTGCGCGACCTGGCGGCCACCGCGGCGCCCGAGCCCGGTGCGCCGCCCGAGCCCGGTGCGGGGGCCGAGTCGGTCGCGGTGTCCGGGCCCGGCGACACGTTCATCGGGCCGCTCGCGGGGAAGCTCGGCATCCGGCCCGCGACGCTGCGCAAATGGGAGCGCGCCGGGCTGGTGAGCCCGCGCCGCGACCCGCTGACCGGGTACCGCGTCTACGACGAGGCCGACGTACGGGACGCCCGGCTGGCCCACCAGCTCAGGCGGGGCGGCTACCTGCTGGAGCAGATCGCCCCGCTGATCGCCCAGGTGCGGGCGGCCGGCGGCCTGGAACCGCTGGAGGCCGCACTGTGCGACTGGCGCGGCCGGCTGTCCGCCCGCGGACGGGCGATGCTGACCGGGGCCGCGGAGCTGGAGGCCTACCTCCGCAGACGCGGATAGGGGACTTCCGTCGCCGGCCGTGACCAGCGGGTCCGTCTCGGCCGACGCACCGCCGCCGCTCGAAGCAGTACCGGACCGACCCGCCGATGCGATGCCGCGCGAACGGCGAGAGACGGGACACCTCCGCGTCGAGGGCCAGGTGCGCAGGTGTCCCGGGCATCGGCTCCGGGAGGAGGAGACGGCCGGGACGGAGACGACGTATCGAACAACCCCGAGAACTCGCCCCTGGAACCAGCCTGGAACCCCGCCCTGGAACCTACCCCCGAGAACTGATCCCGAGAACTGATCCCGAGAACTCGCCCCGAGGACTCACCCCAGCGAACGCGCCAGTACCACCGCCCCGTCGACCGGCGGTACCCGCAGCGGTGTCGGCCGGGCCGACGGCACGGCGTCGGCGAGGGCCGCCACGAAGGCGTCGTACAGGGCGGGTTGGGCGAGCACCGCGCTGCCCGCGACCACCACGTCGTCCACGCGGACCCCGCGGTCGGCGAGCCGGACGACGAGCGCGGCCAGCGACCGGCCGCCCTCGGCTATCACCGCGCGGGCCGGTGCGGAGCCCCCGGCGGCGGCCGCGAACACGACCGGAGCGTGCCGGCCCCACTCGGCGGAGACGTCGGTGGCGCTCTCCAAGGCCGCGCCGAGCGCGGGCACTTCGGGCACGCCGAACGCGGCGACGAGCCCGAGCGCGAGCGCGTCGGGCTGTTCACCGCGGTCGTGTGCCGCCCAGGCGGCCCGCGCCGCCTCGCGCACGAGACCGGCCGCGCCGCCCTCGTCACCGAGCACCGCGCCCCAGCCCCCGACCTGGACGGGACGTCCGTCGGGCAGCCGGCCGACCGCCACGGAACCGGTACCGGCGACCAGGCCGACGCCCTCGTCCAGCCCGGCGGCGGGGACGAGGAGTTCCGCGTCGCCCACGACCAGGGCGGGTACGCCGAGGAGGCCGGTCAGTGCGTCACGGATCCCTGCGCACTGGCGCGGGGTCTCACAGGCGTGTCCGCCCACGGCGACGGCGGCCGGTACGGCATCCGCCGGGAGAGCCTCGCCGACCAGTGCGGCCAGCCAGGCGGCGGCGGCCTCGGGGTCGTGGGGCCGCCAGCCACGGCTCGCGCCGATGTGGTCGGCGGCCGGATCGTCCCCCGCGAGCGCGCGGAGATGCGTCTTGGTGCCGCCCACGTCGATGCCGACCACGAGGGGCCTGGAGTCCTGCACGGATCCTCTTTCGTCGTGGCGATGCGCCTTACCGGCCTGCGCAGTCCGCGCTCCCTGACCGGCCCCGCCGCATCATGGTCCACGCCCTGCTCCCACTCGCTGATTGTCACGATCGGCGAGGTGATCGGCAACGTCATCTCCTGCTCGCTCGCGGCCTGCGCCGTCGCCCGCTTCGAGTGCCCACACTCATCTGTTTCCTCGTCTTCCAGGAGAGGCTGGTCGACGGCATGGCAACGTCCGGAACGAAGGGCTGAGCACTGATGCACCTCACCTACCAACGCAGCCCGTTGCACGACCTCCCCGACACCCCGGAGGCGTACGACGCCGTCCTCGCCGACGTCACCGAGCAGGCCCTCGCCCGGATGACACCGCAGGGCAGCCTCGAACACCCCGCCGGGGGCGAGGACATCGGCGACACCTCGCTCGGCGTCACCGCGCTGCTGGCGCTCGCCTGGCAGCGCTCGAAGGACCCGCGACTGCCGGCGGCAGTCCGCCGCAGCCTCGCCTTCCACCTGCGGGAACGGGTGTACCGGGAGGACAACCCCGGCTACCCGAACCTCACCGCGCGGGGCACCGGACTGCCGTACGCCCGCTACGTCCTGGACACCGGCGCGCACCCCGTCGGCGACTGGCCGAGCACGGTGTGGGCGCTGCTCCAGGCGGTGAACGTCCTGGACGCGGCGGACGGACTCGTCCAGGAGGACCAGCGCGCGGAACTGCTGACGATCGCGCGGGGCTACTGGAACTGGCTCACCGGCGCCACGTTCTTCAACCCGCAGGAGGCGGGCAACCAGGCCATCGGCTGTGTCGTGGGCGGCCTGATGCTGGCCCGCCACCTCCCGCCGGAACAGGCGGAGCCGATGCGGGCCCGCGCGCTCACCCTCTACACCGACGAGATCCGCGCCCGCCGCGTCCGCGACCGGGGTGCGCTGCTGCCTCCCGAGCACGGAGGCGCGTACGACAACAACTACGGCCCGATCTCGCTGTCCTTCCTCGCCCAGGCCCACCGGGTCAGCGGCGTGGAGATGTTCGCCGAGGACGGCGACGCGCTGGCCCGCTATCTCGACGCGCGCCTGACCAACGGCGGCTTCGACCTCGGCGGCCCCCGCTACAGCGAACAGCACTCCGGCTTCGAGTCGGTCCTCGGCCTGCGCTACTTCAGCCGCCGCATCGGCTCCGACCTCGGCCGCTACCGGGGCGACACGCGCTGGGGCCGCCACGCGGTGAAGGACGACGGCGGTATCGACGGCCACTTCGCCTTCATGCTGGTCTGGCAGATCCAGGACACCACGCCCTGGCACCGCACACCCTCGGCGGCTCCGGTGCGCCACCAACTGCGCGCGGGGACGGTCTCGGTGGCCTTCGACGACCGGATGACCCCGGCGCTGGTGGAGGCGGCGGGCACGTACTACCTGCCCGCGGCGGTCAACCGCCAGCACGGCTTCGGTCCGGTGCTCGACGGCTTCCTGATGTCCCGTCCCATGGGCGAGGTCCGGGTCCGGAACGTCCGGGTGGACGGTCTGACGGCCAAGTTGGTCACCAAACCGGTCGTCGGCCGCGACCACGTCCTGCGGCACGTGCGGTCCCTGTACGTCACGGACGGCACGAGCCTGTGGGTGACGGTCGCCGTGGAACGGACGGACGGGACGCCGTACCTGCTGGCCGGGCTGCCCTACGCCCAGGACGACGGGGAGCGGGTGCGCAGGACCGCGCAGCCAGGGGTGACTAGCGCGGGCGCCCTGCGGGTCACCCACCCGTGCTCCGCGGGCGTCGACCACTTCGACGCCCGCGCCGGGACCACCCAGGAGCAGGCCGCCTTCGCCCTGGCCGCCGACCCGCGCGGCTACGGCAACCCCGACGAGGGCTGGCGGCACCTGGTGTCCTCCACCGCCCTGGAGGCGGATCCGGCCCCCGGCGCCCCGGCGGACCTGCACGTGTTCTCCGTGCGCTACGGCCCCGAGGGCCCGTACGCACCCGCCTTCGAGCCGGTCGAGGACGGACTGAGCGTCCGGACGGAGGCCTTCACCGCGGTGATCGGGGACGCGGCCGGTGACGCATGCGGTGAACCGGAGCTGACGTTGCGCGGGTGAGCCCCACCCGGCGGGGGCCCACCGCGAGCCCCTGCCGGGGAACCCCGTGACGACGGACGGCCGGCGAACCCCGTGACGACGGACGGCCGCGCGTGATCAGCCGCGCGCGTCCGCGTCCGGCAGGACCGAGGCCGGCACCACCAGGTCCGCGCGGGCGCGGGTCCCCGCCACCAGGTCGGCGTTGCGCTGGTCCGTGCCCAGCACCCACGCCACGGCCTCCTCGTGGCCCTTGCCGAACTCCTCGTGCCGGGCGGTCAGCCGCCGGATCCGCTCCGGCTCGTCCAGCTCGCAGAACCACACCTCGTCCAACTGCGCCCGCACCCGCGCCCACGCGCCCGTCTCCAGCAGCAGGTAGTTCCCCTCCGTCACGACCAGCCGGGCCGTCGACGGCACCGGGATCGCCCCCGCGAGCGGCTGTTCCAGCACCCGCTCGAACCCGGGCGCGTACACGGTCTCGTCCCCGTCCGGTTCCTCCCGCAGCCGCCGCAGCAGCGCCGCGTACCCCGCCGCGTCGAAGGTGTCCGGCGCGCCCTTGCGAGCGCGGCGGCCCAGGCGGTCCAGCTCGGCATCGGCGAGATGGAAGCCGTCCATCGGGACATGCGCGACCCAGGCGGGCCCACCGCCGTTCAACTCCCGCACCAGACGCGCGGCGAGGGTCGTCTTGCCCGCTCCCGGACTCCCCGCGACACCTAGGACCGCCCGGTGCCCCGGCCGTACCAGCGCCGCGGCCCGGCGGACCAGATCCTCGAAGGTCATGTGCGTACACCTCACCGGAAGACCCCCCGACGCGTCGCGTTCACGTGACTCGGCACGAGTGGCCGATCCTACCCAGGGCACGAGGACGAGATTTCCTCCCCTGTGGCGCGCGCCACCCCGTGGACGCCGTCCCACGGGGAACGGTCACTGTATGACGCAGCTCGGTCTACCCGAAGACATCCAGGCCTGCCTCTTCGACCTCGACGGGGTCGTCACCAAGACCGCCGTGGTGCACGCGGCCGCCTGGAAGGAGACGTTCGACGCGTTCCTGCGCGAGCGCGACGGCGAACACTTCCGGCCCTTCGACGCCGTGGCCGACTACGACGAGTACGTCGACGGCCGCCCCCGCGCCGACGGCGTGCGCACCTTTCTCGCCTCCCGGGACATCGAACTGCCCGAGGGAGAGCCCGACGACCCGCCGGACGCCGGCACGGTCTCCGGCCTCGGCAACCGCAAGAACGAACTGCTCCTGGAACGGATCCGCGCCCAGGGCGTCGAGGCCTACGAGGGCACCCTGCGCTATCTCGACGCGGTACGCGCGCACGGTCTGCGCACCGCGATCGTCTCCTCCAGCGCCAACACCCTCGACGTGCTGCGCTCGATCGGCGCCGAGCACCTCTTCGAAGTACGGGTCGACGGTGTGGTGGCTGCCGAACGGAAGCTGCCGGGCAAGCCGCGCCCCGACACGTTCCTCGCCGCGGCCCGCGACCTCGGCGTCGAACCGGCTCGCGCCGCCGTCTTCGAGGACGCCCTGGCCGGGATGGACGCGGGCCGAGCCGGGCATTTCGGATACGTCGTCGGCGTCGACCGCACCGGACAGGCCGACGCGCTGTACGCGCACGGCGCCGACATCGTCGTGAAGGACCTCGCGGAACTGGGAGGCCGGGCGTGATCACTCAACGGTCGTACACCGTGGAGCCGTGGGCCGTGCGCGAGACCGCCCTCAACCTCGACGTGCTCGCCCAGAGCGAGTCCGTGTTCGCGCTGTCCAACGGCCATGTCGGCTGGCGCGGCAACCTCGACGAGGGCGAACCGCACGGCCTGCCCGGCTCGTACCTCAACGGCGTGCACGAACTGCACCCGCTGCCGTACGCCGAGGCCGGCTACGGCTACCCGGAGTCGGGCCAGACCGTCATCAACGTCACCAACGGCAAGGTGCTGCGGCTGCTCGTCGACGACGAGCCCTTCGACCTGCGCTACGGGCGGCTCGTCGCCCACGAACGCACCCTGGACCTGCGCCGGGGAGTGCTGGAGCGGGTGTGCGAGTGGACCTCGCCAGCCGGGTCGACCGTACGGGTGCGGTCGACCCGGCTGGTCTCCCTCACCCAACGGGCGATCGCCGCCGTGGCGTACGAGGTGGAGGCCGTCGGCACCCGGTCGCGGGTCGTCATCCAGTCGGAACTGGTCGCCAACGAGAGCCTGCCCGAGCCGGACGGCGACCCGCGCGCGGCCAAGGCGCTGAAGTCGCCGCTGGAGCCCGAGGAGGACGTCGCCCTCGGCCGGCGGCTGCGTCTCGTGCACCGCACCCGGCGCAGCGGCCTGCGGGTGGCCGTCGCCGCCGACCACACCGTGACCGGCCCCGAGCGGACCACGACGAGCGCGGAGAGCAACGTCGACGTGGCCCGGCTGACCGTCACCTCCGTGCTGGAGCCGGGCGAGCGGCTGCGGGTGGCGAAGGTGGTCGCGCACGGCTGGTCCGGCGCCCGCTCCCGGCCCGCGATGAGCGACCAGGTCGAGGCGGCCCTCGCGGCGGCCGGGCACAGCGGCTGGGAGGGCCTGCTCGACGACCAGCGGGCCTACCTCGACGACTTCTGGGCACGCGCCGACGTCGAGGTCGACGGCGACGAGGAGATCCAGCAGGCCGTCCGCTTCGCCCTCTTCCACGTGCTCCAGGCCGGGGCGCGCGCGGAGCGGCGCGCGATACCCGCCAAGGGCCTGACCGGCTCCGGCTACGACGGCCACGCCTTCTGGGACACCGAGACCTTCGTCCTGCCGCTGCTGACCTACACCGCGCCCGAGGCCGTGGCCGAGGCGCTGCGCTGGCGGCACAGCACCCTGCCCGCGGCCCGCGAACGCGCGACCCAACTCGGCCTGCGCGGCGCCGCGTTCCCCTGGCGGACCATCGAGGGCTCGGAAGGGTCGGCCTACTGGCCCGCGGGCACGGCGGCCTTCCATGTCAACGCCGACATCGCGGGCGCGGCGGTGCGCTACACGCAGGCGACCGGCGACACCGACTTCGAGCGCGAGACGGGCCTCGAACTGCTGGTGGAGACGGCCCGCCTGTGGCACTCGCTGGGCCATCACGATCCGCGCGGCGCCTTCCACATCGACGGTGTCACCGGCCCCGACGAGTACAGCGCCGTCGCGGACGACAACACCTACACCAACCTCATGGCCCGGACGAACCTGCTGGCCGCCGCCGACGCCGTCGAACGCCACCCCGACGAGGCGGCCCGGCTCGGCGCCGACGTGGAGGAGAGCGCGGCCTGGCGGGACGCCGCCGAGGCCGTGTACATCCCCTACAACGACGAACTCGGCGTCCACGAGCAGCACGAGGGCTTCACGCGCTACCAGCGCTGGGACTTCGCGGGCACGAACGCCGACCAGTACCCGCTGCTGCTGCACTTCCCCTACTTCGACCTCTACCGCAAACAGGTCGTCAAACAGGCCGACCTGGTCCTGGCGATGTACACCTGCGGCAGCTTCTTCGACGAGGAGCAGGTCGCCCGCAACTTCGCCTACTACGAGCCGCTGACCGTCCGGGACTCCTCGCTGTCGGCGTGCTGCCAGGCCGTCGTCGCCGCCCAGGCGGGCCATCTGGACCTCGCCTACGCCTACACCGCCGAGGCGGCGCTGATGGACCTGGCCGACCTGGAGCACAACACCCGCGACGGACTGCACATCGCGTCGCTGGCCGGCACCTGGACGGCGCTGGTCGCGGGCTTCGGCGGCCTGCGCGACGACGGCGGCACCCTCAGGTTCGCGCCCCGGCTGCCCGAGCGGTTCGGCCGCCTGGCCTTCACCCTCCAACTCATGGGCCGCCGCCTGCGCGTGGAGATCGGCCAGGACAAGGCCACGTACACGCTGCTGTCCGGGCCCCCGCTGACGATCCGTCATCACGGCGAGCCCGTCACCCTGAACGGCGACGGCCCGGCGGTCCGCCCGGTCCCCCCGGCAGTGGCCCGCCAGGCCCCGGAGCAGCCCCCGCACCGCTCCCCGCACCGCGGCCCGACCCCCCGCTGACCCCGGGGGCGACCGCGGTCCGGGCGCCGCGGTCGCCGCCGGGTGTGGGCTGCCCCGCGTTTCCCGCCGGTCCGGGCCAGGTAGGTAGTGGAGTGTCGACGCGTCGGGAGCGAGGGGGAGCGGTATGGCATCGAGCGACGACGACGGCCCTTCGGCCAGGGACTTCTTCGCCGTGGGGAGTTCGTCGTTCAGCGAGTTCCTGGCGGCGCACCGCCCGGAACTGCTGCCCACCCGACGCCCGTTCCCCGACGGGGTCCGCGCGGCGCCGGACCGGTTCCCGCACGGCACCACCGTGCTGGCCCTCGCCTATCGCGACGGCGTGATGATCGCGGGCGACCGCAGGGCCACGATGGGCAACCTGATCGCCCAGCGCGACCTGGAGAAGGTGCACCCCGCGGACGACCACACCGCGGTCGCCTTCGCCGGCACCGTCGGACTCGCGCTGGACATGGTGAAGCTGTACCAGGTCGAGCTGAAGCACTTCGAGAAGGTCGAGGGCATCCCCATGACCCTGGGCGCGAAGGCGACCCGGCTGGCGGGGATGATCCGGCAGAACCTCGGCCAGGCGATGCAGGGCCTCGCCGTCGTCCCGCTGCTCGCCGGTTACGACACAGGTGCCCGCGACGGCCGCCGGGGCCGGATCTTCGGCTTCGACGTCACCGGCGGCGCCTACGAGAAGTCGGACTTCCACGCCGAGGGCTCCGGCTCACCCTACGCCCGGGGCGCGCTCAAGAAGCTGTTCCACCCGGACATGACCCGGCGCGAGGCCGCCCTGGCCGCGCTCCAGGCGCTCTACGACGCGGCGGACGACGACTCCGCGACCGGCGGTCCGGACCTCGGCCGGCGGATCTTCCCCATCGTCTCGGTGATCACCGCGGAGGGCTTCGAGCGGCTGCCGGAACCGGAGACGGAGGATCTCACCCGCGAGATGGTCGAGCAGCGCCGGAGCAGGCCGGACGGACCGAACGCCACTCCTTGAGACTGCCGCACCGCACCACGTCTCGCTTCCGTGACCGCGCCGCCGGCCGCCGTCAGGCCCCCACCGTCAGCTCCTTGCGCCACTTGAGGAGCTGCTGGTGCGGATCCCCGGTGTACGACCACGGTGTGCGCGTCGCCCGCGGACCGAGCATCCGCAGCAGCGCGCCGGCGACGTCCTCGGCACCCGCCATACAGGCCGCGTGCGCCAGGTGGTTGAGGTCGCGCAGCTCCGCCGGCTCGACCGGACCGTCCGGGCGCTCCGCGATCCAGCGCTGCCAGGTGCGCCGTACGTCGCTCACCGCGCCGTCGTTGTTCCAGTGCTGCCCCAGCCTCACCGAGGCCTGTCTGCCCTTGGCGGCGTCCAGGGCGAAGCGGTACTCCTCGACCCGCGCGTACTGCACCAGGACCGGCAGCGCACAGCCGGGCGGTGCCGCCCCGGCAGCGTCGCGGGCGAAGTCGTACATGAGGCCGTGCGTGCCGTGCCAGCGCGAGGAGTAGTAGTGCAGCACCTGGAGGTGCCCCTCCACGCTGTACGGGTCGCGCCGGTGCAACTCGTCCCACCAGCGGGCCAGTTCCTGCCGCCGTACGCCCGACGGGTACAGCCTGGCGACGGAGATCAGGGAGATCCACGGCGTCGGGTCCTGCGGATACACCTCCGCCGCCCGCAGGCAGGCAAGCACCGCCGTGTCGACCCGCCGCTGGTCGATGGGCACTCCCCGGCCCGTGGCGATGGCGAGGTCGAACGCCCGGGCCGCCTCCGTCGCCGCCCGCAGCACCAGCGCGTCCGCGCTGTGCGGCTCGGCGGCCAGCCAGGTCTCGACCGTCGAACTTCCCGCACAGGCCTGCGCGAGCAGCCGGACCCGGTGGCCCCGCGCGGGCCAGTCGCGGCCGGTGACCCGCAGCAAATCCCGCAACCCCTGCCAGCGGCCGATGACGATGTCCTGCCGGGCGGAGGTGAGGGCCGTGTCCCCGCTGTCGGGGTCGAAGTCGGGAGCGAAACGGTCTCGCGCCATCGGGTTCCCCCTCAGAAGTCGGTGGGGAGGCCCTCGTGGGCGACCGAACCGGCGGTCGCGCGGTCGGCGGGAACGTACTCGGTCACGACGGTGCGGGTCGCGTCGAGCCGGGCGGGCCGGTAGTAGTCGCTGCCCTGCCTCCAGTACCAGAACATCGGCACCAGCCCGGCGGCGAGCCCGCCGAGCCCGATCGCGATGGCGGCGCCGCTGAGTTCACCCAGCGACTCGACGAAGATCCAGAACATGAACAGGGCGCCGAGCAGCGGCCACACCCCGCCGAACAGGAAGTTGGCCGGCGACCGCAGCAGCATCTTGCGGTAGGCGACGACCACCGCCAGGCCCGCGAGACCGTAGTACACCGCGATCTGGAGACCGATCGCCGAGATGGCGTCCGCGAGGATCTCCCCGACCGAGCCCAGCGCGTTGGCGGCGACGAACATCACCAGTGCCACCCCGCCGACCACCGTGATCGCCACCCAGGGAGTGTTCCAGGTGCGGTGCACCCGGCCCAGCGCGGCCGGCATCGTACGGTCCCGGCCCATCGCGAACAGGGAGCGCGTGACCTGGATGAGCGTGGTCTCCAGCGTGGCGATGGTGGACAGCATCACCGACACGATCAACAGCTTCCCGCCCCAGCCCGGCCAGATCTCCTCGCCGAGCGCGCCCAGCACGTTGGCGCCGTTCGCCGAGATCTGCCGGTCCGACAGGATCACGTTCACCGCGACGGTGAAGACCTCGAAGAGCAGGAAGACGATGCCCACGCCGATGAGGCCCGCGAGTCCCGTCGTACGACGGCTGTTGCGGGTCTCCTCGCTCAGATTGCTGGTGACGTCCCAGCCCCAGTAGTAGAACGCGGCGACCAGCGCGCCCGACGCGAACCCCGACACCCCGTCGAAGTGGCCGAAGCCGAACCAGGACCAGTCGAAGGCCCGCGCGTTGTCCGTGTGGAAGAGCGCGAGTACCGCGAACAGGGCGAGCACGGCCAGCTCGACGCCCGACATGACGAGCTGCGCGCGGACCGTGAGCCGGGCGCCGCCCAGCACCACACCCAGCATCACCAGGAACCAGGCGGCACCGACGACGGTCGACAGCGCGGTGTCGTCGGCGAGGCTCTCGTCGAAGAGGGCGAGCGTCATCGACCCTGCCGGCAGCGAGCCGGCCACCATGAAGATGGTCGCCGAGATGACCAGCGCCCAGCCGCTGATGAACCCCAGGAACGGGTGGAGCGTTCGCCCCACCCACGAGTAACTGGCGCCCGCGTTCACGTCGATACGGCCCAGGTAGCTGAAGGCCAGCGCGATGCCGAGCATGGGTATCGCGCAGTACAGCAGCGCCGCGGGGCTGGCGAGGCCGACCGCGCCCACCAGCACGGCGGTGGTGGCGGCCAGCGAGTAGGCCGGAGCGCTGCCCGCGACCGCCATCACCACCGTGTCGAACGTACCGAGGGCGTTGGCCTGTAGCCCTCTGCCCCTGTTGCTGCTCATGGTTGTGCTGCTTTCCGTCGTGCACGACGCGAGGGCGACCTGCCCCGACGACGCTGGGGGGTGGGGGGTTGCGGCCGCCTTGTACCGGAGAGGGATGGCTTCGGTCAGGGACGGCGAAAAAGCCGGTGGTTACCGTTCAGCCGCTGCGTCGGCGGACGGTCACACCGCGTGTGCGTGTGATGATAGCCCCAAGAGTCCCCCGGTCAGTCCCCGATCCGGTCCAACTGGCGCAGCTTGTTGGTGGCGTCCAGCGCGGCGACCTTGTAGGACTCGGCGAGCGTCGGGTAGTTGAACACCGCGTCGACGAGATAGTCGACCGTGCCGCCGCACCCCATGACGGACTGTCCGATGTGGATCAGCTCGGTCGCCCCGGTGCCGAAGCAGTGCACACCGAGCAGTTTGCGGTCCGCGGGCGAGACCAGCAGCTTCAGCATGCCGTGCGCGTCACCGATGATCTGACCACGGGCCAGCTCACGGTAACGGGCGATGCCGACCTCGAACGGCACGCAGTCCTCGGTGAGCTGGTCCTCGGTCCGGCCCACGAAACTGATCTCCGGGATGGTGTAGATGCCGATCGGCTGGAGGTGGTGCATCTGCCCGACGGGCTCTCCGTAGGCGTGGTACGCGGCCGAACGCCCCTGCTCCATCGACGTGGCGGCCAGCGCCGGGAAGCCGATGACGTCGCCGACGGCGTAGATGTGCGGCACCTGGGTGCGGTAGTGCTCGTCCACGGTGATCCGGCCCCGCGGGTCGGCGGCCAGTCCCGCCTTCTCCAGGTCGAGGTCGTCGGTCAGCCCCTGCCGGCCCGCCGAGTACATCACCGCGTCCGCGGGGATCTTCTTGCCGCTCTCCAGGACCGTGAGGGTGCCGCGCGCGTGGCGCTCGACGGCGGCGACGGTCTCACCGAACCGGAAGGCGACCGCGAGGTCGCGCAGGTGGTACTTGAGCGACTCGATGACCTCGACGTCGCACATGTCGAGCATCCCGGCCCGCTTCTCGACCACGGTGACCTTGCTGCCCAGCGCGGCGAACATGGAGGCGTACTCCATGCCGATCACGCCCGCGCCGACGATCACCATCGACCGGGGGACCCGTTCGATGGTGAGGACGTTGTCGGAGTCGAGGATCGTGCGTCCGTCGAACTCCACGGTGTCGGGCCGGGCCGGCCGGGTGCCGGTCGCGATGACGATGTGCTCTGCGCTCAACAGGCGTTCCTGGCCGCTCGCTTCGCGCACGGCGACCGTGTGGGCGTCGACGAAGCGGCCCGTACCGGAGTACAGGGCTATGTGGTTGCGGGAGAGTTGGTTGCGGACGACGTCGACCTCACGGCCGACCACGTGCTGGGTGCGCGCGGTCAGGTCGCCGACGGTGATGTCGTCCTTGAGCCGATAGCTCTGTCCGTACAGATCGCGCTGGGTGAGCCCGGTCAGGTAGAGCACCGCCTCCCGCAGCGTCTTGGAAGGGATGGTGCCGGTGTGGATGGAGACCCCACCGACCATGTCGGGGCGGTCGACGACGGCGACCCGGCGGCCGAGCTTGGCGGCGGCGATGGCGGCCTTCTGGCCACCGGGTCCTGATCCGAGGACGAGCATGTCGAAGTCGGGCACCCTCCGGAGTCTGTCAGCCCGAAGGCGACTTTCGGAAGGGTGTATTGGCCGGGAAGGGCCTACCGGCTTCTAGGGCAGCAGCTTCTCGATGGCGGCGGGCCCCTCCTGGTCCAGCTTGCGCCGGGCCCATTCCAGATTGCGCGGCGTCAGGTCCCGGCCCGTGGCGAGCACCAGATCCTCCGGTGCCACCTCGCCGGTGCGGGTGTGGAGCAGGCTGTCCGGGGTGACGGGCTCCCGGGACTGCCGGGACGCGTCGGGCTGTGACGTCTCCATGATCTCTGCTCCTCGGGTCCGGTGGGGACTGCTTCGGCCCGGTGCCGAAACCGGGCCCACTATCACCATTCATCGCATGCGCCCGGTGTGCATCCGGAGGCCCGAGTGCCCCGCCACGGGACCGGGACGCACGGCAGTCGCAAGCGGCGTCCACCGAGGCCGGCGCCGCCACGCGTGCGGTGAGAACGCCCAGGTCAGACCACCCGGGCCGACCCCGACCCCGGCCCCGGCCCCGGCCCCGGGCCGGGGGCCGGGGTCGGTGGCTCGGGCGCGAGGACGAGCATCGTGACGTCGTCGCGCGCGAAGGTCGTACCGCAGAACCGCAGTACGTCGTCCCAGATCCGGCCGGCCAGGGAATCCGGCTCCTCGCCGTGCTCGGCGGCGAGGACGGGCAGCCGCTCGGGCAGCGGATAGAACGCGCCGTCGGCGTCGCGGGCCTCCCAGACGCCGTCGGAGGCCAGCACCAGCCGGTCGTCCGGCCGCAGCCGCACCGTGAGCGCCTCGTGCGTCCCGGGGTCGGGCAGCCCCAGACCCAGCGGGGGCCACGGTGCGCTCCCGATCTCCGTGGCCGTGCCGTCCCGCAGCAGCAGGGGCGGCGGATGACCGCAGGTCATGATCCGCACTGCCGCCGCGTCCGGCGTGAACTCCAGCAGCACGGCCGTCGCGAAGAGCTCGTCGTGCCGGTCCTGCGCGCTGCCCAGCAGCAGCCTGCGGTCCAGCCGGGCGCCGACCGACTCGAGGTCCGGCTGGTCCAGCACCGCCTCCCGGAACGCCCCCAGCAGCAGCGCCACCGTCCCCACGGCCATCAGCCCGTGCCCCCGTACGTCGCCCAGGACCGCCCGTACGCCGTACGGACCGTCCCGCACGTCGAAGAAGTCCCCGCCGACGAGGGTGCCGCGCTGTGCCGCGCGGTACAGGGCCGCGCAGCGCACCGGTCCGACCCGCTCCGGAACCGGCGGCACGACCGCGCGCTGCGCCGCCTCGGCCACCGTGCGTTCCAGGTCCAGCTGGGCGTCCCGGCGGCTGCGCACGAACGCCACGAAGATGCTCAGCACCGCGACGAAACAGATGGTGAGCAGGTCGGTGTTGCCCGGGTGGTTCAGCCGGAACGCGGGGACGACCAGCACCCCGATCGCGAGGACGCCGAGGAGTGCGGTCGAGACCGGTCCGTACGACAGCACCGCCAGCGGCGGGATGGCACCCAGCAGGAAGCCGATGTCGAGCGGATCGGGGCTCAGCAGCGTGGCGATCATCACGGCGAGGATCAGGGCCGGCGGCATCGCCCGTACCCACCGGGGCGGCGGCGCGCCGCGCAGCCAGCCCCGCCGGTCCAGACGAGGTGCCAAGGCGCGCAGGCTTCCCACACCACCACGCTCCTACGCCAGCCCGCGAGCCGCACGTCAGGGACCTGGCGGCGGCCCGACCGCCCACCGGTCCCCTCCTCGGCGGCCTCCGCGTCCGTCGATCCTTCGTCGCGGGGAGGACAGCGGCCCGAGTCAGCCCTTCTGGACGGTCAGCAGCGTCTCGGCCGCCGTGAGGATCTCGGTGACCCGCAGGGCGAACGAGGCGTCGCACGGGTGGGCGGTGCCGGTGCGGGCGGCCTCGCCCAGGGCGTCGATGGCGCGGCCGAAGGCGGGCAGGGCGCCTTCGGAGCTCTCCGGGAGGACGGTCACCCCGTGCTCGCCCCGGAGCTCCACGGTCGACCCCGCCGCGGCGGGCGGTGCGGTGAGGCTGAGGGCCAGCGTGCTGGAGGCACCGCCGGCGTGTTGCAGGACGGCGTGCACGGTGTCACCGGGGCCGGGGGCCACGGCGGCCACGTGCCGGACGTCGCCGAGCACCGGGAGCAGTACGGACAGGGCGTGCGGACCCACGTCCCACAGGGCACCCTTCTCCCGCCGCCACGGCGAGGCCGCGAACGGGCTGTCGCTCGTGAACACCGCGCCGATCCACTGCGCCCGGGCGGTGAACCAGCCGCCGACGCCCGCCTGCTCGGTGATCCAGGCCTCGGCGTCGGACAGGAAGCGGGTGGTGAAGAAGACCACGGAGGCGACACCCGCCTCCCGCACGGCGTCGACCACGGCCCGGCCCTGCTCGACGGTCGTGGCGATCGGCTTGTCGAGCAGCAGATGGCAGCCGGCCCGCGCCGCCCGCGCCGCGAGGTCCGCCTGGACGTCCGGCGGCAGGGCCACGGCGACGGCGTCGACATCGGCGAACAGGGCGTCCACGTCGTCGTAGGCCGTCGTCCCGTGCCGTTCGGCCAGTTCCTTCGCCGCGTCGGCGCGGCGGCCCCATACGCCCGTGAACTCGACCTCGGGGTGTGCGTCGAGAGCGGGGGCGTGGACCATCTGCGCCCAGGGGCCGGTGCCGAGCAGTCCGATGCGCATGCCGCCGCCTTTCACAGTGCCGGACGTGGTGACGACCGGTGCCCTGGCGGCGGCCGGTCGTGGGTGAGCCTCGCACACGACCCGCCCGCCGCGCACCCGGGGGTTCAGGCCGCGCGGGGCGCCGCCGTCGCGGGCGCGGCCTCGGGCACCGGCGCTGCCACCGCGTCGCGGCGACCGCCCCGGACCAGTCGCAGCCGCCGTCGGCCGACGACATGCCGACGCCGCGAAGGAACGGGATCGTACAGACGGTCCTCCACCCGGTCCATCACGACCAGCAGGACGGACAGGAGCGGCAGCAGCAGTACGGCGATCAGGACCATGGCATCCCCTCGGCCTGGCGACACCGTGCGGGTGCTCCGTTCCGGGCCGGTGATGCGTGCGCGAAAGGTGAAGAATCGGTGACGGACCGGCGCACCCCGACATGACGGGCGGGGAAGGCCGTCGACCGGTTGCGGGAGCAACGCGCTTTCCGCTGAAGCTCTTTGGTCCTTGGACTGGAACGCCCGAAGGTCAAGTCCCTAGGATGTACCGTCAGTCATGGCAGTCCAGACGGTGTGTCACGGAGCTGGGGGAGCGGTGCACATGGAGAACCAGGTGTCCACGAAGATCGACGCCAATGTGCCGACGGCCGCACGGATGTACGATCACTATCTGGGCGGCAAGGACAACTACGCGGCGGACCGGGCCGCGTGCGAGGAGCTCGACAAGGTCGTCCCCAGCACCCGCCGGCTGGCCGTGAACAACCGGCGCTTCCTGCAACGGGTCGTCAGGACCCTGGCGACCGAGCACGGGATCCGCCAGTTCCTCGACCACGGCTCAGGCCTGCCGACCCAGGACAACGTGCACCAGGTCGCCCAGCGCATCGACCCCGACACGCACGTCGTCTACGTCGACAACGACCCGATGGTGCTGGTCCACGGCCGGGCGCTGCTGGAGCAGGACGAGCGCACCACCGTCATCCACGCGGACCTGCGGGCGACCGACGAGATCTTCTCGCACCCGGACACCCAGCGTCTGATCGACTTCTCGCAGCCGGTGGCCGTGCTGTTCAACTCGGTCTTCCACTGCATCCCGGACAGCGAGACCGACGGTCCGCAGGCCATCGTCCGCCGGGTCACCGAGCGGCTCGTGCCGGGCAGCTGTCTGGTGATGTGCCAGCTGGTCAGCGAGGACGCCCAGGTCCGCGAGTTCGTCACCGACTTCATGGACAAGGCCACCCAGGGACACTGGGGCCGGGTGCGCCAGGAGAAGGACGTCGCCGCACTGTTCGACGGCACGGACATCCTCGAACCGGGCCTCGTGGAGGTCTCCACCTGGCGGCCGGACAGCGAGGTGGCCCCCCGCCAGCTCACCCAGGAGTGGATCGAGTTCGGCGGCGCGGCCGTACTGCGCTGAACCACGGTCCGTGGCCGCGAGCGACGCCGGAGGCGAAGCGCGCGGCCACGGGAGGGCCGGTGACCGCCGTCAGGAGCGCGGGTAGCGTGCCGCCATCGTCTCGTGCAGCAACCGCAGCGTCTCGCGCGGTTTCAGGGCCTCGTCGGCCAGCCGGTCGAGCGCGAGCCGGTACTCCTCCGTCTCGTCCCGGTCCTCGAGGAAGTTCGCGCTCCTTATGTGCTCGAGGTAGACGACGTCGGGCAGATCCAGGCCGCCGAAACGCAGATACGTGATCGGTATGGCGGGCGCCGACGCGTTCGTCACGTCGAGGGGTACGACCTGCAGGGTCACATGGGGCCGCTGAGCCATCTCCACGAGGTGGGCGAGCTGCTCCCGCATCACCGCACGGCCGCCCAGCACCCGCAGCAGCACCGACTCGTCGACGATCGCCCACACCTGCGGGGCGTCCGCCCGCGACAGCAACTGCGCCCGCCGCGTCCGCAGCTCGACCCGGCGCTGCACCTCGGCGGCCGGCGCGTTCGGCAGACCCCGCTCCACCACCGCGCGGGTGTAGGCGGGCGTCTGCAGCAGACCGGGGACGTACTGGATCTCGAAGGTCCGGATGGTGGCGGCGGCCTCCTGGAGTCCGACCAGACGGTCGAACCACTCCGGCATCAGACGCTTGTCGTAGCGCTGCCACCACCCCGGCTCGCCCGCCCGCTGAAGCAGCTTGATCAGCACCGAAGTCTCGTAGGCATCCGTGCCGTACAGCTCCAGCAGCGCGCGGACGTCCCGTTCCGTCGGCGGCTTGCGGCCCTTGCCCGACTCGATGCGGGAGAGCTTGGCCCCGCTGAACCCCAGGGCGCGTGCCGCCTGGTCCTGGCCGAGGCCCGCGTCGTCACGGAAGCCGGCCAGCTGGACGCCGACCAGCATCTTGAGCAAAGTCGGCGCAGGTTCCGGTCTGTCCAGATAGGGTTCGAGGCGGGAGATGCGATGCGACTCGGCGGACATCCTGGCTCCCAGTGGACCGGCAGAAGTGCCGATTACCTTACCGCACGGATCCGGTCCTCCTCGTATACGGCGCGAAAGTAAGGGAGTTGGATTCCACTCCGGGGTGCCGTCGGCGGTCGCCGGGGCTCACAGCAGATGGTCGAACTCCCCGTCCTTGGCCCCGGCCAGGAACGCCGCCAGCTCGGCCGGTGTGTAGACGAGCGCGGGCCCGTCGGGGTCACGGGAGTTGCGCACCGCGATGCCGCCTTCGGGCAGTGTGGCGACCTCGACACAGTTGCCCTCCGCGTTGCTGTGCCGGCTCTTGATCCAGTGGGCGTCCAGCGAACTGGCCCGCACTCCGTTGCGCACTCCTGGCACCGCCGTCTCCTTGCTGTTCACGATCTTCGCAGCGTTCGACGCACGCCCGGCTGGATTTCGCGCAATTTCTCGTGCAATTGCACACGGGCGCCGTCAGCGTGGATAATAGCTGCGGCGTCAACCCCCGTGTGGGCGCCGCAACCTGACCTCACATCAGGGAGAGGCCATGTCATCACCTGTGCCGAGAGTGGTCCGACGGTCGAGGGAGGCCGCCGTAGGCGCAGGTGGGAGCGGCATCACCCGGGCGTGGGTGGACGGCGGTGCGCAGATCCGCCTCAGGTTCGACCATGCCCCCGCACGCCCGCTGTCGGCCGTCTCGGCCCATGCGGAGGATCCGCCCGTGCGCCAGGCCGCCGACGACTTCGCCCTCCTGGCGAGCGGACGCGGCCCGAGCGTCGTCGACACCCCGTCCGAGGAGTGGGGCCGGAGCCTCCGGCCTCCCGTGAGCAGGACCGTCCGGGTCGAGTCGCCGGCCCGTTCCCTCACCTGACACGACTGCCGTGGAAAGGCCCCCCGCCATGCGCCCCGCTCCGACCGGACAGCCGAGCACGCAGCGCGCAGACCGTGACACGCCCGCGAGGGGAGTGGCCGAGGTCGCGCCCCTGATGGCACTGGGACAGGTGCCCTGGCACGAGATCAAGGACTCGTCGGGCTCGGCCACCGCGATCCCGCTGTTGCTCAACAGCGTCGCCTGGGGTGACGCCGGCACGGCCAGAACCGCGCTCGACGATTTGAGGAAACGCATCTGCCAGTACGGCTTCGTCGTCGAGCAGGCCACCGCGGCGACGGTTCCCTTCCTGTGGGAGCTCGCCCAGTTGCCGCACGTCACCTGCCGGGCGCAGATCATCCAGCTCCTCAAGTGCATCGCCGACGCCCGGCAGTGGGAGAGCGTGGCCGCCGTCTATCCCAAACTGCTCAACCACCGGGAGAACCACGTCGTGTGGGAGCGCAAGGCCCGGCAGGCCGTCCGCGCCCGTCGCGGTGCGCTGCGGTGTCTGATGGCCGAGGACGACGCCGAGATCGCCCGCGCCACCACGGAGCTCGCCCGCACGCTGGGGGAGTGAGCCGCCGCCTTCCGTCTCGCCGGGCGGAAGCGGGACAAGTCCTCGTGCATCCTGATGTACTCGTTGCGCCCAACGGACAGAAAGCGCTTGTCCTGTCATCGGCAACGAGGAGGACCACCGTCCATGGCGTCGTCGCTGGAAAGACCGCTGGACCATCGGTACCGGGACGAACACCCGATCCGTACGCTCGCCTACCTGTTCCGCGCCGACCGTCGCCGACTCGCCGCGGCCGCCCTCGTCTTCACCGTCAAGCACAGTCCGATCTGGCTGCTGCCCCTCATCACCGCGTCCATCATCGACACCGTCGTCCAGCACCGGCCGATCAGCGGCCTCTGGACGAGCACCGGCGTCATCCTGCTCATCCTGCTGATCAACTATCCGCTGCATCTGCTCTACGTCCGGCTGCTGTACGGCAGCGTGCGCCGTATGGGCACCACCCTTCGCTCCGCGCTGTGCACCCGTATGCAGCAGCTCTCCATCGGCTACCACTCACGGGTCAGCGCCGGCGTCCTCCAGGCCAAGGTGGTGCGCGACGTCGAGACCGTCGAGCAGATGGTCCAGCAGACGGCGGAGACCGGACTCGGCGCGATCACCGTGCTCACCGGCGGCCTGGTCATCATCGCCGTACGCACCCCGGAGTTCGTCCCGGTCTTCCTCGTCGTGGTGCCCGCCGCCGCGCTTGTCGCGGCCCGGCTCCGGGCGCGCCTGCGCACCCACAACGAACACTTCCGCCACGAGGTGGAGACCCTCTCCTCCCGTGTGACGGAGATGACCCGTCTCATCCCGGTCACCCGCGCCCACGGACTGGAGGGCAAGGCGCTGCGCCGCATGGACGGCACGCTGCGCAGCCTGCTCACGTCCGGGATGCGCCTGGACCTCGTCAACGGCCGGTTCGGCTCGCTGTCCTGGGTGGTCCTCAACGTGGTCGGCGTGCTGGTCCTCGCCGGCGCGGCGCTGGTGTCGTACTACGGCGTCTGGGGCGTCACCGCCGGCGATGTCGTCATGCTCAGCGCGTTCCTGACCACCCTCACCAACTCCACCACGACGCTGGCCGGTCTGGCGCCCGTCATCACCAAGGGCCTGGAGTCCGTGCGTTCGGTCGGCGAGGTGCTCCAGGCGCCCGAACTGGAGGACAACGAGGGGAAGGCGGAGCTCACCTCGCTGCACGGCGCCGTCACCTTCCAGGGCGTCGGCTACGCGTACGAGGACAGCGGGCGGCCCGCGGTGCGCGACTTCACCCTCTCCGTCGTACCCGGCGAGACCGTCGCCCTCGTGGGCGCCTCCGGCGCGGGCAAGTCCACCGTGCTCAACCTCGTCATCGGCTTCATCCGGCCCACCTCGGGCCGGCTGCTGCTCGACGGCACCGACATGAACACGCTGGACCTGCGCACCTACCGCCGGTTCGTGTCGGTGGTACCGCAGGAGTCCGTCCTCTTCGACGGCACGATCCGCGAGAACGTCGCCTACGGCATGGAGGACGAGGTCGACGAGGAGACCGTCCGCGCGGCGCTGCGTGACGCCAACGCGATGGAGTTCGTCGAGCGGCTCCCGCAGGACCTGGACACGACGGTCGGCGAACGCGGCGCCCGGCTCTCCGGCGGCCAGCGGCAGCGCCTGGCCATCGCCCGGGCCCTGATCCGGGACCCCAGGGTGCTGGTCCTTGACGAGGCGACCTCGGCCCTCGACACCCGGTCCGAGGCGCTGGTCCAACAGGCCCTCGCCCGGCTCCTGCACGGCCGCACCACGTTCGTCGTCGCGCACCGGCTGTCCACCGTGCGCGGTGCGGACCGGATCGTCGTGCTGGGGGACGGCCGGATCGTGGAGACGGGGACGCACGAGGAACTCCTGTGCCGCGGCGGCGCCTACACGGCGCTGCACAGCGGCCAGGTCGCCTGACGGCACGCCCGGGGGCCGGTCAGGCCGCGCTGCTCCTGCGGGTGCGGTGCCGGCACGCCGAGTCGTGGTCGGTGCCCAGGCTGGTCCACCAGCGTTCGCAGCACGCGGCGTCCAGTTGCGACCTGACCGCGACGTCGAGCGCCGTGCCGGGGTGCGCGGACGGCGCCGCGTGCAGCCGGCGCAGCCGGGCCGCGGCCCTGCGGTGGTCGCACAGCACGCTCTCCCGCACCACGGCGATGACCTGCACGAGACTCGCGGCCACGAACAGGCAACCGGCCCAGGCGGATCCGTACCGGAACGCGACGACGGCCGTCGAGGCCAGCGCGGCGCCGGTGACGAGATAGAGGACGCAGAGGAGTCTGCTGGAGCGGGCCATGGCGGTACACCGTTCGTCGGGAGGGGCGTGCCCTTGTTCAACTGCTTCGAGCGCATTTGGAAGCGGGCGGTTTCGCGTGTCGTGCATGCCCGACGCCCCGCCGGGCAGACGGACCGGAAAGTCGAGAGAGGGGCGTTCCGTGCTCGTTCCGGACCCGAAGGTCGTCAGAAGGCTGCTCACCCGCTACGCGTCGTTGCAGATCGCCAGGGCGGAGCGGGCAGGTGTGGCCGCAGCGGCACGGGAGTTGGAGGACGTCAGCTACACCCTCTGCGTTCTCATGGGGACCGAGAGCGTGCGTGAGGCGATCGCGAGGGCGGATGCGCTGTTGTTGTCCGCGAGGCGTGGGAAGTCCGCTCTGTCGACGGCTGTCCGGTTCTCTCCCGGCTCTCCCGGAATTAACACCCAGGTGTGCGAGGGCGCCTAGACTGGGAGGCTGTGCCGAGGCGCAGCAGCGCAGGAGGCGTACCAGACGAAAGGCGCGTTGCCGGGTGTTCCACGATTCCCCCATCTACGACCGACTCATCGCGGAACGCGGCGACGTCCCCACCCAGGTGCGCCGGGAGGCCGAACGCGTCAGCCGGGAACTGGAGATCGTGCTGCGGCCCACCCAGGCGCTCGGTTATCCCGACCCCTCCTCGCGCCCGTCCTCTTCCGGCGCGGGGTGGCAGCGGACGGCCCTGCTGCCCGGCCAGTTGCCGCACTGATCGACCGTCGGTCCGCTCAGGAGCGCGTTACGGCCCGGGGGAGGGCGGACGGGCTCAAGGCGTCGCCGTACCGGAGCAGTTGACGCGCTCCGGGTGCTGCTCGGGTACCGACTGCGCCAGCCACTCCGCGATGCCGCGGGCGATCGGCTGGCCCGTGTCCACCTCGACGAAGCCGAACTGGCCCGACTGGTTGCACTCCAGGAACCACCAGGTCCCGTCGGCGTCCTCGGCGAAGTCGAAGGCGCCGTAGGCCAGTTCCGCCTCGCGGAGATAGGCCTGCACGCCGGCGGCGATCCGCGGCGGCACCTCGACCGGGCACCACGGCACCGCGGACGTGGCGTAGCGCACGTCCACCAGGTCCGGGGAGGCGTCCGGGTCGGTCGCCTTGCGCGCGGCCAGCATCCGCTCGCCCACCACGGTCAGCCGGATGTCGGCACGCTTGGCGACCCGGCGCTGAAGCAGCGTCGGCCCGTACGCGACGGCGCTGAAGTCGGCGTCCGGAGCCACCCTGCTGGTCGGCACCGCGCGGGGCGGGTCCTGCGGGTGGGCGCCCGAGACGGGCTTGACCACCAGGTCCGGATAGCGGTCCGCGAACTCGCGGGCGGCCTGCGGGAAAGTCGTGATGAGCGTGGCCGGGACAGGCAGCCCGGTGCGCTGGGCCAGCCGTAGCTGCCAGGGTTTGTGCCGGGCGCGCACGGCCGCGTCGGGGTGGTTCATCCAGCGTGCCCCGCTGCCGCGGAGCATGCCGTAGAGCGCCTGTGCGGACTCCTCGGCCAGCCAGGCGGAGGCTCCGGCGGCGCGCGAGGCCGGGGCGCCGGGTCTGCGCACCCAGACGGAGCGCAGGCCGTCGATGCTCACCAGGCGTCCTGCGGAGGACAGATGGCCGCGGAAGGCACCGTGGACGTACTCACCGGAGAGCGCGACGCTGTTGGTGAGGTCGGCCGGATCGAGCCGGACCACGGGGACGCCGGTCGCGTTCAGGTGGACGATCACCATGTCCGCCGTGACGTCCTCTTCACAGGTCAGGATCAGTACGGTCATTGTCGGCGGCTCGTGTTCAGTCGTCGAAGTGGGTCTTCGAGCCCGCCGTGGAGGTAGTGGTCCCGAGTTCTCTCAGCAGGGCGTGGTCGCGGGCGGCTATCCGACCGTCGAAGAGTACGTTCAACTGCAGTCCGGAGTCGTAGGCATACGGAGTTGCGAACTCCAACTCCGCCGCCGGGCGTGCGTAGTTGAGCGCGAACGGTTGCATGGTCTCTCCCTCTTCGGTACTGCCTCGATCAAGCGGTGTCGCCCGGCCACATCACTCGGCCCGCTGTCCTACAGCGACCCCCAGGTACTTATACGAATCGAACGAGTGATTGGTTTCCTTACTCTCCGTGACGTTCGGCGCCTGGGGCGCCGGTACGTCAGCCCTCCACACCGGTGCGATCGGGAGAACGGTGCAGGGTGCGGAGGGCGAGCAGGAGCACGCCGATGTCGTCGAGGTAGACGGGGTCGGGCAACAGATCGGTCGGCAGTACGAAGTACAGGACCGCGCCCCAGAAGACCCAGCGCGGTCCGGTCGGAAGTCCCGCGCGCCGCAGGCCCTGTCGGGCGCGGACCAGCCGCACCAGCACGCCGACGGCCACGGCGAACAGGGCCACTGCCGCCACCACGGCGACGGCGATGAACGTGGTGGTCGTATCCACGGACCCTCCCTCGCGCGGTGTACCGCGCCGCGTCTGGTCTTCCCCGGTAATTTTCCCCCGCTCGTGTCAGTCGAATGCCCGTTTTTGTTGGCGGAAAGCACGTTTCCGGCAGGTGCTTCACACGACTGCTTCACATGGCTGCTCCACACGCCCCTTCCGCGCGGCTGTTTCACGCTGTCGCTTCACCCGAGTGGCGAGGTGTGCCGCGCGCACCTGGTGATGGGCAGGGTCAAGTCGCGTGTCGCCTTCGGGGGCGGCCGCCCCCATCAGGCCGACGACGCCCACGAGATGATCCGTGCCGCCGACGCAGCTCCCGCCGATTCCCCCTGTTTCTCAGCGGGTCGAGACGTGAAGCGGCCGCGTCGGATCCGGTGCGCGCCGATGCCGGGGACGTCGGCCTGCACCGGCACGTGGTCCGATCGGGCCGCCGATCGCTGCCCCGCTGCCGCTCCCAGTGCCGTGGCGGGCAACGGTTGCCCGTGCCGGGCGTCGCGACGGGGCGAACGTCGCCTGCTGCGGCACTAGCGGTCGGCCGGCGGTTCCGTCCCGGTCTTCTCGGCCGTGGCCTCGGGGTGCGCCGCGGGGCGCGGTACCCTCGGGCCGCCCTTGAAGCGTTCCCAAGTGCGCGTCAGCTGCTGGAGCGGGGAACCGTTCTGCCTGCCCGCCACGGGCCGCAGTTCGCCGACGGAGTCGCGGTAGGCGGCCAGCGCCTCGTTCGCCCGCTCGGCGGCCTCCCGGTACAGGTCCCGGGACTTCGTCATGGCGTCGAGGGCCTCGGCGTACATCGCCACGAGCTTGCGCTCGCGGTCGAGCTCCTCCTCCAGCGTCAGCAGCCGCCAGTCCTGCCGCAGCGCGGTGAGCGCCGCCTCGGCGCCGTCCGGCAGCGGCCGCGGCAGCGCGGCGTAACGCGTCACCGCGTCCAGCAGTTCGGTCGGCTCCGAGCCGTCCAGGAAGACGCTGCGTACGGCGAAGTCGGCGGCCTCGTACCCGGGCGCGGACGGTGTTCCCGGCAGCACCACCGCGCCCCCGCGCGGCAGCTCCACGCCGAATTCGCGCAGCGCCCAGTTCACCGCGCGCAGCTGGTGCGGCGCGGCGCGGTGCTCCACCACCCGGTGATGCAGGCCGGACCCCAGCAGCGGGGTCAGCGGGCGACGCCCCCGCTGGTCGGGGGTCATGGCCTCGTGGACGACGACATGGACGGCCCAGCTGCCACGTACCGCCGTACGCAGCAGGCGCCGTAGCTCCTTGTCGTCCTCGGGGAGCGCGTTGGTGTCGAGGAACCTCAGACGGGTGGCCGCCTCGTGGTCCCAGGAGATGTCCCGCTCCTGGGGCCAGAACATGGTCGCGGGGGAGGGTCCGCGCTGGTCCCAGGGCTGCTCGGCCTCCGCGACCAGCGTCCAGTCCTGCCCGAAGGCCGAGTCCTCCGTGAGCGTCAGCCGGGCCCGGACGGTCACCTCCGGCGGGACCGTCCAGCGGGCCTCGAAGATCCGTTCGCTCTCCGCGCTCTCGGACTCCGGTACCTCCAGGAAGTCCTGGATCACCTCGGTGTCCTTGAGCCGGCGGAGGTTGCTGCGCAGAACGTCGGCCGCGGCCGGTCCGAGATGACGGCCCCGGACCAGCCAGACCGTCGGGGGAGTGGTGGGCGGCGCGCTGGGAGAGGTCGGCATGAGTCCATCTGTGAGGCGGGGACGACGTGCGGATGCCAGTATCGTCGCCGCAGGTCGCGCGAGATCAGGCGGGGGTCGTCCTGCGGGGAGGGGAATCGTCGGGGAAGGTGGGCAGGGGGAGCAGACCGGTCGACCACACGTCCGAGAAGGAGTGACCGATGAGACTGGACCTCGAAGGACGGACCGCCCTGGTGACGGGCTCCTCCCAGGGCATCGGCGCGGCGATCGCGGCGGGCCTGGCCCGTGCCGGAGCCCAGGTCGGCGTCAACGGACGTGACGCCGACCGGCTCGCGGACACCGTCGAGACCCTGCGCGCCGAGGTGCCGGACGGGATGTTCGTGCCCGTCGCGGCCGACCTCGGCACCGAGGAGGGCGCCGCCCACGTGGTCGACGCGCTGCCCGAGGTGGACATCCTCGTCAACAACCTCGGCATCTTCGGGGCCCGCCCCGCGCTGGAGATCAGCGACGACGAGTGGCGCCGCTACTTCGAGATCAACGTCCTGGCGGGCATCCGGCTGACGCGCGCCTACCTGCCCCGGATGACGGGACGCGGCTGGGGCCGCGTGCTGTACATCGCCAGCGAGTCGGCCGTCGTCATTCCCGCCGAGATGATCCACTACGGCATGACGAAGACCGCGCTCCTCGCGGTGAGCCGCGGTTTCGCCAAGGAGGCGGCCGGCACCGGTGTCACGGTCAACTCCGTCCTCGCCGGGCCGACGCACACCGAGGGCGTCGAGGACTTCGTGTACGACCTGGTGGGCCGAGAACTGCCCTGGGACGAGGCCGAGCGCGTCTTCATGAGCGAGCACCGCCCGCAGTCGCTGCTCCGTCGGCTGATCACGCCCGAGGAGATCGCGAATCTCGTCGTCTACCTGAGCTCACCCCTCGCGTCCGCCACCACCGGCGGGGCCGTGCGCGTCGACGGCGGCTGCATCGACGCGATCATTCCGTAGCACGCCGCTGACGGACGTGGGCACTCCTGACCAGAGAGGATGTCTCTGGCCTGCGCGAACACTCCCGACCGGCGGGGACACCCCCGACCGGCGGGGACACCCCCGACCGGCGGGGACATCCAGGACCGGCGCGAACACCCGGACCGGCGAGGACATCCCAGACCATCGAGGACATCCCGGACCAGTGCGAACATCCGGGACCGGCGGGGACACCCCACCACGGGCGTGGGCTTCTCGACCGGCACGCAGGCGGCGGACCGGTGCAAGCATCTCCGACCGGCGGGAGGGGTCAGGGCGCGGCGCGGGCATTCCCGACCGGTGTGCGGAGTCGTCGCCCGGCGCGAGGTGTCGCGGTGCGGTGTGCGGAGTCGTGGCCCGGCGCCAAGGGTCGCGGCGTGGCGCGAGGGGCGAGGGCACGGCGCGTGCGCGCACGGGGTGTGTGCCATTCACTCCGATCCACCGGCGTTCACCCGTGTCCCGGGCACGCTCCGGCACGGAGAATCAGCGGGCGGACTGGCCCCGCCCATCCATCCGCGTCGGGGCGGGGCCCGTTCGCCCACCGTCCGCGTCACGCGCATGTTCCGCTGGAAAATGCCAAAGCCTTCACCCGGAGCCGACACATTCCGTAGTCTCGGCATCACGTTCGCGGTACATCCGTGCGGGGAGGGGGATCCTGCGTGCCCGGAATCGACGAGAGTCTGCTGGACGCCATGCGTGTGCCGGGCGCCCGAGGCGCGTCGGTGGTCGACTGGGTCAGCGGGCTCGCCCTGGGCGTGGTCGGCGAGGCGTCGAGCGGGGACCACGAGGCGACGGCCGTGGAGACGGCGGAGTTCGCCCGCGCCGCCCTGGAGAGCCGCTCCTTCGCCCCGGCGGGCGACGACGGCCGGCCGGAGCGGGACCCGGGCGTGACACCGCCCGTGGAGGACATGATCGTCACGACCGCCGACTCCTACCACGTGCTCAGGTTCGTCAGCACGCCCTTCGACAGCAGCGTCTTCCTCCACCTGTGGCTGGACCGCACCGCCGGGAACCTGGCCCTGGCCCGCATCCGGCTGGCCGAGACGGCGGATCGACTGGTGCTCGGATGACCCCGTTACCGCTGACGGACGCCACGGTCCTGAACTCGCTCGAAACCCTCGCCGCCGACCGCGCGACCGGTGCCCTCACCAGCGAGCGCGGTACCTTCTACCTCCTCGCCGGACACATCGCGCACGTGGACTCCCCCTTCGCCCCCGACCTCGGCCTGCTGCTCACCGGCAGCGGCGCCGTCGACCCCGCCGGCTGGCGGGAGGCGCTCGACCGGGGTGGCACACGTCGGGGCGTCGGGCGCCAACTCGTGGACAGCGGACGCCTCGCCGCCGGAGCGCTGGAGCTGTGCCACCTCGGCGTGCTGTTCGACGCCGCGTACTTCGCCCTCGGTGACACCGGCCGCGCCGCGCGCTTCCGGCCCGGCATCGCGCACTGGCTCGGCGAGGTGCGTCCCGTACCGGTCGACACCGTCGTACGCGAGTCGCGGCGGCGCCGTGAGCAACTCCAGCGCATCTGGCCCGAGCCCGACATCGACAGCGCCCCGCTCACCCGGGTGCCCGGCGCCCGCACGGGAGCGCTGCCCACCCGGCGCGGGCGGACGCTGGCGCAGGTCGACGGCGTGCGTACGGCCGCCGAGATCGCCTCGGCGCTGGCCTGGCGGACCTTCCCGACCCTCGTCGAACTGCGTCGACTCGCCGCCGACGGACTCGTCACCGCCGTGTCCGGCCCACCCGCGTCACCCGACCCGAGCCTCCCCTGGCACACGGCGGCCCAGGACGAGGTCGACACGGCCCTGCTGCGGCGGCTTCGAGACGCCTTGGAGGCACTGTGATCCGCGCGCGCCGACAGCGTGCCGAAAGGAGACTGGTCATGGCCGTCGAGGCCGACGTCCTGAGCGAACTGCGCCGACTGCGCACCCGCATACCCCAGCTGGCGGGGTCCCTGGCGGCCAGCGCCGACGGTCTCGTCCTCGCCCAGGACCTGCCGGACGCCGAAACGGAGGGGCTGGCGGCCCTCACCGCGGCAGCCCTCGGCGTCGCCCACCGCATGGTGGACACCGCGAGACGCGGCGAGTTCTGCGAGCTGTTGGTGCGGGGCGCCGACGGCTATGTCGCGACCTACGCGGCGGGCCCGTCCGCGGTGCTCACCCTGCTGGCCGACAGCCGCGCCAATGTCGGCCGGCTTCACCTGGAGGGCCGGCGCAGTGGTGCGCGCATCGCGGAACTCGTCGCCGCCCACGCCGATCCCGACGGGACCACGCACCTCCCCGGGCGGGCGACCGCGCTGAGCGACCCGACGGCACAGGTCGACTCCGGCCGCACGCTCGGCACCCTGCCGCTGCGCATACCGCAGCAGTCCCGGCACCGGCTGCGGCCGGACACCGGCGGCTGAGACCCGCACCAGCCCCTTCCAACCGAACCGTCCGACCTGAAAGGACCTGAAGCATGGCCAACCTGGAGACCTCGCTCAAGGAGTGCCTGAGCTCGATCGACGGCGCCACCGCGGCAGCCCTCGTCGACTACACGAGCGGCATGGCGTTGGGCACGCTCGGCGGCGGCAAGGACTTCGACCTGGAGGTGGCGGCAGCGGGCAACACGGACGTCGTCCGGTCCAAGCTGCGCACGATGGAACACCTCGGCCTCCAGGGCGAGATCGAGGACATCCTGATCACCCTCAGCAGTCAGTACCACCTGATCCGGCTGCTCAAGGGACGTGACGGAACGGGGCTGTTCCTCTACCTCGTGCTCGACTCCGGGCGCGCCAACCTGGCGATGGCCCGGCACCAACTGCGCAAGATCGAGAACGATCTGGAAATCTGAGCGGTCCGCCCCGGTTCAGCGGCGGTCACGGCCACGGCGGCCCGGCGCCTCACGGGCGGGCGTGTCGCCGACGGGCGGGCCGCTGAACCCACCGGGCACGAGACGCTGCGGTGCCACCCGCGGTGCCGGGGGTACGGGCGCGGATCCCTGCTCGCCCGGATTCGCGAGCGGTGCCGCCCGGCCCAGCACCCGGGTGTGGGGCATCAGCGGGGCGCACACGGAACAGACCTCGCTGAGCGTCCACACCTGGCCCACCGACGGATCGTGACGCAGGACGAGAAGGACCATGCCCCCGCAGGAGACCCGGGTGCCCTCGTGGAGCACGCACCGCTGCTGACGGCACGAGCACGCGGCGTCGGGACGTACCGCCGCCGCCTTCGCGTGGGCGGCGGCATGGGCTTCGGCGAAGCGGCGCTGGGCGGCGATGTCGCGGGAACGGGGCGGCATGCTGCACGCCGAGGAGCAGCTGACGGAGGCGGTGCGGTCGCGGTGCCCGGTCACCCGGATCGTCCAGGACCGACCGGGACGGCGAGCTGAGGGCGCGTCAGGGTACGTGAGAGCCAAGACCACATGTCCTTCACGGGAGGAGTCGGGCGGAAAGTGCCGCTCAGGGAGATCTACCCGTACTTGCGTCACTCACAGCATCCGCGGGACAACGGATTTTCCCGCGCCGGCGCATACCACCGCACCGGCTCAACACGCGCCGCACCGTGGCCCTAGGCTCCCCCCATGAGTACAGGGGGATCCGGCAGACGGGTGGTCGACGGCCGCTTCGAACTGGTCGAGAGACTGGGCGGCGGGGGCATGGGCTGGGTGTGGCGCGCCCACGATCTGGCGCTCCAGCGCGACGTGGCCGTCAAGGAGGTACGCCCGCCGGATCCGGCGCTCGCCGAGTACGACCCCGAGGGTGCCCGCACCCTGCGCGAGCGGGTGCTGCGGGAGGCCCGCGCCCTGGCCCGGCTGCACCACCCCAACGTGGTCACCATCCACCACATCGTCGACGGCGGCCCGGACACCTATCCGTGGATCGTGATGGAGCTCGTCACCGGCGGCTCGCTCCAGGAACGTCTCGACCGTGGCGTGATGACCCCGGGCGAGGCGGCCCGGTTCGGCCGAGAGCTGCTGGCGGCGCTGCGCGCGGCCCACGCCGTCGGCATCGAACATCGCGACGTGAAACCGGCGAACGTCCTGCTGCGCCCGGACGGCCGCCCCGTCCTCACCGACTTCGGCATCGCGGCCGTCCGTGAGTCCGTCAACCTGACCGCGACCGGCGCGGTCATCGGCTCTCCCGACTACATGGCACCGGAACGCGTCGGCGGCAAGGAGGGCGGTCCGGCCTCCGACCTCTGGTCGCTGGCCATGCTGCTCTACGTCGCGCTCGAGGGTCACCATCCGCTGCGCCGGGCGAGCACGCTCGCCACCCTCGCCGCCGTACTGAGCGAGGACGTGCCCGCCCCGCTGCGGGCCGGGCCGCTGACCGGAGTGCTCACCGCCGTGCTGGTCCGGGACCCGCAGGCGCGCCCCGACGCGGAGACGGTCGACCGGATGCTCGCGGAGGCGACATCGGACGAGCCCGTGCCACCGCCGCCCCATGCCTCCGGCACCACGTCCTACCGGCCGCCGGCGCCGCCCCCGGCCTCCGCCACCACGTCCTACCGGCTGGCGCCGCCGCCGGGCGCCGGTCCCACCGTCACCCCGGACGGGAGGCCCCCGCACCGCACCCGCCGTACGGCCGCCATCGCGGCAGCGGCCGCGGGCACGGTGCTGACCGGCGTCCTGGTGTGGACACTGCTGCCGTCCGGGGACCGCGACTCCGGTGGTACGCCCGATTCGTCGACATCGACATCGGCATCGGCATCGCAGTCGACGTCGGCGCACACCAGCACTCGCCCCACGTCCCCGAGCGCCCAGGCCACCCAGGACGCCAAGGAGACGACCAGTCTGCTCACCCCGGCCGGCATCCGCAGGACCGTGGCGAAGCTCGAGGCGGTCTCGGGCGACACGAAGGTCACCCGCTTCGTCCTCTACGAGGAGTACGCCATCGCCGAGGCGCCCGTCGCGGGCCACCCCGAGCTGTACGACCGGTACAGCTACCGGGGCGGAGACGTCGCCGTCAAGGACGGCCCGGGCGGCACGGTGACCAGCGGCATGGTCCCCGTGGACCTGGACGCCTTCGAATGGGACACCGTGCCCGCACTCCTGCGCAAGGCGCACGACACCCTCAACGTCCCGTCCCCCACCAGCCGTTACCTGATCGTCAGCCCCGTCTCCAGTGTCAGCGACACCGAGCCGACGATGAGCGTCTACCTGTCGGACGACTACGGCGGCGGATACATCAAGGCCAACGTCCACGGAGAGGTGATCGCGACCTACCCGCGCGGGGACTAGTGCCACGGCACCAGCGGGCCCGGGGGCCTGCCCCGCCACCGGGCCGGCGTCGGTGGCCGGCATGCCGGCGGGACTGCCTGGCGCGGGCGCGAGCGGGTTCGCGCCGCTCAGTGCGGGAACGCGCGGGGCGGACGCTGAGCCGGCAGTTCGTCGCGGAACTCCTCGATGACGGAGCTGATCTGCCGGGTGAGCGCGGTGTTCTCCAGGCGCTCCAGGTAGAGGCTGCGGCGGGCCAGGCCGACGGCGTCGACGCAGAAGTACAGCGCCATCAGCGGATTGACGAACAGTTCGCTGTTCCTGGTCCGCTCGGTGAACCGCACATCGCCGAACTCGCCCCGCACGGCGGCCGCGACGGAGCCGTTGACGATGCTCGGGTGGTCCGGTGTGCAGCCCTGGGCGTGCGCCACCGCGTCGACGTAGAGAGCGCCTTCGCGGCTGTCGTACGGAAGCGAGAACGCCCCCAGATAGGCGCCCTCGCGCTGGAGGGCGGCCAGGTTCTCCAGGACCAGGGAGTGGTTGACCCCGTGGTAGGCGTCCACACCGAAGCCGAGGCAGGCCACCAGCCGGTGCTCGACCTCGTGCAGCCCGGCGACCGCGCCCAGGCTGGCCATGTCCTCCTCCGGCGTACCGAGCCCGTGCTCGTCACCGCGCATCAGTATGTCGGTGCCGCCGTCCACCAGCACGATCGCGTCGACGCCGTCCAGGTGCTTCAGCAACGCGCGGTAGGCGGCGCGCAGCGGGGCGACGCCCGTACGGGACAGCGCGTACACCGTGGCCGGCAGGCCGTGCAGTTCGAGCCAGCGCGCGAGGGTGCGTTCGGGGAAGTAGTCGCCGCGCGCGGCGGTGTCCGGGCGGACGGCGGCGACGTCCTGTTCCAGCCATACGTCCGGATCCAGGCCGTACAGGTCGGCGAAGGAGAGGTTGGCCAGGTGGACGTCCTTGCCGGCCGCGCGCAGGGCTAGGGCCAGCGGAAGACCGGCGTAGACGTCGAATCCGCCGCCCGCACCGGCCACGAGGATCCGCCGCGCGTCCCGCAGCCGGGTGAAGAGGGGAGGCTCCTGGAGGGTGAACACCGGGGGAAGTTAGCAGGTCGGGGGTGCCTGCCTCACCGCATTTCGCGCCCGGCGGGCAGCGGCCCGCGGACACCGGGCCCGGAGACACAGGTGCCTCCGGGCCCGCGGGGTCAGCGGGGTGTCGCGCGGTGCGTCACGCGCCGCTCTCCCTGAGCATGTCCTCGCGCTCGACGAGCTTCACCCGCGCGCGGCCCTGGGGCTCGCCCAGCGCCTTCTCGGCGGCGTCCAGCTTGTACCAGCCCTCCCAGGTGGTGAAGCGCACGCCGCGCTCGGCGAGGAACGCGTCCACGGCCTCGGGCTCGGGAGAGGCCGGCGCGTTCAGGCGGCCGTTCGCGTGGTCGTCCAGCAGGTTGGACACCGTCTCGTTGGCGTCGCCCTTGGTGTGGCCGATGAGGCCGACCGGTCCGCGCCGGATCCAGCCGGTGACGTAGACGGACCGCAGGTGCGCGCCGCTCTCCTCGACGACCCGGCCGCCCTCGTCCGGGACGGTGCCCGAGTCGATGTCCCAGGGCAGCTTCGGCAGCTTGTCGGAGAGGTAGCCCACGGCGCGGTACACAGCGCCGAGGTCCCAGTCCTTGAACTCGCCGGTGCCCTTGACGTTTCCGGTGCCGTCGAGGGCGGTGCGCTCGGTGCGCAGACCGACCACCTTGCCGTCCTCGCCGAGGATCTCGGTCGGTGACTCGAAGAAGTGCAGGAACAGCTTGTGCGGCCGCTCGCCGATGTCGCGGATCGCCCAGTTCTCCAGGGTCTTGGCGACCATGTCCGCCTGCTTGTTGCCGCGCCGGGTGGCGATCGAGCCCTCGTCGTAGTCGATGTCCTCGGGGTCGACGATGACCTCGATGTTCGGCGAGTGGTCCAGCTCCCGCAGCTCCATCGGGCTGAACTTCGCCTGCGCCGGACCACGGCGGCCGAAGACGTGGACTTCGAGGGCCTTGTTGGCCTTCAGGCCGTCGTGGACGTTCGGCGGGATCTCCGTCGGCAGCAGTTCGTCCGCCGTCTTGGCCAGGATGCGCGCCACGTCGAGCGCGACGTTGCCGACGCCGAGGACGGCGACCTTCTCGGCCTCCAGCGGCCAGGTGCGCGGCACGTCGGGGTGGCCGTCGTACCAGGAGACGAAGTCGGCAGCGCCGTACGAGCCCTCGAGGTCGACGCCGGGTATGCGCAGCTCGCGGTCGGCCGTCGCGCCGGTGGAGAAGACCACGGCGTCGTAGAAGGCGCGCAGGTCGTCCAGGCTGAGGTCGGACGGGTAGTCGACGTTGCCGAAGAGGCGGATCTGGGGCTTGTCGAGCACCTGGTGCAGGGCCGTGATGATGCCCTTGATGCGGGGGTGGTCGGGCGCGACGCCGTAGCGGATCAGGCCGAACGGGGCCGGCATGCGTTCGAAGAGGTCGATCGAGACACCGGGGTCGGCGGCCACTTCGGACTTCAGCAGCGCGTCGGCGGCGTAGATCCCGGCGGGGCCGGCTCCGACGATGGCTACCCGCAGGGGGCGGGGCATGATCAGGTTCCCTTCGAGCGATGACAAGCGACTCGACGGGAAGCCTAAACTAAGGCAAACCTTAGTAGGTATGCGGGTCCGGTCTATGAGCTCATAAGCCCCATTGATGACTGGACGGCGGACGTCAGGGCAGCGGCTGCTCCGCCCAGATGAACTTACCGTGCGGTGTGTACCGGGTGCCCCACCGGTCGGCCAGCTGCGCGACGAGGAACAGGCCGCGGCCGCCCTCGTCGGTCATGGCCGCGTGCCGCATGTGGGGCGAGGTGCTGCCGCCGTCGAAGACCTCGCAGATCAGACTTCTGTCGCGCAGCAGGCGCACGCGCAAAGGGGCGGCGCCGTAGCGGATCGCGTTGGTGACCAGCTCGCTGACGATCAGCTCCGAGGTGAAGGTCAGCTCCTCCAGGTCCCACTCCGCCAGCTGACGGGTGACCCGGGCCCGTACGTCCTGCACCGCCGCCGGGTCCATCGGCACCTCCCACTCCGAGACGTGGTCGGCGTCGAGCGCCCGGGTCCGGGCCACGATCAGGGCGATGTCGTCGCCCGGCCGGTCCGGGAGCAGCTCGTCGAGCACGCCCTGACAGGTGGCCTCGGGCGACGGCCCGGTCCGCGCCAGGGCGGTGCGCAGCAGCTCCAGACCGGTGTCGATGTCGCGCACCCGGTCCTCGACCAGCCCGTCCGTGTACAGCACCAGCCGGCTGCCCTCCGCCAGCTCCACCTCCGCCGTCTCGAACGGCAGCCCGCCGACACCGAGCGGTGGACCGGCCGGCACGTCCAGGAAGTCGACCCGGCCGTCGGGCCGGACCACGGCGGGCGGCGGGTGGCCGGCGCGGGCGAGGGTGCAGCGCCGGGAGACCGGGTCGTACACCGCGTAGAGGCAGGTCGCACCGCTGACGGGCGCGCCGGTGCCCGCCGCAGTCTCGTCCTGGTCGATCCGGCTGACCAGCTCGTCCAGCAGGGCGAGCAGTTCGTCGGGCGACAGGTCGAGCGCGGAGAAGTTGTGCACCGCGGTGCGCAGCCTGCCCATGGTGGCCGCCGCGTGCAGCCCGTGACCCACCACATCGCCCACGACGAGCGCCACCCGGGCCCCGGACAACGGCAGTACGTCGAACCAGTCGCCGCCGACCCCGGCCTGCGCGGGCAGATAGCGGTAGGCGACGTCCAGGGCGCCCTGCGTGGGCAGATTGCGCGGGAGCAGACTGCGCTGCAACGTTTCGGCCATGCTGTGCTCGCGCGTGTAGCGGCGGGCGTTGTCGATGGACACCGCGGCACGGGCGACCAGTTCCTCGGCGAGGGCCACCTCGTCCTCGTTGAACGGCTCGGGCCGCTCCGAGCGCCAGAAGCTGACCACGCCCAGGATCAGGGCGCCCGCCCGCACCGGCACGGTGATCAGCGAGTGGATGCCGTACTCGACGACCTGCTCGGTGCGTTCGAGGTCCTGCACGCGCCAGCCCTGCGCCCGCTCCAGCCAGGGTTCGACGACGGCCTGGCCGGTGGCGACGCTGTGCGCCTGCGGCGAGGAGGACACGAACCGGATCTGGTCGCCGACCGCGTAGAGCGGGGCGTCCTTGCGGATGCCGCTCGACGCCGTACGGCGCAGCGCGTCGCCGGCCTCGGGCTCCTCGCCGCCGAGCACGGCGTCGAACAGGTCGACGGTCGCGAAGTCCGCGAACCGGGGGACGGCCAGCTCGCCCAGCTCCTCGGCGGTCCTGGTCACGTCCAGGCTGGTGCCGATGCCCACCCCGGCGGCGTAGAGGATGTCCAGTCGTTCCCGCGCCGCGTCCGCCCGGCCGGACAGGGCGCGCAGTTCGGTGGAGTCGCGCAGCGTGGCCACGCTGCCCGGCGGGCCGCCCTCCAGGTCCGTGGGCCGGTGGTTGATCGCCAGCAGCCGGTCGCCGACCAGGTGCACCTCGTCCGTCGCGACCCGGCCCGAGGCGAGCAGACGGGCGGTGTCGGGATCGAGACCGAGGTCCAGCACATGGCGCCCCTCGGCGTCCGCCGGCAGGTCCAGCAGCCGACGGGCCTCGTCGTTGGCGAGCAGCAGATCGCCCTTCCCGCCGAGGATGATCACGCCTTCCCGGACGGAGTGCAGCACCGCGTCGTGGTGTTCGTACATCCGGGTCATCTCGTGCGGGCCGAGACCGTGGGTCTGCCGCAGCAGCCGTCGGCTGACCAGCGCCGTGCCCCCCGTGGCCAGCGCGAGGCTCGTGCCCGCGGCGCCCAGCAGCAGCGGCACCTGCCGTTCCGCGGCGCCGCCGACGTGCGCGGTGGTGATGCCGGCCGAGACCAGGCCCACGACCGAGCCGTTCGGCCCCTTGACCGGCACCACGGCCTGCACCAGCCGGCCGATGGTCCCGTCGACCTCCTCGATCACGACGCCGCCGTCCAGCGCGGGCTGGAGCGTGCCGACGAACTTCTTGCCGATGCGGTCCGGCTTGGGGTGCGTGTAGCGGACCCCGTCGGTGTTCATCACCACGATGAAGTCGACCTTCGTGGCCTCGCGGGCGGCCTCGGCCTGCGGCTGGAGCAGGGCGGTGGGGTCCGGGCCGCGCAGCGCCGCGCGGATTCCGGGGGAGTTGGCGAAGGTCTCGGCGACGGCGAGCGAACGGTTGCGCGCCTCCGTGGTGCTGTCGTGCCGTACCTGGAGGACCAGCGCCACCACCGCGGCCACCACCAGCAGCAGCACGATGACCACGTTCAGTACGAACACCTGTGCGGCGAGGCTGCGTCCGCCCAACGCGGACCGCAGTCCCGCGCGATTTTCCCACCGCGATCGGCCCTCGCCGTCCCGGTGCCCGGCCGAGGTGCGGTCCGCCGGGACTCGGCGTGACCGCTGCTCGCGCGTGCGGCGCGCGCGCTCTGGAGCGCGCGGTGTGCGGTGACCGCCGGGACGGGTTGACCGAGGCCCCGCTCGACCCAGGAGTCGGACCATGTGCCCATGTCTACACTGCCGGGCCCCGCGAGGCGAGAGGCGTCACGCCTTGAGTGGAAGCCTTCACCCCTACTGGGCGGCCTGGACGTGGCAGCGGCGGCCATGTCGGGGTGGCGGGCCGTGGGGGAGCGGGTCGCGTCGCGGGTCGAGGTGGCGTCAGCCGACCCGGCGCGCCGCGGCGTGACGGGTGGCCAGCAGGAGCGCGATGTCGTCGGGCCGGTCGGCGGCGTGCCGGGCCGTCGCGGTGAGCCGGTCGGCGAGCCCGGCCAGGGCCCGCGCTTCCCGGCGCGGCTGTGCCCGGCGGGTGAAAGAGGAGGCGGCGGCCCGGTCCAGGGCCACGCACAGTGCGCCGATGCCGTAGTCGATGTCGTGGCCGGGCCGTTCGACCAGGCCGTCGGTGTAGAGGGCCAGGATCGCGCCGGGCTCCAGCCGCAGTTCCATCACGGGGTAGTGGGCGTCCGGGGTCACTCCGAGGACGACACCGCCGGGGATGTCCACGACACGCGTACGGCCGTCGGCGCGGCGTAGCAGGGGAGGCGGGTGCCCCGCTCGGGCGACCCGGAGCAGGCCGGTGGCGGGGTCCAGCCGGAGGTAGCAGCAGCTGGCGAACTGGCCGGGATCGAGGTCGATGAGCAGCCGGTTGGTACCGCTCATCACCTCGTCGGGCGGACGGTCGCCGAGAGCGAACGCGCACACGGCGGTGCGCAGCTGCCCCATGGTGGCGGCCGCCTGGACCCCGTGCCCCTGTACGTCCCCGATCACCAGGGCCAGCCCGTCTCCGGCCTCGACGACGTCGTACCAGTCGCCGCCCACGTCCATGCCCTGGGTGCCGGGCAGGTACCGCCCGGCGGTCTCCACCTGCGGGTGGGTGGACAGCCGCCGGGGGAGCAGGGCCTGCTGGAGTCCGCGGGCGAGGGCGGCCTCGGAGTCGTAGCGCTGGGCCTTCTCCATCGCGTGGGCGATCAGCCCGGCGAGCGCGGTGAGCACCGTACGTTCCTCGGTGCTGAAGCTGCGGGGCCGCTCGAAGCCGAGGATGCACGAGCCGACCGGGCGTCCGGAGGCGATGAGCGGCAGGAAGGCACGCGCGCCCCTCGTGGCGTCCAGCGCCATGCCGGGATATACCGCCCGCATCTGCTCCATCGACTCGAAGAACAGCGGGCGGCCGGTGGTGAGCGTCTCGACGCCCGGCAGCCGGGCGTCTAGCCCCACGCCCTCGAAAGCGGCGAGGAACCCCTCGGGGAAGCCGTTCTCCCAGGCCAGGTAGAGGTGCTGGTCCTGCAACAGGTAGATGGCGAGCCGGCGGCCGCCGAACGCGGGCAGCAGTTCCTTCGTCACCACCGCGGACACCTGCCGGGCGGTCACCGCCTCGGTCAGCGCGATCGCCAGCACGATGGGCCGGTACTGCGGGGCCGTCGGGGCGGCGCCGGACGCGAAACCACCGGTCCGGGGCAGCTCACCGGCGGAGGGGCCGCCTTGTGCCGTCGGCTGCGGATCACCGGGTTCGGTCATGCGGTTCGACGGCACGATGGTGCAGGTGAGGATATCCGGCCCGGGGTAGACGGACAGGGCGAGGCAGTCGCCCTCGATCACCGCGTCCGCCGCCTCGGCGGGACGGCGGACATCCACCGGGTCCGGTGCCAGCAGGGCACCGCGCAGATGGTCCTCGAACGCGGGCTGTCGCAGCCAGGGCACGCCCTCCCACAGCGCACGTCCGAGCAGCCGGGCCCTGGACAGCCCCAGCAGGTGCGCGGCCCGCGGGTTCGCGTAGACGACCTGCCCCAGCCGGTCCAGACAGAACACGCCCTCCGCGAGCAGACCGGCCGCCGCGTCGGCGGGTGAATCGGCACTCGGGTCGCGCAGGACGCCCCTCGGGGGGTGATCGGGGAGCGGCCCCGGAGCCTTCCCCCGGTTCCGGTGCCAGCAGTTCCAGCAGCCGTAGCGCGCCGTCCGCCGCCCGTACCGGCAGGGGCAGGGGCGGCGGTCTGCCCTCGGCGGTCTCCCGCAGCAGGGCCAGCAGCCGGGCGGAGTCGAGGGGGGTGAGCGTGCGGGCCAGGTCGCGCAGGGTGGTGGGGAACTCGCCCGCGGGAAGGCCGAGCAGGGCGTGCGCGTCACTGTCGGGGGTGACCAGGTCTGTCACCGGGTCCCAGGAGAAGTGTGCCGAGCGGCCCGAGAGCGGGTGGGTGGCCGGTGGCCGTACCGAGAGCGGACGGTCGTTCCAGGTCAGGGGCGGTCCGTCGGCCTCCAGAAGACGCAGTGAGCCGCCCAGGTCGAGGGCCAGGCGGGCCAGCCGTTCCTGGTCCGCCCGCAGCGCGGCGATGTCCGCGGCGGCGGGGCGCATCGACGCGAGGACGCCGAACATGGTGGTCCCGCCCACGACGGGCACGTAGACGGAGCCGAACTGGAAGGGCAGCCCCGCCGCGAACTGGGGGTAGCGGCGCATCGCCTCCGTGGCGTTGGGCAGCGCCACCTGGATGCCGAGCCGGTAGGCGTCGGCCACCGGGAACGGCCGGTCCACGTGCAGCCGCCACCAGGGGTGGAACAGCGTCACGGGCAGGCCCGCGAGCACGGCGAGCCGCAGCAGTCCGGGGGCGTCGGCGCGCAGGTAGACACCCGCGACGGGTCCGTCGGCCGTGCGGACCGCCTCCGTCACGGTCTCGGTCAGCAGCGCGGCCAGTCGTCGTGGTCGCCCCGAACCGTCCCCGGCGCTCCCGGTCATCGGCCCTACCTCGTCCTGGCGCCGCTCGCGCGGGCCACACGAAAAGAATGCGCCCCGCGAGCACCTGCGCGCATCCGCGCGCCGGCCGCAACCTCCGGGACGCGGGAATGTCCGGGCGAGGGGCGCTGTTGTACCGCACGTGACTGACATGCACCGATCAGTGGATGCGATGTCGGTGAGAGGAGGACCCCCATGGCCCGCAACGAGCTCCGTCCCGTCGTGACGCTGAAGTCGACGGCCGGGACCGGAGTGACCTACGTGACGCGCAAGAACCGGCGCAACGACCCCGACCGGCTGGTCCTGCGCAAGTACGACCCGGTGGCGGGGGCGCACGTCCCCTTCCGCGAGGAGCGATGACCCGAGCCGCCGCTCCGGTCGACCGCTGACCACGGCCACCGACGCTCGACCGAACCACCGAAGGAGAACGCAGCCATGAAGGTGCGCAATTCCCTGCGCTCGATGAAGTCCAAGCCGGGGGCGCAGGTCGTACGGCGACGGGGCGTGACGTTCGTCGTCAACAAGAAGAACCCGCGCTTCAAGGCCCGCCAGGGCTGACCTCGCCTCATCCCGCACCGCGCGCGCGGGTGGCCGCAGCGTCGGCCGCCCGGCGCGCGGTGCGCTCGTCGTGCACGAACAACGCCAGCCCGCAGGCCAGCAGTACGGCCGCCGCCCACACCGCGCGCACCCCCACCGTCTGGGTGAGCTCGGCGCCGCCGAGGGCGCCGGCCATGAACGCCAGGATGACGGCCGTGAACTGGCGGCCGCGACGCGCCGCCTTCTTGTCCCGGCCCATGACGGCCTCGTACGCGCACTGCGTCGCGATGCGGAGGTTCCCGGTCGTCATCGTGCTGTTGTAGGCGGTGTCCACGAGCGTGCGGAACGCGGTCATCTGCACGGACGCGGCGAACGCGATCAGCACCGAGACCAGGATGTCCGGGGCGTCGGCGGGGACCAGTCCCACGCCCGCCAGCACGACGACCTCCAGCATCAGCGCCGCGCGCGTCGGCTGCCGCACGACACGCGCCACCCGGGGATGCTGCAGGCACTCCGCGGCCACGACACCGACGACGAAGGCCAGGATCGGCGGCACGTGGTCGAACGCCTGCCACCACTGCCCGTGTGCCGCCTCGATGGCCAGCAGGATCACGTTGGCCGTCTGCGCGCTGGCGAAGACGCCGCCACGGCTCAGATAGGTGTAGGCGTCGAGCGAGCCGCCGACCATCGCCAGGAGCACGCCCAGTCGCACCGACTGCGACGTCGGCAGCGGTTCGGGGACGCTCACCCACCACCTCCAGCGACCATGACGCGAAGCGTCCTGTCCCCCTACGCTCTCACCCGCCCGGTGCCCCCCTCGCGCGCGACACGGCCGGTGATCACCGTCGGGTACGCCCCTGACGTCGTACGCCGGGGCCTAGGCGCGGAGCGCGGCCAGCGCCGCGAGCAGGCGGTCGACGTCCTCGGCGTTGGAGTACGGGGCCAGTCCGACCCGCACCGCGCCCTCCGGGCCGAGTCCGAGCCGCAGCGAGGCCTCCAGCGCGTAGAAGGAACCGGCCGGGGCGTCGACCCCGTGCTCCGCGAGATGCCGTGAGACGTCCGCCGACCGGTGCCCGTTCACGGCGAACAGCAGGGTCGGGGTGCGGTGCGCGGCACGGGAGTACACCGTGATGCCGCCGAGGCCCGCCAGGCCCAGCTCGATCCGCTCGCGCAGGGCGTCCTCGTGGGACTCGGTCGCCGTGAAGGCCGCGATCAGACGTTCCCGGCGCGTTCCGTCGGTACCGGGTGCCAGATCGGCGAGGAGATCCACCGCGGCCCGCGCACCGGCGAGCAACTCGTAGGGCAGCGTGCCGAGTTCGAAGCGCTCCGGTACGGCTTCGGTGGACGGGAGCAGCTTGTCGGGCCGCAGCGTCTCCAGCAGTTCGGGCCGGCTCGCCAGCACGCCCAGGTGCGGGCCGAGGAACTTGTAGGGGGAGCACACCAGGGTGTCCGCGCCGAGCCCGGCCAGGTCCACCGTGGCGTGGGCCGCGTAGTGCACCGCGTCCACGTGCAGCAACGCGCCGCTGCCGTGGGCCAGTTCGGCGATGGCGGGAACGTCGGGCCGGGTGCCCACGAGGTTGGACGCCGCGGTGACGGCGACCAGCCGGGTGCGCGAGGACAGCACCGCCTCGATGTGCTCGGGCCGCAGCTCACCCGTGGCCGGGTCGAAGTCCGCCTCCCGGACGCGGGCACCGACCGCCTCCGCCGCCTGGATCCAGGGACGGATGTTGGAGTCGTGGTCGAGCCGGGTCACCACCACCTCGTCACCGGCGTTCCAGGTCTTGGCGAGGGTGCGGGCCAGGTCGTACGTGAGCTGGGTGGCGCTGCGGCCGAAGACGATGCCGCGCGGCTCGGTGCCGGTCAGGTCGGCCAGGGCGGCACGGGCGCCGACGACGACGGCCTCGGCGTTGCGCTCGCCCTCGGTGGTGTGGCCCCGGTTCGCCAGCGGACCGGCCAGCACCGCCACGACGGCGTCGATGACGGGCTGCGGAGTCTGGGTGCCGCCCGGCGCGTCGAAGCGCGCGGAGCCGGACTTCAGGGCGGGGATCAGAGCGCGGAGCGCGTCGACGTCGAAGGCCATGTCAACTCCAAGGAGCCAGGGGGCGAGGGGCGAGGGGCGAGGGGCTAGAGGTGAGGGGACAAAGGGGGCATGGGGCGGGGGTGATGGGCGCGGTGCGTACCGCGCGTACCCGGTGGTCACCGCGCATGATCGTAGTTGCGGGCCGCCCGGTGCGGCCGGGCGAGTATGGCCGGAATCCAATATTCCCTTTTGAGCACTCCTGGTAGCGGCATCGGTACGGTATAAGAGGTTGCTGTGAATTCCTGGGGTGCTTGAACACACCGGGACCGGTCTCCGTATTGGGGCAGGGATTTCCATACCTGGAGCCTGGCCACGACGCGTAGGAGAATGTTCCGTGGGACGTAGCACGCGCAGACGCCCAACAGGCGCACGACGCGCGACCTTTGCAGCAGCCGCCCTGATTCTGGGCGGCGGAGGACTGGTCGTGGCGAACGTGTACGCCTCCGCGACCGAAGGCGGCCTGGGCGGCGACACACAGCAGTCCGACGCCAACGGGGCCTGGGGGCCCGGCACGATCGACTGCCCCGATGTCGGCGACCGCCTGACGGACGTGCCCGACGGCGCCCGCGAGGCGGTCGACAAGGAACTCGCCCTGCTGGACCAGCAGGTCGCCGAGGCCTACCAGCGGCTCCAGGAGTCGGCGGCCGCCGACCAGCAGGACAGCGGATCCGCCGACGACGCGATCATGAACCCGCTGAAGGAGAAGCGGGCCGAGACGATCGAGCGCATCGCGGTCGCCATCGACCAGGTCGGGGACCGCCCGGAGGGACTGGAAGCCCTGGCTGCCTGCACACTGCGCGAGCAGACGCAGGACCAGAACCAGGGGCAGGACCAGGGACAGGACCAGAGCCAGGACCAGAACCAGGGTCAGGGTCAGGGCGAGAACCAGGGCGCCGGTAACGGCGGTCAGGCCGGAAACGGTCCCGTCGTCGCCGACTTCGCGGACATCAAGTCCGTCCAGCCCAATGTGCAGAACCCCGCCGCCCAGGGGGACGCCTCCCGCGGCACCTTCGCCACCAGTTGCGGGGTGAACGCGGAGGGCCTGTTCAACTCCGACAACGTCATTGTCGCCCCGGGTGTCAGCAACGGAGCCCACCACTTCCACGACTACGTCGGCAACCAGTCCAACAACGCCTTCGCCAGCGACGACGACCTGGCGAACGCGGACACCAGCTGCCAGGACGAGGGCGACAAGTCGACGTACTACTGGCCCGTGCTGCGCCTTCAGAACGGCACCCAGGAGAAGGACGCAGGCTCCCCGGGCGGCGGCACCGAGGGCAACGCCGGTGAGATCGTGACGCCCAAGCAGGTCACGCTGACATTCGTCGGCAGCCCGCGTGGCCAGGTCACGGCCATGCCGCGACTGCTGCGCATCATCACCGGCGACGCCAAGGCGTTCGTCAACGGCAACGCCAACGCCAACGCGTCCTGGAGCTGCACGGGCTTCGAGGACCGGCAGCTGAAGGACAAGTACCCGCTCTGCCCGAGCGGCAGCGACGTCGTGCGCTCGTTCAAGTTCCAGAGCTGCTGGGACGGACGGAACATCGACAGCGCCAACCACCGCACCCACGTGGCGTTCGCCGCCGCCGACGGCTCCTGCCCGGGCGGTTTCCAGGCCATTCCGCAGCTGGTGCAGCGCATCGTGTACGACGTCGACGCGCCGAGCCTCCAGGACGGCGGCCGGACCACCCCGCTGTTCGCGGTGGACTCCTTCCCGGAGCAGCTGCACAAGCCGGTCACGGACCACGGCGACTTCATCAACGTCTTCGACGAGGACCTGATGAAGGAGATGGTCGACTGCATCAACGGCGGCCGTCAGTGCGGCGTCGGAGCCGAGCCGGGCAACGGCAACGAGGGCGGCAACGGCAACGAGGGCGGCAACGGGAACGGCAACGGCAACGGCAACGAGGGCGGCAACGGGAACGGCAACGGCAACGAGGGCGGCAACGGCAACGGGGATCAGGGCCAGCAGACGCAGGCTCCGGAGCCCCCGAAGGACGGGAACGGCGGCGACGAGCAGCCTGGAGACAATGGAGACGACGGGGGCGACGAGACCACGGCGCCGCCCGCCACCACTCCGGGCGACGGCGCCACCGCCACCCCCGCACCCCAGAACACCGAGCCCAGGGTCTACTCGTCCCCCAAGGCCACCGCGCGCCCGAACGACGCCTCGGCGCAGCCGGAGTCGGACGACAAGGGCGGTGGCCTCGTGACGACCGCACCCGACTCCGGCGGGACGACCGCTCCCGGTCAGGCGCAGGCCGCGGGCGACGACGGGCAGGACACGTCCGATGCGCAGACGGCACCCCAGACCGAGCCGCAGACCGAACCCCAGGCGGTGCAGGGCGGTCTCGCCGAGACCGGGGCCCAGCTGTGGCCCGCGGCGCTCGGAGCCGTCCTCGCCATCGCCGGCATCGTCCTGCTGACCCGCACCCGGCGGCGCTCCATGTGACGCCCTGACACCCAGGCGTCCTGACGAACGCCGAGAGCGCGGTGCCCGGACCAGTACCACTGGTCCGGGCACCGCGCTCCGTCGGTTCGGTCAGCCCTTGCGCCACTTCTGGTTCGCCGTGCCGCTGCACGTCCACAGCTGGAGCTTCGCGCCGTTGCCCGTGCTGTTGTCGACGATGTCGACGCACTTGTCCGCCAGGGAACTCACCAGATCGCCCGCCGTGCTGAGGTAGAACAACTGGGCCCGGTTCCCACTGCACTTGGCGAGCTGGATCGCGGCGCCGTTGGTGGTGGAGCCCCAGGCGACGTCCATGCACATGCCGAGCGACCGCACGGTTCCGTCCGAGCGGAACACCCACTTCTGGTTGGCGGCGCCGCCGCAGTCCCAGATCTGCAGCCGCGTACCGTCCTTGCCCACGCCGTTGTTGGCGTTGGACACGTCGACACAGCGTCCCGACGCCGAGCCGATCAGAAGCGTGCCGGGGACGGTGGCGGTCGTCGTACCCGAACCCGACGACGTACCACCGGACTTGCCGGTGTCGGCCGGCTTGGGGTCGGCGGTCTTCCCGGTGCCCGTCCCGCCGCTCTGGCCGCCCGTCCCGGACTGCGTGCCGCCGCCTCCCGACGGCTGCTGTGCCGTGCCCCCGGCGGAGCCCCCGGAGCCCACCGGGCCCCCCGCGGCCGAACCGCCCGCCCCCGCCGCGTTGTTGCCGGTGCCGCCCGCGGAGTGCGCGGAGTCGGGGGAGGGGTTGCCGGGACGGTTCGGCGTGGGGGAGGCGGAGGACGCGGCCGGGCCGGGCGTCGCCTGCTGGGCCGCCACCGCCGCGGCGGGCGACGCGTCCCCGTCCGGGAACAGGTCGACCCGCGCCAGCAACGGGAACGCCAGGACGCTCACGACGGTCAGTCCGGCCGTGGCGCCGACCGTCGCCCACACCCGCACGCCAGGTACGAGCCCGCGCCGGGGTACGGCGGGGCGCTGGGCGAAGGTGTCGGTGAACCGTGCCGCGGGAGTGCCGGTCCGGTCCGCGGAGGGCCGGGGTTTGCGAAGGGGCGGCACGTCGACTCCTTGAGGTCTCGGTAAAGTCTCGGGACGAGTGAGGGAGAGAAGTGGTGCGGCCCGCCAGGCGCGTGGGTACGGCGGACGTCCCCGGAAGCACAGTAACGAAGCCGTACCGCACATCCCCCACCTCTCCCGCAATGATCCGGCCGAACGTCGGCTTCCGTCCCGTATGCACCGTCGACCGTGATCAATTCGTTGGCGTCGCAGGGATTGTTCTTCTCCGTAAGTTCTGTTTCTCGCGCTAGCGTTCGTATCTCCAGCACCACCCGACACCGGAAGGCGGAGGCCGTGAGCCTCATCGACCACGACTGCGCGGACAGCGCGGACCGGACGCTCGGCCTCCTTCTCGCGGAGCACGACAGCCTGCGCCGATTCGTCGCGGGTCTGATGGGGCGTGACCCCCACGGTGTGGAGGACGTCGTCCAAGAGACCCTGCTACGGGCCTGGCAGTCCGCCGAGCGGCTGGACTGGCGGGACCGGCCCATCCGCATGTGGCTCTTCCGGGTCGCCCGCAACCTCGTGGTCGACGGCCGGCGCAGGGACCGGACCGTGCCGGTCGGGATCACCGCGGCGGACTTCGGGGCCGCGGCCCCGGCGCCCGTTCCCGACCACGCCGAACAGGTCGGCGACCGCTTCGTGCTGCTCTCCGCGCTGCGCACGCTCGCCCCCGCCCACCGGGAGGTCGTCGCCCGCGTCCATCTGTTCGGGCAGACCGGCGAGGACGTCGCCCGTCAGTTGGGCGTGCCGCGGGGCACGGTCAAGTCCCGTACGCACCACGGCATGCGCACCCTGCGGACGACGCTCGAAGCGCACGGCGTGCACGCCCCGCGCACCACCCCCGCGCACTACACTCCTCCCGCGCATCACGCGGCCTCCGCCCACCACGGGACCGCCGTCACGCCCGTGGCCTCCGCTCCCCGAAGGACCGCCCTCGCACCCGCGGTCCCCGCACGGCACGGGACCCCCATGTCACCCGCGGCCCCCGCCCCGCACACCGCCCCCGCACCGCCCGTGCCACACGGCACGACTCGCACGGGCGGCGCCGACGCCGCCCGCGAGGGAGAGGCACGATGACCTCCTCGGACACGCTCGCCGGCTGGCCCGGACGCGCCGGTCTCCTCGTCCTCGTCCTCGCGCTGACCCACTGGCTGGTCCGGCGCAAGGGCGGCTGGAAGGCGCTGTGGCGCCGCATCCGGCGTGAAGTGGTTCTGACAGCACGGGCGTTCAGCACCCCCGTGCGGACCGAACTGCGCTACCGACGCGGCCTGCGGCTGCTCGTCCGGCTGCTGCGGGACCCCTCCGTGTGGGCCGACGCCGAACGGGCCACGGCACTGGCCGCCGCCGTCCACCCCGCCGCCCGCCCGTACGGGGTGCTGGCCGGACCCGAGTTGATCGGGGTGCTCGTCGCCGCGAAGGGCACGTCCCTGCCCGTGCCGCCGGAGCCGTGGGCGGCCGACGACAGCGACCCCCGGCTGTGGTGGATCGCCCGCACCGACCTGACCGGGGAACTGCCGGACGGCACACCGCCGTTGCTGGTCTGCGCCGGCCTCGACGCCGGGTACGCCGTGCTGCTCGACCTGCGCGGCGGACCGACCGCCACCTCCGTCTACGGTGCGCCGCGCGCCGCCCGTACGGCCCGCGCGGTGCTCCAGGCGCTGGCCGCCCAGCTCGACGCGCGGCTCCCCGAGGGCCGGGTCGCCGTCGCGGACGGGGTGCACCCCCGGTTTCCCGGGCCGACCGCCGCCGAGACCGTGGCGCTGCCCGGCATCGATGTCGCGGTGTGCGCCGAGCCGCTGGACCGGCCGTTGCCGGCCGGCGTACGGCTGCTGAGCCTGGGCGTCGCCCGGGGCCGGACCCGTCTGCTGGAGGTCGGCCACGACGCGGTGCTGACCGTGCACGGCGCACCCGCGACCGGGCAGGTCGACGTCCTGCCGCTGTCCCGGGCGGTGGCCCGCACGCTGTCCGGCCTGCCCCCGTACTCGGGGGACGCGGACGACGACGTGCGGCCCGAGGCGGTGCCCGCACCGCGCCGTCCGGTCGAAGTCCGGCCAATGATCGGGGACTTGACGGAACCGGACCTCGCGCCCGAACCCGACCTCGACGCGGACGGTCCGTCCGCGGCCGAGCCGACCGGCGTCTCCGCGACCAGGCCGAGTCCGCCGGCCCCCGTACCCCCGGCCCGCGCCGTAACCGCCGCCTCCGTCCCGGACGCCGACGACGACCTCGCCGAACCCGCCACCTCCGGCACCGCCGGAGTCTCCGTGGCCGCGCCCAAGGCGCCGTAGGCGCGTCGGACGCGCGGCCCACCGACCCCCCGACCACGTACGACCCCCGGCTGGGAGCCGTGAACCTCACCATCACCACCGTCGACACCACGGACGGACAGCGCCGCGACCACCATGTGCGGCTGCCCTCGAACGCCACCGTCGGCGAACTCGCCGCCGCACTCACCCAGGACGCCCAGGAGACCGAGCGCGGAGCGGACTGGGCGTCGGCCGGCGCCCCGCCGGTCAGCGATCTGTACGCGGGCGACCGACGCCTCGACCCGGACTCCGCCGTCGCCGGCAGCGGTGTGCGCGACGGCAGCCTGCTCGGCCTCGGCGGTCCGGCCCGCACGCCCGACCTGGTCCGCATCACCGACTCCGCGGACACCACAGCCGCCACGGGCGACGCGTACGGCCCGTACGGCCCGTACGGCGTCGACGAGGACGCGGTCCTCGCCGAGGTGCACGTCGTCTCCGGCCCCGGCGCGGGACGCACCTGGCGGCTCGGCCCCGGCAGCCACGAGATCGGTACCGACGCGCTGTGCGCGATCCGTCTCGACGGCGCCGAGGAAGGCGTGCCCGGGTCCGGCCTGTGGGTGACGGTCGGCGCGGACGGCACCGCCTGCTGGTACCGCACCGACGAGGAACCCGGCGACACGGTCCGCGCGCGGCTGGCCGCGCCGCCACCCGACGACGCCGTCACCGCCCTACGGTGGCCGCGCCCGCAGGCCCCCGCCGAACGTCCGGCCGGACCGGGGCCGGTGCCCTGGCCGGACGGCGAGGACCTGACCGTCGGCCCGGTCCTGCTGCGACTCACCGCACCGGTCGAGGCCGACGCTGCCGTGACGCCCTCCGCCGACGGGTTCGGCGTCGACTACAACCGGCCGCCGCGCATCCCCCCGCACCTGGACGCCGAGCGGGTCCGGCTGCCGCAGCCGCCGTCGCCGCCCGGCAAGCGGCCCTTCCCGGCCGTCATGATGGTGTCGCCGATCATCCTCGGCCTGTTCATGGTCAGCATCTTCAAGTCGTACTACTTCCTCGTCTTCCTGTTCATGAGCCCGCTGATGATGCTGTCGAACTGGGCCACCGGCCGCCGTTCGGCCCGCAAGCAGTACGAGGAGTCCGAGCGGGCGTACAAGCAGCGCCGCACGGTCGTGGAGGAGCAGGTCCGGGACGCCGTCGCCCGGGAGGACCGGGTGCGTGACACCACCGGTCCCGACCCGGCCGCCGTCGCCCTGATCGCGACCGGCCCCGGCGGCCGGCTCTGGGAGCGGCGCCGGCACGACCCGGACCACCTGGTGCTGCGGCTGGGCACCGTGGACCAGCCCTCGGTACGCGAGTTGGAGGACCCGGCCCGCGACGAGAACCACCGCTCCATCCGCTGGAACATCCCGGACACGCCGATCGGCGTCGACGTCTGCGCGCACGGCGTGGTCGGCGTGGCGGGCCCGGCCGCCGAGGCGCAGCCGCTGGCCCGCTGGCTGGTGGCGCAGGCCGCCGTCCTGCACAGCCCCCGCGACCTGCGGATCGTGGTGCTGACCGAACCCGGACGGGCCGACGACTGGACCTGGACGCGATGGCTGCCGCACCTGCGCCCGGCCACGGCCGGCGGTCCCGCGGTGCTGGTCGGCAACGACCCCGAGTCCACCGCCGCACGGGTCACCGAACTGGTCGCCCAGGTCCAGTCCCGCCGCCGTTCGGCGGGCTCCGACCGCAACGCCGTGTTCACCGGCCCCGACGTACTGGTGATCGCCGACGGGGCCCGGCGCCTGCGGGACGTGCCCGGCATGGTCCAGGTCCTCACCGACGGACCCCGGGTACGGATCTTCAGCGTCTGTCTCGACGAGCAGGAACGGCTGCTGCCCGAGGAGAGCACCGGCGTGGTGCTCGCCGAGCGCGGCCGGCTGACCGTCAAGCGGCCGGGCGCCGCGGACGTCCCCGCGGTCCGGGCCGACGGAGTGAGCCCCGAGTGGTGCGAGCAACTGGCCCGCGCCCTGGCCCCCGTACGCGACGTCAGCCCGGAGTACGACGCCGGACTGCCGCAGCGGGTAAGGCTGTTGGACCTGTTGGAGCAGGAACCTCCGGACGCCGGCGCACTGTTGGACGGCTGGGCGCGACAGCCGGCCTCCACCACCTTCATGCTCGGGTCCGGCTTCGAGGGTCCGCTCTCCCTGGACCTGGTGCAGGACGGCCCGCACGGCCTGGTGGCCGGCACCACCGGCTCCGGCAAGTCGGAGCTGCTCCAGACCTTCGTCGCCTCGCTCGCCGCCGCCAACCGGCCCGACGAGCTGACGTTCGTCCTCGTCGACTACAAGGGCGGCAGCGCCTTCAAGGAGTGCGCGCACCTCCCGCACACCCTCGGCATGGTGACCGACCTCGACGCCCACCTCGTGGAACGCGCCCTGGAGTCGCTGGGCGCCGAACTGCGCCGCCGCGAACAGGTCCTCGCCGCCGCCGACGCCAAGGACCACCCCGAGTACCGGGCCAAGCGCGCCGCCGACCCCGAGCTCGCACCGCTGCCCCGACTCGTCCTCGTCATCGACGAGTTCGCCACCCTGGTCCGCGAGGTACCCGACTTCGTCCCCGGTCTGATCAGCATCGCCCAGCGCGGCCGGTCGCTCGGCATCCACCTGATCCTGGCCACCCAGCGCCCGGCCGGCGTGGTCACCGGCGACATCCGCGCCAACACCAACCTGCGGATCGCGCTGCGGGTCACCGACCAGACCGAGAGCCAGGACATCATCGACGTCAACGACGCCGTCGACATCTCCTCCAGCACCCCGGGCCGGGCCCTCGTACGGCGGGGCCCGCGCTCGGCGGAGCCCTTCCAGACCGCCTGGGTGGGCGCCGAACGGCCGGCCGGGAAGCCGGCCGACGGCACCCCCGAACCCGCCCCGGGCCCGCGCAGCCAGGTGCGTGCCGTCGAGGTGGGCTGGGACGGCCTCGGCCGACCCGTGGAACTCCCGGCCGAGACGGTGACCGTCGCCGCCGGACGGCCGCAGGGGCCGGCCCCCACCGACCTGCAGACCCTGGTGGGCGAGATCCGCACGGCCGCGGACCGGCTGGCGGACTTCACCCCCCAGCCCAGCCCCTGGCTGCCGCCGCTCGAGGACGAACTCCTCCTCGCCGACCTCGACGCACTCGGCTCCAGCCGTGAGGGACGCCTGCTCATCCCCTACGCGTTGGAGGACGTGCCGCAGCTCCAGCAGCGCAGGGTGGCCGTCGCCGACCTCGCCACCTTCGGGCACCTGTACGTCATCGGCGCCCCGAGGTCCGGCCGAACGCAGGTCCTGCGCACCCTCGCCGGATCCGCGGCCCGCACCGTCAGCAGCGCCGACCTGCACCTGTACGGCATCGACGCGGGCGGCGGCGGACTGAGCGCGCTCACCGCGCTCCCGCACTGCGGCGGGGTGGTCTCCCGGCACGACATGGAGCGGCTCGCGCGCATGCTGCGCCGCCTCAACCACGAGCTGACCGAGCGCCAGGACCTGGCCCAGACGCACAGTGCCACGGGCATCGCGGAGCTGCGCCGGCTGCTGCCCAAGGCCGAACGGCCCGCGCACATCATGCTGCTGATCGACGGCTGGGACTCGCTCTCGGCCATCCTGGACGACCACGACCACGGTCAGCTGGTGCAGGAGGTGACCCGGCTGGTCCGCGAGGGCGCGGCGGCCGGCATCCACGTCGTCGCCACCTCCGAACGCTCCCTGCTGGGCGGCCGGATGGCCGCGCACAACGACCACAAGCTGCTGCTGCGCCAGGGCGACCGGGCCGACTACCAGGCGGTCGGCATGATGCCCGGCAAGATCCCGGCGAACATCCCGCCCGGACGCGGCTGGCACGTGCTCAGCGGCACCGAGACCCAGGTGGCGCTGCTCGCCCGGGGCGGCGGCACCGAGCAGGCCGAGGCGCTGCGCACGATCGGCGAGGCCGCCCGCAAGCGGGACGCGAAGGTGCCGGAGTCGCGGCGGCCGTTCGGGATCGCCGTACTGCCGCGCTCGGTGGAGTTCGCCCAGGCGTACGAGAAGGTTCCGGCGGCGTCCCGGCGGCCGCTGTGGGGTCTGCTCGGCGTCGGCGGCGACGACGGGGGTCCGGTCGGGGCCGACCTCGCCGGTTCCGCCTCCGTGTTCGGCGTGCTCGGCCCGGCCGGTTCGGGGCGCAGCAACGCGCTCGCCGCGCTCGCCGTGTCCCTGCTGGCCGGAGGTACCTCGCTGGTCGTCCTCACCCCGCGTGACTCGCCGCTGCGGGCGCTGGAACGGCACGCGACGGCCCGGGTGCTCACCGACACCGACCCGTCCGCCGACGCGGTGCGGGCCGCGCTGGACGCGCTGCCCGGCCCACGGGTGGTGATGATCGACGACGCCGACCTGCTCACCAGCCCCGCCGCGGACAAGGTGCTGAAGGAGATCGCGGTCTCCGGCCGCGACCAGGGCCTCGGGCTGGTGTACGCGGCCTCCGCGGAGGGCTTCCAGAGCGGCATGAGCGGCTGGACCCTGGCCGCCCGCCGGGCCCGCCGCGGCATGCTGCTCGGGCCCAAGAACCTGGCCGAGGGCGACTTGGCCGGCGTACGCCTCTCGCAGAGCGTGGTCCGGTCGATGACGCATCCGGGCCGGGCCTGGACGGCCGGCCCCGGCGGTGCGCTGCTGGCCATCCAGGTGCCGCTGACGCCGCTGCGCGCCGAGTGACCCGAACGCGTGTGGGCCGCCCCGGAGTGTTTCCGGAGCGGCCCGCACGCGCGTGTGCCGCAGTCGTTACGACGACTGCGTGAGGCTGTTGCTGATGCCCTGGTCGAACTGGATCGCGTTCTCCTTGATGCCGTTGAACATCTCGGAGAAGTCGTTGATGCCCTTGACGGCCGCGAGCAGGCTGGTGTCGAAGTTGTTGTAGGTGGTCCGGATCACTTCACTGGACTGCTGGAACACCATGCCGTCGTCGACGAGGGTGTTGACCCGGTTGCGGAGGTTGCTCAGCACCGGGAGCAGGTTCTCGTGGGCGTCGTGCAGCAGACCCACGACCTCCTCGATCTTGTGGTAATCGAGGTTGATGCCGTTGTAGTTCGCCATTTCGTTCCTGTCGTTCTCGCTGCGGATGTCCGGTCCCCGGGACGGTGGACCGGGGCGTCACTGGATGTGCGGGTTGCTGCCGCTGCTGTGCGGCGGCGGGTCGTCGGGCGGGTCGTCGGAACCACCCTCGCCACTGTTCGTGTTGCCGCCCACCTGCTGCCAGTCCGGCTGGTTGCCGGAGCCGTCCCGGGCGCCGCGGGTGTACTCGGTGCGGTCGCCGTCGCTGCTGGTGGTGACCATCGAACCGCTGCCGTCCTGGTTCAGGTTGGTCTCCGAGTGCACGGTGCTGCCGTCCGGGTAGGAGGAGTCCGTGGTGTAACTCAGCCCGTTGTTGCTGTAGTTGGTGACCGAGGTGTACGTCTTGCCGTCGTACGTGACGGTGGACTCCTCCCGGATCACGTGGTTGTTCGCGTCCAGCGTCAGATGCGTGTGGGCGTTGCCGCGCTCCGTCGTGATCGTCTGGTCCAGCGGCGGAGTCGGACCGGGGTCCGTCGCCGAGCAGAAGTCCGGCATCGTGCCGTCCGGACCGGCCACGCACTGGTCGAGATGGGACTGCTTGTAGTCCCACTGCGCCTTCTGCTGGAAGTAGTTCTGCAAGCCCAGGTTGGCACCCGTGACGCCCATGCCCTGGGCGAGCTCGGAGTCGAAGGACAGGAAGGCCTCGCCCACCGATCCGAAGGCACCGGCCAGTTCCTTCAGGCCCTTGTCCGCCCGGCTCATCGTGCTGTGGGCGTTGTCGTAGAAGTCGGCCACCGCCTCGGCCAGGGTCGCGTCGCCGAGCAGCTCCAGCGCTTCGTAACCGGGGCTGGAGCTGTACTCGCTGTACTCACGCTCCCCCATCCTGGAGAAGGTGCTGTTGTCGAGCAGCGGGCCGATGCTCGACGCGAGGCTCTCCAAGTCCCTCTTGGCGTCGTTGAGGACGTTGTAGTCGATCTTGAGTTGGTCGGGCATGAGAAGGCCTCCCGGTACCCCGTCGAGACTCCGGTCAGCAGGACCACGCACCAGGGGCCACGGCGGTTCACGGCGGACGACTCGTGTAACGCAGCTCACGTGAACCGCGCCGCCCCCTACGGCGTGGTCCGATGGGGAGTGACCGCCCCGAGCTCTGTCGCCTCCGGGAGGAACCCCGTATGCCACGCCCGACCGACTGGAACGCGATCGGGCTCGACGGGGACCCCACGCCGGGCGACCCCGAGCGGATCCGGACGCTGGCCACCGAGCTGAACGGGCTCGGCACCTCAGCGCGCGAGATCAGCACCGCCATCGACGCGGTGATGAACACCGCGGGTGACAGCGTCTTCGTCGGCGAGGCCGCCAACGCCCTGCGCGACAAGGTCGACGACCGGCTGCGCGGTCACATCGAGGACGTCGCCCAGTCCTTCGAGTCCGCGTCGACGGCACTGACCGGCTGGGCCGACAAGCTCACCGAGTTGCAGCAGACGGCCGACGGCGCGCTCTCCGCGGGGCGGGGCCTGTCCGAGGACGACTCGCAGCGCGAGACCTACGCCACCACGGCCAGGCAGGCGGGCACCGACCACTCGGAGGCGGCCTCGACGGCGGCCGGGACCATCCGGGGCGTCGCCAACATCCAGCTGCCCATCTCCCAGTGCGAGATCTTCTGGGAGGCGTTCCAGTGGCTGGCGATCATCCTGATCATCCCGGCGCTGATCTTCGGCGGTCCCATCGCCCTGCTGGCCATCGGCGTCAACCTCACGCTGTTCCTGAAGACCGTCGTCGACTTCGCCCGGGGCGACGCCAACTTCCTCGACCTGTTCCTGGCCGGCCTGGGCATCCTCGCCCCGACCACCAAGGCCCTGCCGATCTTCCAGATCATCAAGGCCGGTGCCACCGCCTTCGGCAGAGGATTCGCCAATGTGGCCCGCAGCGCCTTCCAGGGGCTGCGGAACCTGTTCACCAACGGCTTCCGCTTCACCTCCCTGATGCCGGGCATCCAGGACTTCCTACGCCTGAGCACCACCTGGGTACGGCAGAACGGCCTGTGGGTCATGCAGGGCCTGCACAACCTGCCCCAGCTCACCGGAATGGCCTTCCAGCGCGGCGGACTGACGATCCTGCAGGGGCTGCGCGCCATCCCCGGCGTGGTGCGGGGCCTGCCGTCCACCCTCGGGCGCGGCTTCACCGCCGGGGCGAACGGCCTGGGCCGCGCCATTGTCACCGGCTGGAACGGCCTGGCCACCGGCGCCCGCGCCACCTGGAACTTCGCCGTCGCCCAGCTCGGCGGCAGCAAGTGGCTGCGCCTGATCCTCCCCGTGGACGCCGGCGAGATCGGCCAGTACGGGCTGCGGGGCGCCCTGCGCATCGGCCTCTTCGAGCGTGGCGTGATGGGCAGTCACATCTTCGGTGCCCCGCTCGGCGGAGCGGTCGGGCGCGGGGTCAGCGCCGTGCAGGTACCGCTCGGCCCCCACGGTGTCGACGGGCTGGTCGACATGCCCCGGGTCCAGCTGAACAACGTACGGCTCGGCGACTGGGCCGGTTCGAACGTCGGCACCCGGCCCTTCCAGACGGCCAACGGGCCGGTGGACCTGTCGTCCGCGCTGCGCACGCCCGATCTGCACCTGGGCGACGTCGGCGCCCTCGGCGACCGCACCGGGCTCGGCCTCCACGCCTCACGGCAGTTGGACGCCCTGGTCGACATCCCGAAGGCCCATCTGAACGCCATGCACCTGGACGGCTTCGGGACCATGCCGGGCCGCGGAGACACCGGGCTCGGCGTCAGCGCCGGCGGCTCCGCCCCCACGCTGCACTCCTCCGGTCTCTACCTGCCCGCCTCCGCGGGCGCCCCCACGTCCCACGGCGTCAACCTCACCGCCGCCGGGCCCGTCCCGGGCGGCACCCACGCCACGCTCACCGCCGTACAGGCACCACCGCCCGGCACCGCGGCCACCGCCGACGTCCTGCTGTCGGGCGGCCCCGGCGGCACCCACACCGCCCCCGCCACCACCGTGCTCACCGGCGCCCACACCCCGCCGCCGGGCACCACGACGACCGGCAACCTGCTCACCCCGGGAACCCCGGGCCCGAGCCCCGCGCACACCGTGCTGTCCGGCACGCAGGCGCCGCCGCCGGGCGTCACGGGGGCGCGCGACCTGACCACGTCCTCCCCGGGCACCCAGGGCGCGCGGAACCTCACGGTCGCCCCCGGAACCACGGCGGGTGCCACCCCGCCGGCCACCGGCGTCGCCCTCGGCACCGGCACCCAGGTCACCCCCGGCGCCGGGGTCTCGGCGTTCGACCTGCTCGCCGGCGGCGCCCGCGGCGTGCCGGACAGCCCGGTCCCCGCGGGCGCGGGCCACACCCTGGCCGACCGCACCACCAGTGCCCTGACGGCCAACCAGACCAGGCTCCACCTCGACGAACTCCTCCACGTCCCGGGCTCTCCCCGCCCCGGTGGCGCGCCGACCCACGGTGTCACCGGCTCCGCCGTACCCACGCCCGTCGACCCGGCGCGTGGCACGGCCGGCGGTGCGGTGCCGCCGCCGGAGCACTCGCGCGCCGCGCTCGACCTGGTGGAGAACGGCGGAGGCGTGCGCTCCACGGACAGCCCGGCCTTCGCCGGAGCGCCCGGTAGAACCGACACGGGCGCCGTGCACAGTACGCCCGTCCCCTCCACCGGCGACGCCGTTCGCGGCACGTCCGTTCCCGCCGGAGGTGTCCCCGACGACGCCGCGCACGCCTTCGCCGGAGCCCCGGTCAGGCGGAACACGCCCGTCACGGCCGCACAGTACAACTCGCTCACGCCCGCCCAGATCGAGCAGCTGTGGATCCGGGACGGAGAGCGTGTGGACGCGCTGTTCGGCGCCGCCGACGATCCGCTGCGCCAGACCCGCCGGGAGGCCTGGCGGGACTTCGCCCAGACCCGCCACGACCTGGGCCGCGCCGAGGACCTGGTGCGCGGCGGCGACGCCGGGTCCTCCAGCGGACCCAGCGTGCACGAGATCCGTATCCGTCAGAACGTGGAGAACGCGCAGGGCCGTTACGACGCGGCGCACCGCCGGCTGACCGACCTCGGTGTCGACCCGGCGCGCATGGACGCGGACTTCACCGCCCTGTACACCCGCAGCCTCTCCGAACGCCCGCGGGTGGTCGCGGGCATGTACCAGGACACCCCGGCGTCCCCGCACCCCGAAGCCGCCACCTCGGACGCGACGCCCCCGCCGGTCGCCCACACCGTCGACGAGGCCACCACCTCCACGGCGCAGCCGCAGCGTCTGGACGAGGTGCTGGCCGACCACAGTCAGGCGGTACGCGACCTCCAGAGGATCGAGGCGAGCCAGTCCCAGGTCGGCAAGTCCGCCCAGGCGCGGAACGAGGCGCGGATCGAGCTGGACGGGGCCACCAAGCGGGTGGATGAGACCAGGGTCGCGCTGGACGACGCCCTGACCCGGCAGGTGTCCGCGGGGGAGCTGTCACAACGCGAACTGAACATGCTCGTCGACCAGTTCGCGGGCGCCGGTGACATCGAGCGCGCCGCGGTCCTGCGCGAGCACGCCGTGGCACTCGACGTCCGGGCGCGCAGCCTGCCGCCCGGCGCCGCGAGCCGCCCGGACCAGATCATCCGGACCGGAACGGAGATCCGCGACCAGGCGCTGACCGTGCGGAACCGGGCGCAGGACCTGGAGCGGGCGCTGGCGACCGGCACCGCGACACCGGAGCAACTCAAGCCGCTGAGCGGCGACCTCACCCGGTCCGTGAACGACCTCGAAGCGGGCCTCCAGGGCTTCGTCAGGGACGCCGCCCCGCTGGGCGGTGCCTACGCGCTGCGCAACGAGTTCGGTCCGGTGGCCTCCGTGGGCCGCTATCTGGCGAAGGTCGTGGACGAAGCCGTGGAGAAGGCGGCACCGGGCGCCCACGTCGTCGTCAAGGGATTCCTCGGTACGGAGACCTCCGTGGCGCGGGTGCGCCCGCTCGGCGACTTCGTCCGGCGCTTCCGTACCGACAAGGCGTACGCGGAGGTGCCGACCGGCCAGCAGTGGAAGTCCGTCCTGCCCGGCGACGAGGGCCGCTGGAAGACGGTGTTCGGGGACTTCGACAAGCTGCCGCACAGGGAGCAGATCTCATTCGTGCGCACGCTCTCGGAGGAGAACGTCAAGGCGCTGCGCAGGGAGTTCGACACCCTGCTGGACGGCATGTCGCCCACGGACCGACTGGCGTTCCGCGCCCTGCGGGACCGGCTGGAGAACCTGCCGTACCGCATCAAGCACGCGACACCCGCCTACCACGCCATCGCCAACAGCGGCATTATGTCGTCCCAGGGCGACCTGGCCCGCCGAGGCGTCAAGTTCCTCGCGTCCGGCAAGAGTTCGGCAAAGAACACCTCCAACCTGGGCAACGACGACTTCGTCTTCTTCCGGATGGAGGTCGGCGACAAGGCGATGGAGTCCCGCTACGGGCCGACCACCCTGGTCTTCGACGCCAAGGTGCTGGAGGAGAAGGGCGGCTGGGTGTCGCTGCACGACCAGTTGCACCCGCTGGACCGCGAGACCATGCGCCACCTGACCTGGGGCGAGGACCTGGCCCGCGGCGCCAAGTACGACTCCGGGTTCGACGAGGTCGGCAAGCGTGCCCGCTGGACGTACCAGTACCCCGACGGCAGCTCCCGCCCGGTCTCCTTCGAGCAGGAGGTCTTCCATGGCGAGCACGTGCGCGAGGCACTGGCCCTGTCGGTGGTGCGGGAAGTGGCCAGCATAGGGGGCGACTTCCAGACCCATGTGCTCAAGCTGCTCGACAACCTCGACAACACCGACGCGCTGGGCTCCGTCGTCTCCAAGCTCTACCGGCCGGAAGCCAAGTTCGCCTCCGGGCTGCCCATCAACCCCAGCGGGATCGCGACCCACGCCGATCTGCCGACCCCGTTGCAGGTCGTGAACAAGGACGGCGACGGGCGCTATCTCGCCGACGGCACGGTGGACCCGGCGGCGCGGGCCGCCGGCAAGAAGTACGACGAGGCCGCCGACCGCGTTCGTCAGGCGGACAACGCCATCGCGAGCAAGCAGACCAAGTCCGTCGGCTACCACCTCAGGAAGGCGGAGCTGCACGCCCAGCAGTCGGTCGACCTGACCAGGACGTTCCACGCGTCCGCCACCGGCGAGCGCCAGGTGCTGGCGCAGGGCCTGCTCGACCAACGCGTCAAGCTCCTGGAGGACATCCAGGCGAGGTTGAAGCCGCAGCCCAAGCCGCAGCCGCAGCCGCCGGCGCAGGTCGAGCGGGCCGGCAGCTCCGTGACGGCGGCCGGGTCCTCCCTGGACGTGAAGCGGCTGGTCGCCCTCAAGGACCACCCCGTGGACCGGGCGCTGACCGACGTGCTGGCGGACGCCACTCCCCAGGCGAAGAAGATGGCCCGGGTGCTGGTCGAGTCCGGTGGATTCCGGCCGCTCGCGAACTCCACGGACGGTGTCCAGACCACTGCGGCCGTAGGCCTCGGCAGGTCCGCCTTCGACAAGGCCTTCAAGGCGCTGCGTGCTGCGGACCTGGTCGTGGGGATGGACGACGGTCTGCATCTGACGGACAAGGGGCGCACCGCCCTGCTGCCGAGACGGACGACGTCCGACCTCTCCGCGGCGCCGTCGAGCTCGGGCGGCGCCGGCCCGGACATCCCGACGCCGTTCGTCGGGGGCTCCGGTCTCCCGCACGGCCCGGCATCCTCCGCTGAGTTCCACGGCGCCTCGCTCGCCACCGGCGACGGAACCCGGATCGGCGGGGACCTCGGCCCCGTCCGCCTCGATCCGGAGGGAACTCCGCCCGGCCGTCAGGCGGGACACGACCCGACATCGGGCGGGGCGGAGTCCGGCACCGCCCAGCTCCGCGACCTCGACCTGCCGAAGCCGTCCCGGGGCGGGGACCTCACCGACAACGACGTGCCGCGACCGACCGACACCACCCGGTTCGGGACGGACGACACCCCCCAGTTCGGGACGGACGACACTCCTCGGTTCGGGACGGACGACAGCCCCCGGTTCGGGACGGACGACACCCCCAGGCTGATCGACGAAACCACCGCGGATCCCCTACGCATCGACCCGCCGTCGCCCGCTCTGAAGGACGGTGACACTTTCCCGTCGCCGTCCGGTCTGAGGGACTCGGAGACTCTCCCGTCGCCGTCCGGTCTGAGGGACTCGGAGACTCTCCCGTCGTCGTCCGGTCTGAGGGACTCGGAGGCTCTTCAGCCGTCCCCTGCGCCGAAGGACGGCGACACTCTCCAGCCGTCTCCCGCGCCGAAGGACTCGGAGGCTCTTCAGACTTCCCACGCGCCGAAGGACTCGGAGGCTCTTCAGCCGTCTCCCACGCCGAAGGACTCGGAGGCTCTTCAGCCGTCTCCCGCGCCGAAGGACTCGGAGGCTCTTCAGCCGTCTCCCGCGCCGAAGGACTCGGAGGCTCTTCAGCCGTCCCCCGCGCCGAAGGACAGCGACACCCTCCAGCCTTCCCCCGCCCCGAAAACCGACGGCACTCTCCACCCGTCCTCCAGCCAGAACGCCACTGACACCTTCCGTCCAGCACCCGCGCCGAACGGCGCGAACGCCTCGCACGCCGGTGGTACCCCCAGGCCGCCCGTCGGGCCGCGCACCGGTGGGGCCGGGCCGGTCGCGGCCGATCTGCTGGATCCCGCCGTGTTCAGGAGCCGTACCGCCACTCCGACGGGCATCCGCTCCCGCTCGCAGATCGACGTCCTCGACCGCGGTCTCGCCGCCTTCCACCGCATCCCCGAGACGCAGTTGGCCGAGCGTGCCCAGGCGCTGGACCAACTGGCCGCCGCGGCGGACAACTTCCTGCGCATCCGCCCGGACTCGGCCCGTCGCGCGGGCGTGCAGCAGCTCCTCAACCAGACCCGGGCCGAGGCGACCGCGTACCGGCTGCTCCACGAGTACGACAGCATCGCCGTCGGTCAGGGAGCCCGAGCCCACGCCCTGGACAACCTGGCGGACCGGACCCGGGCCGCCCTGTCCGCCGGAGGAGCCCACCAGGGCACGCACACCCGGCTTCAGGGTCTCCTGACCAGGGCCGAGCGCGAAGCCGACGCGTACCGCCTGTTCGCGACGAGCGAGACCCCGCCGCGCCTCGCACCCGCGCCCGCACCCGCACCGGGCCTGGCGGGCGGGGACCTGCCCTGGGCCCGGGAGTACGCCGGTGCCGAGGCGATCCTGGGGCCGGAGGGGCGGCCGTTCAGGGAGGCGTGGAGCGAGCTGACCCGGGCCCGACAGGAGCTCGGCCGGGTCGAGAACCTGGGGGGCGGCCCCGCGACCGGCAGTACCTCGCGGCCGCTCGGCGCGATCGACGCGCAACGCGGAACCGAACTGGCCACCGCACAGGCCGATTTCCGCACCGCCTACCAGAACCTGCGCGACCTCGGGATCGAACCGCGCGACATCGACGCCCGGTTGAGCGCGCTCAACCACGACGCGGCCGTCGAACGAGGCGCGCGGGTCGGCGCCGGGTTCCTGCCCCCGCTGCCCGACTCGGTCCCGACATCCGTCGCCACGCTCCAGTTGAGCGACTCCGGCGTCGCCGGACCCAACGGACTCACGATCGAGCGGATCACGGCCGAGGACGGCAGCGTCAGCCACCGCGTGGTGGACCACCGGTCGCACCTGGACGACAGCCGCACGGTCACCCCCCGGCCGGACGGCGGCTTCGACGTGCGGCACACCGCGACGGACACCGTCACCGTCTACAACGAGGGCGGTTCCAGGATCGCCGACGACATCCCGCTCAGGGGCGTCGACGGACAGCCCAACGGCCTGCGTCTGCACACCGACGTCAACGGCCACGGCCGCCCGCAGGAGTCCCGGGTCCCGGGCCCGGACGGAGGCCGGTACTCCGTCGTCCGCCTGCCCGACGACACCACGCGGATCACCGACCTACGCTCTGGCGTCACCACCCGTTTCGGCGCCCAGGGCGACCACCTCGACCAGGGCCTCCAGCTCACCGGCCGGGACGGCACCCCCGCCGCGACCGACCGGGTCCTGATCACCGAGGGCGCCGGCCACCACGTCACCGACCTCGCTGGCAACCGCCTGCCCCACCAGGTCACCGGCCTCGGCGCCGGAAACGGCTTCCGTGTCACCGACGACGTCACGGGCTCGTCCGTACGGCACGACGGCCAGGGACACCTGCGGGAGTCCGGCCTGTCGCTCACCGACGCGCACGGCACGCGCGGCGGGCTGTACCTGGCCGACAACGGCGCCGGCGCGCACACCGTGACCGACGCCCTCGGCACCCCGCGGCCCGGGGCCGTCACCGTCCTGCCCGACGGCGGCGGATTCCGGGTCGTCGACGACACGACCGGCGCCACCACCCGATACGCCCCCGACGGCCACTGGCAGGACGCCGGCCGCGCCCTCGCCGAACCCGCGACCGGACAACGCGGCGCCCGTATCGCCGTACCGGACGGATCGGGCGGCCACCGCCTCACCGACCTCTCCGGCAACCCGCTGCCGGAGCGGGTCGTCGACGCGGGGAACGGCCGGCTGCGCACCATCGACGACGTGTCCGGCCGGTCCGTCCTGCACGACGCCGACGCCCGCCCGGTCTCGACCGCCACGGCCCTCGCCGATCCCGTGACCGGGCAGCGCGGCACCCGGTTCGCGGAGCCGGACGGATCGGGTGGCCACCGCCTCACCGACCCGCACGGCACCCCGTTGCCCGACGCCGTCACCGCCCTCCCCGGCAACGGCGGTTTCCGAACCGCGCACACGACCGGTTACCGGACCTTCGGGACCGACGGCGCCCTCACCGGCGACGGCCTGCGGCTCACCGGACGCCACGGCGGACCGGGCGGACACCTCGACCGCCCGCAGGGCGGCGCCGCGCGCTGGCTGGACGACGCCTTCACCCCCGACCCGTCGCGGCCGGTCACGGTCAACCAGACCGGTCACATCGAGATCGGCGCGCCGGGCGGCGGCCACCAGTTGTTCGACGGGACGACCGGCCGGTTCGTCCGGGAGGTCACCCCGTTGCCCGCGGGTGGCCACCGGATCACCGCGGCCGACGGCTCCTTCGGCCGGTACGACGCGCACGGCGACCTCGTGGCCACCGGCACTCCGCTGCCCGGTGGTCCGGCCGGGCGGAACCTCGTCACCCAGCCCCCGACCGCCGCCGGGAACGGTCCCCACGGCGCGGCCTGGCTGGAGGACGCGGCGGGCCGGCGGCTGCCGGACTGGAACGTCACCACCCGCACCGACGGCACCCTGCGCGTCGAGATCTCCCTGCCCGGCAGCGCGCGCCGCGGCGAGTTCCTGGAACTCGCGGCCGACGGCACCCTGGTCCGCCAGGGCTTCAACGTCCTGGACAGCGGCCGGCGTACCGACTTCCAGTACGTCGTCGACCGCGCCACCGGCACCTGGCAGCGCACCACCCGGGCCGGCGCCCCGACGGCCGTCGGCGCCTTCCACCACGGCGCCGTCGACCTCACGGGCGCGGCCGAGGGACGCCTGCGGCTGCTCGCTTCGACGGGCGCACCGGTCGCGGTCTTCGAGCGCCGGGTGCTGCCCGGGGCCACCGGGGACGTGCTCGACTCCTTCCGCCGTACCGACACCATCGCCTTCGGCCGGAGCAACCCCCGTACCACCTGGGCGCGATGGGACGACTCCGGCGCACTGCGCGGCTCGGGCAGCCGCCACTACGACACCGCGGGCACCGGCTGGAGCGACACCGACGGCCTCGGCCGTACCGTCCGCGAGTACCGCGACGGCCTCCAGAAGTTCGACGGCCGCCCCGGCCACACCCTGGCTGTCCGCGACGAGCAGGGCGCCTGGACCTGGCACCGCCACGACGACGCGGGCCACGAGCTGGCGTCCGGCCCCCGTACCAGGGAGGGCGTCGGCGGCGGCTGGACCGACCGGACCGCCGACGGCCGCGTCGCCCAGCGGCAGTGGGGTGGCGTGGAGTGGCCCGAACGGGCCGGCCAGTACCAGGAGCACACCCTGCGCCGGGACGGCACCCTGGCCGACACCTGGGAACGGCAGTCCCCGCACGGCAAGGAGGTCGGCAAGCGCGAGGTCATGCGCGACGGCGGCATCCTGACCACGGAACGCTGGCGCGAACAGCGCCCGCCCGCCTGGGTCCGCACCCGCTGGCTCCCCGGCGCACAGCAGGCACAGCCGCCGTACGCGCACGTCCGCGGCGACAACACCTACCAGCTGTTCACCTGGGCCAAGGAGGCGCCGGACGCGACCACCTCCGGCGTGCGCTACGTCGGGCTCGACGGGAGCACCCTCGACCTGGCCGCCGACGGCAGCCTCGTACGCTCCACCGGCAAGCTGTACGACGGCACGACCCTCAAGGTCGGCGACCACGCGCGACGCCCGGGCTACGCGCCCGACGATCTCGCGCACCAGCCCTGGGAGGAGTCCGGCGGCCGGCTCGGCTACCGCGTGCCGCAGCGGGACGCGCCCGGCGGGGCGCTCTGGCAGGACGTGTACCGGGAGGGCAGCGAACTCAGGGTGGCCCGTGAGGGACGGCCCGGCGGCGTCGTGCGCGAGTACGCCGACTCGCCCGCCGGCGACCGTTCCTGGGTGGACCGCGACGCGCACGGCAACCTCGTCGGACAGGGCCACCCCAACCCCGACGGTGTCGCGCACCACGTCGTCGAGGGCGCCGGACCGGCCGACTCCGGCCGCTGGACCTGGCGCGAGCTGGACGCGGACGGGGCCGAAGTCGCCACCGGACGCCGGGAGTTCTTCCGCGGCTCCAGCGACTCCCGGCTGCCCTGGGACGACTCCTACCGTGACTACGACGCCGCCGGAGCGCTGGTCCGCGAACGCCGGATGCTCGACTCGGGCCGGTACACGGACGCTTGGCGCGACCCGGACCTCGACGCGGGCGGCCGCTGGCTGACCACCGCGTACGAGCGTGACGGCACCCCCGTCAACCCCGGTGCGGGCGAGCAGATCCGCCGCTGGTGGAACCCGCGGACCCGGACCTGGCAGGACCAGTGGCTGCCGGGCGCCGGACACTTCCGCGACGAACTGCGCGTCACCCCGCACGGCCCGCACCTCACGCTGCGCGAGACCCCGGTCGGCGGCGCCGGCCCGCTGCGCGTCCGCAGCTATGACACCACCGTCACCCCCGGCACCCCCGCCCGGTCCGTCTGGCAGGAGTACGACCACGGCACCGTGGTCCGCCGGCGCCGCGCCGAGTCGGGCGGCTTCCTGGAGACGGACGCCTGGCGAGGCCAGTGGAACCGTTACACCGCCGACGGCGACCTGGTCGCCCGACGCACCGACAGCGGGCTGGTCTTCGAACGCGACACGTTCGGCCGCTGGCGACTGGTCGGCAACGAGTACGACTTCCGGGGCCCGCTCACCGAGATCCGCGGCTGGGGCCGCCGGGTCCGCGAGGCCCAGCGGATGCCGTGGTCCGGCACCACCGTCCCCGAAGGGCCGTTCGGCCTCGGCGGCAACCCCGCGCTGCGCGAGGCCCGTTACCAGCCCTACTGGCGGTCGGTCGCCCAGAAGGCGGCGCTGGAGTTCGGCCAGGAGTTCCTGCTCGAGTTCGGCGCCAACCTCGCGGTCAACGGCATCGTCGCCGCCGCCCAGAACAAGCCGTTCACCGGGCAGGACGCACTGAAGTCCTTCGCCAACGCGGCGGTCGGAGCGGGCATCAAGACCGGTCTGAGCACCGCGATCCACGAGAACCGCGGCGCCTTCTTCCGGGACCTCGGGGACTACAAGGCGGGTTACGCCAACATCGACGGCGGCAAGCCGTGGACCCGCAGGCCCGGCAACCACGACAAGACGTGGGCCAACGAATGGGCGGGCAACGAGACGGCCACCCGCTGGCGCGGCGGCACCTACGACTTCTCCTTCGGTGTCCTCACCAGCGTGCTCTCCGGCTGGGTCAACGGCAGCATGAACGCGGCCGTCTGGGGTGTGAGCAACGCCAACGGCGACACCGTGAAACTCTCCGGCTGGGAGGCCCTCGCGGACGGCGGCATCAACGCCGCGGCCTCGCTCACCACGGCCGTCACCACCGGCCTGGTGAAGAACGTCTTCGTGCTGAGCACCGGCGGCCGGCTCTTCCACCGGCAGGGATTCGCGGACTTCTGGGTCCAGCTACCCTTCAAGCTCTTCGAGAAGTCCATCCAGTCGCTGTACCTGACCAGCGCCTACCGTGCGAACATCAGTCCGCCCTGGTACCAGGCTCCTTGAGCCGGGGCACGGAGCGCGGCGGTGGCAACAGCGAGCACCAGTGAGGAACGGACATGACCCGTCACACCGTGGCGCCCAAGGGACAGGGCGGCCGGGGCGCCTACCGCACCATCGGTGAGGCGGTACGCGCGGCCTCGCCCGGCGACCTCGTGGTGATCGCCCCCGGCACCTGGACCGAGGCCGTGGTGCTGGACCGGGCGGTCGTGCTGACCGCGGAACAGGGCCGGGGCAGCGTCGTCCTGGCCGCCCCGCCGGGCGAGGAGCCCGCGGTGACCGTCTCGGGTCCGGACTGCGCCCTGCACAACATCACCGTCTGGGGCGCCGACCCGGGTGTCCCGGCCGTCACGGTCGAGCCCGGCGCCGGGCTGGTGCTGGAGGAGTGCACGGTCGAGAGCGGCCGGGTCCAGGCCAAGGGACCGGACGACGAGGAGAGCGGGACCACCGCCGTGGTGCTGCGCCGGTGCCGCCTGGAAGGTGCCCGGCTGGCCGGACTCCACCTGGCCGGCGCGGTCCGCGCCCAGCTCGAGGACACCTCCGTCACGGGAGTGGACGGCACCGGCGTCGTCCTGTCCGGCACCGCCCGACTCGACGCCGTACGGCTGCGCCTGGAGCGTACGACCGGATCCGGCGTGCGGCTGCGCGGCCGGTCACGGCTGCGGCTGACCGACTCGGTGCTGACCGGCAGCGGCCGGGCCGGGCTGCTCCTGGAGGACACCACCGAGGCCAGCGCCGGGGAGGTCCGGATCGAGGCGCCGGGCGCCGCCGGAGTGCACCTGACCGGCTCCGCGCGGGCCCAGCTGACCGACTGCCGCATCCGCGGTGCCGCCGCCAGCGGGCTCGTCGTACAGGAGGACGCCCGGCTGAACGCCTCGGGCTGCGCGGTGGCCGACGCGGGCGCCAACGGGCTTCTCGTCACCGGCGCCGGGCAGGCCGAGCTCGCGGACTGCCGGATCGACCGCAGCACCTTCAGCGCCGTCCACCTCGCGGGCACCGCGGTCGGACGGCTCGCGGACTGCCGGGTGCGCGGCGGCGCCGAACACGGCGTCCACGCCACCGGCGAGGCCCGGCTCGAACTCGCCGACTGCGGGATCAGCGACGTCGCCATGACCGGTGTGTGCGTGCTGGAGCGGGCCGCGGCCACGCTCACCGGCTGCCGGATCTCGGGGTCGGCCTCCGGCATCGGCATCGGATCGCCGGCCGGTACCACCGTCGAGCACAGCACGGTGACCGACACCGGGGAGATCGGTGTCCAGGTCGCCAAGGGCGCCGCCGCCGTCCTCACCGGGATCCGGGTCACCGGGGCCGGCGCGGCGGGCCTCGTGGTCGACGAGGGCGCCGACGCCAAGGTGACGGGCGGCTCGCTGGAGGACTGCGCGGGCTCCGGCGCGGTCGTGTGGACCGGCGCCCGGCCGGAGATGACCAACCTGCGCATCCACCACCCGGGCAAGAACGGCGTGTTCCTGGCCGAGGGCGCGGGCGGCACCTTCACCTCGCTGGACGTCACCCGTTCCGGCTTCCCCGCCCTGCACGTGGGCGCCACCGCCGACCCCCTCTTCCGGCACTGCCGGATCAGCGACTGCGCCGAGGCTCTCGGTGTCGACGACGGCGCGGTCCCCGTGCTGGAGGACTGCACGAAGGACGGCCTCCCGCTCACCTTCGGCACCCCGGCCCCGGCTCCGGCCCCGGCACCCGCCTCGCCCCACGCGGCGCCGGGTGCCGCCGAGCCGGCCCGCCCCGGGGCCGCCGAGGCGTCGGACGAGCCCGAGGAGACCCTGGAGGACCTGCTCGGCGAACTGCACGAACTGGTCGGCCTCGACCGGGTCAAGCGGGACGTCGGCTCGCTGGTCAAGCTGATGCAGACGGTCCGCCGCCGCGAGGAGGCGGGCCTGCCCGCCCCGCCGCTCAGCCGCCACCTCGTCTTCGCCGGGAACCCCGGCACCGGCAAGACCACGGTCGCCCGCCTCTACGGCAGGCTGCTGAAAGCTCTCGGGCTGCTGCGCCGAGGCCACCTCGTCGAGGTCGACCGGACGGCACTGGTCGGCGAGTACGTCGGCCACACCGGCCCCAAGACCACCGCCGCCTTCAACCGGGCCCTGGGCGGCGTGCTGTTCATCGACGAGGCGTACTCCCTCGCCCCGCTCGGCGCGGGCAACGACTTCGGCACCGAAGCCGTCGCCACCCTGGTCAAGCTGATGGAGGACCACCGCGACGACGTCGTCGTCATCGCCGCCGGATACCCCGGTGACATGGACCGCTTCGTCAGCTCCAACCCCGGCCTCGCCTCCAGGTTCGGCCGCACCCTTTTCTTCGAGGACTACGCGGCCGCCGAGCTCGTCTCGATCGTCGAGTACCAGGCCGGCCGGCACCGCTACGAACTCACGCCCACCGCCCGCACGGAGCTCCTGGACATGTTCCGGCGCCTGCCCAAGGGCGAGGGGTTCGGCAACGGCCGCTCGGCCCGGCAGGTCTTCCAGGAGATGACCGAACGCCAGGCCCAGCGGGTCGCCGAACTCACCGACCCCACCGCGGACCAGCTGATCAGCCTGGAGTCGCAGGACCTTCCGGTCCCGGCCGAGCGCTGAACGGCCTCACGGCCGCGGGGCCAGCTCCGCCATCGGTCCCCAGCCGTGCTGGTCGGGAACGTTCACGTTGATGATCTCGGGCGTCTCGGCGACCGCGCCGGCCATCGTGGCCAGCCCCGCCTTGAAGTGCTCGGACCCCACGTGTGCGGCCCCGGCGTCCTCGTCCGCGAACGCCTCCAACAGGGTGAACCTGTGCGGGTCGTCGACGCTGCGCGACCAGTCGAAGAACAGGTTGCCCGGTTCCGCGCGGGTGGCCTCGGTGAAGGGAGCCACCAGGGCCGGCCACTCGTCGGCGAGCTCGGGACGGACGGTGAAGCGTACGGCGATGAAAATCATGGCTCCACCATGCCGCCGTCGGCGGCGGAATGCCAGCGGCGGACACTCCTGTACGGCCCGACCCGTGCGGCCCGACCTGCAGTACGGCCCGACCTGTGCGGCCCGGGGCTCAGGCGGGCCGGGCCGCGCTGTGGATCGCGGTCTGGCCGGCGAAGAAGATCGACTCCTCCCGTATGGAAGCGCCCGGACCGGGGGCGTGGATCATCGTGCCGTTGCCCGTGCAGAGACCGACGTGGCCGGCGTCGCCGTGGAAGAAGATGAGGTCTCCGGGCTGGAGGTCGGTGAGCGGTATCGCCGCGACGCCGCGAGCCTGGTCGAGCGCCGTACGGGGGAGCGCGACCCCCGCGGCCCGCCAGGCTGCCTGGGTCAGGCTGGAGCAGTCGTACGACTCGGGTCCGGTCGCGCCCCACAGGCACGGCCTGCCGATCTGGGCGCGGGCGAAGTCGAGCGCCATGGCGGCCTTGCCGCCGTAGGGCGGTTCGGGCACGGGAACGGGGGCGGGAGTGACGAACTGCCCGGTGTCGACGGGGCTGTTCGGGTAGCCCATGTCCGAGGGGACGACGGCGAACTGTCCGGTGTCGACGGGGCCGTTCGTGTAACCCGTGTCGACGGGGAGGCTGAACTGCCCGGTGTCCACAGGGCTGTTCGTGTGGCCCACGACGGTGGGGATGACGGCGAACTGTCCGGTGTCGACGGGGCCGTTCGTGTAGCCCGTGTCGACGGGGAGGCTGAACTGTCCGGTGTCGACGGGGCTGTTCGGGTACCCCATGTCCGAGGGGACGACGGCGAACTGTCCGGTGTCGACGGGGCCGTTCGTGTAACCCGTGTCGACGGTGAGGCTGAACTGTCCGGTGTCCACAGGGCTGTTCGTGTGGCCCACGACGGTGGGGACGACGGCGAACTGCCCGGTGTCGACGGGGCCGTTCGTGTAGCCCGTGTCGACGGGGAGACTGAACTGCCCGGTGTCGAGCGGGGTGTTCGCGTAGCCGCCGCCGAGGGGGAAGCCGGTGTCGAGTCCGGTCGCCGGCTGCGTGAGCCAGCCGTCACCCTCGCCGAACAGCGGATCCGGCTGCGCGGGGGACGGCCACAGGGGTTCGGCCGGGGGCGCGGCTTCGAGCGCGGCGGGCGGTGTGCTGCGCAGGGCGAGCTGCCGGGCCAGCAGTCTCCTCGCGGAGGCGAGCTTGTCCTGGATCTGCCCCTTGGTCGTCCGCAGCGCGGCCTGCCGCGACCCGCTGTCGGGCGAGGGCGAGGGCGAGGGCGAGGGCGAGAGCGCGGGCGAAGGCGAGAGCGAGGCGGCGGGCAGCGCGGCCGGGAGCGCCGGAGCGGCCTGGGGCGCGGGCAGGGCCGGGAGGGCGTCACGTCCCCTCTCCGGCGCGGCCGGAAGCGCGGCGACGGGACCGGCGGTGAGCTCCGTTACGCGCCTGGCGGGTGCCTCCAGTTCGAGACGGGGGGCCGGAATGCCGGCCGGCAGCTCCGCCGGGCGGTCGGGGCGCTCGGCGCGCGCGGGGCGGGCCGCGGCCGGAGGGTCGGGCATCCTGTCGGCCGGCAGCACCGCCGCGACGGTCGGGCCCAGCTTGGCGCGCGCCCCGTCGAACCACTGCCGGGCGATGGTGTCGAGGGCGGGATCGCCCGGCCGACGCTCCGGGTTCCGCGCCGGTTCGGCGGACCTGCGGTTTCCCGCTGACATCGCGCGGGTGGCGTTGTAGGTTCCCGTGTCCGTCTCGGCGCGGTCGTAGAGGGTGTTGATCCGTCTCCGGATCTCCTCACGGCTGACCGCGTCCTGCATTCCGGGGAGACCGGGACCAGCGGGGCGCGTGTCGCGTTCCGGCGCCATCGGCGACGTACTCCTTCCGTGCACCGCCTACCGAGTTAGCTGTCGGGTTCGGGCGGAGGTTCCGGAAGGCGTGCCCTACGGCCCTTGCCCCGCAGGGCAGTTGGGCCGATTCACCCCAAAGATCGGTTGGGTCCCCGGCTCCGGCGGCCGCAGTGGTTCACCGGACTCGGCGGAGGCTGCACGGCCCGGCGGGATTCGCCGGAGGGTTCCGAGCGGCCTGGCGCCAACTTAGCTAATTTGTGCGGCTCATGTGAAGGTTGAAGGGCGGTATGCCCGATACGTAATTGTGACCTTCATTTCCTTGTGGCCTCTCCGGGTTGCGGCGGCCCCCGGCCGGGCTGCTGCGCCCGCTGCCTCCCCGGTGTCCTGTCGACGCGTGAATCAATCGTCACGCTCACTGATTCGAGCGCCGATCCTTGATGTGACGTCGAATACGGTCGTATGGTCCAGGCATTCCTTCGCCATCCGTCGTCGCCATCCGAGGTAGTCATGGACCGCACCCGCCTGCAGCACCTTCTGGCCCGCGAGAGCGCCGAGGCCGACCGCCGCAACCCGCGTTCGAAGGCCGCCTACGGGCGGTCCGAGCACCTCTTCGGTCGGGTTCCGATGACCTGGATGAACAAGACGGCCGGTGCCTTTCCCCGTTACCTGGACACCGCCCGGGGCGCCCGCGTGACCGACATCGACGGACACGACTACATCGACTTCTGCCTCGGGGACACGGGCGCGATGGCCGGCCATTCGCCGGAGGTGGTGGCCGCCGCCGTCCAGCACCGGTTCGCCGAGCTCGGCGGGGCGACCGCGATGCTGCCGACCGAGGACGCCGAGTGGGTCGGCGCCGAGCTCACCCGGCGCTTCGGGCTGACGCGGTGGAGCTTCTCGCTCACGGCGACGGACGCCAACCGGTGGGCGATCCGGCTCGCCCGTGCCGTCACCGGCCGCGCCAAGATCCTGGTGAACAGCTACAGCTACCACGGCAGCGTCGACGAGTCGCTCATCGTGGTCGGCCCCGACGGCCGGGGCGCGGCCCGCCCCGGCAACGTCGGCGCGCCCTGCGACGTCACACTGACCAGCCGGGTCGCCGAGTTCAACGACCTGGCGCAGTTGGAGCGCGAACTCGCCCACGGGGACGTCGCCGCCGTCCTGATGGAGCCCGCGCTGACCAACATCGGCATCGTGCTGCCCGAACCCGGCTATCTGGCCGGGGTCCGTGCCCTGACCCGGCAGTACGGCGCGCTCCTCGTCAACGACGAGACGCACACCTTCTCCGCCGGGCCGGGCGGCTGCACCGCGGCCTGGGACCTGGAACCCGACGTGCTGACCATCGGCAAGGCGATCGGCGGCGGCATCCCCGCCGGTACCTACGGCCTCTCCGCCGACCTGGCCGAGCGGCTGCTGGCCCGCGCCGACCTCGACCTGGTGGACATGGGCGGGGTCGGCGGCACCCTCGCGGGCAACGCGCTGTCCGTCGCCGCGACGCGCGCCACCCTGGAACACGTCCTGACCGACCAGGCCTTCGCCCATATGTCCAAGCTCTCCGAGCGCTTCGAGACGGGCGTCAGGGCGGGCATCGACGCCCACGGCCTGCCCTGGTCGGTCAGCCGCCTCGGCGCGCGTACCGAGTACCGCTTCACCGCGCCCGCGCCACGCACCGGCACCGAGTCGGCGGCGGCCGCGGACCCGGAGCTGGAGGACTTCCTCCACCTCTATCTCGCCAACCGCGGAATCCTGCTGACCCCGTTCCACAACATGGCGCTCATGTGCCCGGACACCACGGAGCGGGACGTGGACACGCACACCGGGGTGTTCGCCGCCGCCCTGGCCGAACTGGCCGGCTGACGTGCGCCGATAGGGTGGTCGCGAGCCGCCGGGACGGGAAGGGAAGCAGGGGACGTGGACGAGATCGACCGGGCCATCCTGCGGGAACTGCAGACCGACGGCCGCATCGCGTACGCCGACCTCGGCCCGAAGGTCGGCCTGTCCGCCTCGGCGGCCCGGCAGCGTCTGCAACGCCTGCTGGACTCCAGGGCCGTTCAGGTCGTCGGCGTGACCGACCCGATGGCCATGGGCGGCCAGGCGATGGCACTGCTCGGCATCGGGGTGGACGGAGACCCGCGAGTCGTCGCCGACGCCCTGGCCGAACGCCCCGAGGTGGTCTACTCCGTACTCACCTCCGGCGGGTTCGACCTGTTCGCCGAGGTGGTCACCCCCGGCCCGAAGGACCTCCTGGACTTCGTCAACGACGTCGTCAGACCGATCGACGGAGTCCGGCAGGTGCAGTCCTTCCCCTACTTCGGGATCCACACCCACCGGTTCCTCTGGGACGTCGGCTGACCTCGCGTGCCGGCTCGGACCCGAGCTCGTGGACGAGTTCGGCCACGGCCTCAGATACGGCGCACGGTGTGCAGTTTCGTGGCGTACGTGCCCGTGCCGTCGAGCAGTGACGCGCCGCCCAGATCGGACATGGTGGGCCCGTCGACCGTCTTGCGGCTGGAGAGGAAACGGCGCTTGCCGGCCGCGTCCCTGCCCAGGTAGATGCCGACGTGGTCGACGGTCACGGGGCCCGACTCGGCGTCGTCGCCCGAGTCGGCGTTGAACAGCACCAGGTCGCCGGGCTGGAGCAGAGCCGCGGCGGGCGGGCCGGTGCCGTCGGTGCGGTCGACGATCACCCCGGGCGCGGAGTCGACGATGTACCGCGACTGGCGCGGAATCCGCTCTCCCGAGGTGTCCGCGCCGGCGGCCAGCGGCACGCCCATGTGATAGCCGTAGACCATCCGCGTGTAGCCCGAGCAGTCGAGGTTGCCGACCTGCTTGCTGGACGGCTTGACGTAGGTGCCGTCCGGGAAGGTCCAGCCGGTGTTCATGTACTCGTGGAAGTCGGCGCCTTCGAAGCGGTAGCCCTGCGGGTCCAGGTAGCCGTATCCGGCCTCGCCCAGCACCTGCCTGCCCTGGGCCGGTCCGGCCCCGGCCGTGACCGTCGGCGCGTCGGCGAGGAACATCGCGGCGTGGGCCAGGACGTCGGGAGCGGGGGAGCCGGCCCAGCCGCGGATCGTCTGCTCCAGCTGCGCCGTCCAGGTTCCGTCGAACGGCTCCGGCAGCACCCGCACCCAGTCTCCGTGGGTGACGGTCGGCGGTGTCTCCCAGTTCGCGGCGTCCACCTCGAAGCGGCTGACGGACAGCTTGACCGGCAGGTTCGTGCAGCCCGTGTTCGCCAGGGCGCGCAGGCCCACCCGGCCCTTGGCGAAGGTGGGGTCGACGACGTCGACGACGTCGACGGCCCAGGCGGCCGGCTCGGCCGACGCCGACCGCCATGCCCTGGCCTGGATCCGGGTGCCCTCCCGGCGTACCCGGATCGTCCAGTCGGTCCCCGCGGACACGCTCGTGCCGAGGGTGAGGGCGGGGACCAGCTGCGTCACCGTGTCGTCGACCTCCTTCTCGACGCGCAGCTCGACCGCACCCGAGGTCAGGAAGGACAGCCGGGCCCGGTAGTTGCGGTGGGTGCTCTGGTAGCCGAACGTCAGCCCGAAGGAACAGGCCTGGCCGGTGGGCACCTTGTCGAACCGGGCCGTGCAGCGGGCGTCGACGTCGGTGATCTCCTCGTCGTGCAGGCTGGCGTGCCGGCTGGAGCCGTCCGTGGTGAGGCTGATGACACCGCTGCCAGGCACCACCGCGTAGTCGGTGTCCACCGGTCCCAGCGTGTACCAGCTGCCACCGCCGGGAGACGTGCCCCAGTATTTCCGGTCCGGTATCTCGAGCGACAGATCGGGCAGGGTGCGCTGGAAGTCGTCCACGAACGGCCGCTTGTTCTCCGCGAACGTGCGCTGCGGACCGGGTAGTACGACGGTCCGCGCACCATGGGTCAGCAGCGCGACGCGCGTGCCGCCGGAGGTGACCTCGGTGCGGGCCGGGGTGCCCGCCAGCACGGTGGCGGTGAGCGGGGAGCCGAGCGCCACCGATGTGAAGTAGGAGCCGTCCAGCGGCGCCAGGGTCACCGAGGAGCGGGCCGAGGACAGCCCGGCGGGCCCCGCGAACGGAGGGACGGTCGTGGCAGCCGCGGCGGCACGGGCCGGAGCCGACGCCGCTCCGGCGAGCGGCACGGAGGCGGCGGAGGCCGCGAGAGCGGCGAGAAGTCTTCGTCGAGAGGTATGAGGCATAGGGATCATGATCCGCGAACCCCCCGACACTCGAACAGTGCCCCCTGCGACATCGACCGATATGGGGGTGGGACGGCCAACCGCGTCCGGGTGGTCCAGTGTGAGGGCGGCTGCGTCCGCGCTGCATGCGGCCGCGGTCGGTGGAACGGTGGTGTGCCTGAGGGAAGGGGCTCCCTTGTGACGGCCGCCCCTCTCCCGCGTTCCGCAGCCGGCCCTCAGGCCTGTCGTCGGCGGCGCCACACCTCGTAGTGCTCCAGCAGCGTCTCCTCGACCGGGCGGTAGTCGATGCCCAGTTCGTGCACGCTGCGGCTGTTGTCCACCCGGAACCGTATGCCGAGGTGCTTGCGGATGTAGTCCTGGGTGAGGCCGAAGGCCGGGCCGAGCAGGCGGACCGGCCAGTGCGGGAGCGCCGTACGGGGGAGACGGAGGCTGCGGGGATGGCGGGCGCGCAGGATGAGGGACATCTCGTGGAACGACGTCATGGTCTGCGCCGCGACGATGTAACGGCCCTTCGCGTCGGGGTTCTCCGCCGCCGCGATGTGCGCGTCGGCGACCTCGCGCACATCGGCGGTCGTGAAACTGAAGTCCGGTGCGCCGTAGAAGAAGTAGCCCTTGAACAGCTCGTCGAGCAGGAACAGGCTGCCGGACCGGGACGCGGGGGTGAGCGAGGGGCCGAGGACCAGACCGGGGTTGACCGACACCATGCGCCAGCGGTCCTGGGCCGCCTCCGCCTCCCATGCCGCGCGTTCGGCGAGGGTCTTCGCGTAGTGGTAGGGGTTGTTGTCCACCGTGCTGGTGGTGTTGAAGTACTTCTCCGTCAACACCTGGTCGTCCATGCCCCGTACATCGGCGTAGTCGCCGAAGATCGCGCCGACGGTGGAGGTGAGGACCAGGCGCTCGACGTGAGGTGTCCGCTCCACGCTGCCGAGCACGTTGCGCGTCCCCAGCAGCGCCGGGTCGACCAGGTCCCGGCGGCCGTCCTTGATCTTCTCCGGCATGAGGAACGGCGACGCCACGTGGAACACCACCCGGCACCCGTTCATCGCCTCGTCGAACGACCCCCGCACCAGCAGATCGGCCTCGAACAGCTCCAGCCGCCCGGGAAAGGCGCCCTTCATCGCCGTGAGCGGTCCCACTCTGGCGGTGTCGGCGGTGCTGCGCACCGTGGCGCGCACCCGGTACCCGCGTTCGAGCAGCCGCCGTACGAGATGGCTGCCGACGAACCCGCTCCCGCCGGTGACCAGTACGCTCGCCGCCCCGTCTCCGCCCACGTTCCGTCTCCTCGCTCCGGGTCCCGGGTGTGCCGGACCATGACCGGATCACTCCACGCCACGTAGCGAAACAGAGGGGCCCGCACGTTGGCCAGAGCGCGGGCCCGGGCGGCTCAGGTCTCCCGCAGCGGCGCGTACGCCTCGACCCCCAGACCGAACGTCCAGGCGACCCCCTCCTTGGCCTCCCGTGTCGTCGGTGGCACCCGCAGCCAGTAGGTGCGGTGCGTGCCGTCCGGTTCCGGCGTGGAGTTGAGGACCTCCACCATCACGACCGGTTCGTCACCGTCGAGTTCGATGCGCCACAGCGTGCCGGACTCGTCACGGTGTATCGGGCGGGCATCGGAGTCGCTGAGATAGCGGTCGTAGCCGTAGTACTCGAGCATGACCCGGCGCAGTTCGGCGTTCTCCTCCGCGCGGATGCGTTCCGGCGTGAGTGTGCGCAACTCCGCCAGGAAGGCGGCCGGTACCGGCATGCCACGCCAGGCGTGCAGGGCGAAGCCGTCGGGGAAGGCGAGCGCCGGGCCGTCCCCCCGGTCGAGCCGGCCGGCCTCGTCCCGGTGCAGGGCGACGGGACGCTCGCAGACGACCGCGACCTTCTCGAACGGCCACCACCAGCCGGCGCCGCGGCACACCTCCACCAGCCCGTCGAGCGGGGACCGGTCCGCGCCGAGGGCGGCGAGCCACGGCGCGTCGTGCTGGCCGAGCACGGCGTCCAGCAGCACCAGCCGGATCTCCGTCTCCGTGGCCTGGTCCCCGGCCGCGAGGTCGTCCAGCACGCCCCTGCGGATCCGCTCGACGAGCGCCTGAGTCGTCGCCCACAGGCGGCCCCCCGTGGCCGACCAGTGTGCCGACCAGCCCGCCGCGCCCAACCGCTCGTACACGCGCCCGCGTTCCGCCGCCCAGGGCGCGGTGCGCACCGCTTCGCGCACGCTCGCCCCCGTGTCCGTGCCGGACAGCGTCCGTATCAGCGTCACGCCCGCACGCGGGGAGTCGACCCACACGACCCGCTCCGGTGCCGCAAGTCCGGCCCGCCGGTACGCCAGCAGGACGCCCGCCTCCGCTCGGGCACGATCGGCCGGGACGGCCGCCGCGGCGCACTCCCGCCAGCGCTGGACGTCCTCCAGCGACACCTCGACCGCCTCGCGGACGACACCCTCCGAGGGGACGACCTCATCCCCGGCCCCCGGGACGGCCTCATCCCCGGCCCCCGGGACGCCTCCGTCCGCAGGGAAGACGTCGTCCGGGTGGCCGGAGTCCTCCGTCGCCGTCGCCACTGCCACCTGTCGAGTCGTCAAAGCCCGCTCCGTCAGCTTGAGTTCGTATGTCATCAGGTTCCCCGCCCCACCCGTCAGTCGGCCACGATCCGCACCGACCCGGGCACGTACTCGCGCTGCCGGATCACGCGGTACCACCCCTTGGGCAGCGTGATCGCCGCGTGCTCCTCGTGGACCACCCGGCCGCCCTCGGGCAGACGCAGCATCAGCGTCCCGGACGGACCGGGCTCACGCACCATCTCGCCCGGACCGACCACCGCGTGGGCATGGCCGGTGACCTCGCCCAGGGCGAGCACGAGCCGGCCGCGCGCGTCCCGCGGCTCCTTCGGCCCGTCCGTGACCTGGGCCGGTACGGAACCGTCCGCGACGGGCACGATCAGCACGTCTCCCTGCCGGTACATGGCTCTCCCCTCCCCATCCGGTGCTCGGCGCACCGGACTCCATGCCCGGACAGTACGAGCCGCCACTGACAACGGGCCGCGACCGACCCTGCCGAGGGCCGCTGTCAGTGCCTGTTGGTAGAACTGCTGCGCACCGCACACCACAACCGTTGCACGTCAGGAGCAGCCCGCATGGCCATCGGTGACCACCTGCAGGAGTTCTACCGCCTTCCCGCCTTCACGTTCCCGGGACCCGAGGCGACGACGAAGCTGCCCGAACCCGACGCCGTCGCCTGGCGGATCACCAGCGGTGCCTACGACGCGGACGAGGCGTGGGAGGCGGTCTTCGCCCGCTTCTGCGCCGCGGTGGACACGACCCGGGTGCGGGCCCTGATCGTCGGCGCCTGGGAGGACGCCTACGACAGCGGCCCCACCGACGCCGTCGAGGCACTGCTGGCCGCCCGCGACCGACTGCCCGCGCTGCGCGCGCTGTTCCTGGGGGACATGATCTTCGAGGAGTGCGAGATCTCCTGGATCCACCAGACGGACGTCACCGGACTGCTGACCGGCTTCCCCGAATTGGAGGAGTTCGGCGTGCGCGGCGGAACGAACCTGCGCTTCGGGCCGCTGAGCCACACCGGGCTGCGCAGACTGAACGTGGAGACCGGCGGCCTGCCCGTCGCTGTCGTGCGCGGTATCGGCGCCAGCGAACTGCCCGCCCTCGAGCAGCTCGACCTGTGGCTGGGCACGTCCTGGTACGGCGCCGACAGCGAGGCGGCCGACCTGGAGCCGATCCTGTCCGGGGCCCGGCTGCCGCGGCTGCGTCATCTGGCCCTGCACAACAGCGAGATCCAGGACGAGGTCGCCGCCGCCGTGGCGTCCGCTCCGGTGGTCGCCCGCCTGGAGGTGCTGGACCTGTCCATGGGCACCCTGAGCGACGACGGCGCCGTCGCGCTGCTCGGCGGCCAGCCGCTCACCCACCTGAAGAAGCTCGACCTGCACCACCACTACCTGAGTGAGCCCGTCCAGCAGCGGATACGGGAGACGCTCGAACCCGCAGGCGTGGAGGTGGACCTGGACCGCGACGACGCCGACGAGGACCGGGACGACGACGGCACGGTGTACCGCTATGTCGCCTGCGGCGAGTGAGCGCGAACGCCCGTGTCGTACTACCCCTCGCACCTGACCCGCTTCCACGGTCTGCCCGTGCACCTCTACTCCCTCCACCTCCCCTCCGCCGGGGAGCACCGGCCCACCCCGCTGCCGTCCCCCGCGTCGGTCGCCTGGAAAGTGGCCGCCGACTGGGACACCCCCTTCGAACAGGTCTGGAGCGGCTTCCTCGACGAGGTCCCCACCGACGAGGTCACGGCGCTCGTCGTCGGGGCCTGGTGGCAGGAGTGGGACGAGCGTGGCATCGACCCCGTCATCGACCTGCTCACGGCCGAGGCGTCCCGCTTTCCGCGGCTGCGGGCGGTGTTCCTCGCTGACGTGGTGTCCGAGGAGTCGGAGATCTCCTGGATCAGCCAGGGCGACGTCACCCGTCTGCTGCGCGCCTGGCCGCTCCTGGAGCAACTGGGCGTACGCGGCTCCGAGGACCTGGTGATCGAACCGCTGCGGCACGACGGGCTGCGCACGCTGCGGATCGAGTCCGGCGGCCTGGCGGCGGCCCCCGTACGCGCTTTGAGCGCCTGCGAGTTCCCTGCCCTGCGCCACCTGGAACTCTGGCTCGGCACCACCTGGTACGGCGGCGACTGCACCGTGGCGGACATCGAACCGCTCCTCGGCGCCCTGGGGCGCTGCCCCGAACTGCGCCACCTGGGCCTCCAGAACAGCGACATCCAGGACGAGATCGCCGCCGCGGTGGCCGCCGCCCCCGCCGTCGCCGGTCTGGAATCCCTCGACCTCGGTATGGGCGCGCTGAGCGACGAGGGCGGCTCCGCACTTCTGTCGGGACAGCCGCTGACCCACCTGCGCTCGCTGAACCTCCGGCATCACTTCCTGAGCGACGGCCTGGTCGGCCGGCTGCGTGAGGCGCTGGAGCCGCACGGAACGGAACTCGTCCTCACCCCCGCCCGACGACGTACGCACGACCCGGAAGCGCGCTATGTCGCCGTCGGTGAGTGACGCGAGTGACGCGAGTGAGGTGCGTGAGGTGAGTGAGGTGTGTGAGCCGCTTTGGACGCACGGCGCCCGGCCGCGCGTCGCGGTCGTCGGCAATCCCGAGAACCGCCGGGTCACGCTGTTCACCGAGGCGGTACGCGCGGCCGGCCTGCCCGTCCCGCGCGTCGTGTCGTGGGAGGAGGTGCTGCGCTCGGGCGGAGCCGACTTCGCCGCCGACGACGTCGTCAGGATCGACTCGCCCGGCGAGAACACGGCCGTCGACCGGCTGCTGCGCGGCACCGAGGACCCCACCCGGGTCGAGGGTTCGGCGCGCTGGTACGCCCACTTCATGACCGCGGTACGCAGCCTGCGGGGCGGCATCCGCCTCGACGACCCGGACGAGCTGGCGGTCCTGTTCGACAAGCGGCGCTGCCACGCCGTCCTGACCGCGGCGGAAGTTCCCGTTCCGTTCTCGCCCACGTCGGGACCGGAGGGATCCGCGGAGGCCTCGACGGTCGGCGGCTGGGACGATGTACGGGCGTTGATGCGCGAGCACCGGATGCCGAGGCTCTTCGTCAAGCCCGCACACGGCTCGTCGGCGTCCGGCGTCCTCGCGGTCGAGGCCTCCGGCACCGACCGCGTCAGGGCCACCACCTCCGTCGAACTCACCCCGGACGGACGGCTGTTCAACTCCCTCAAGGTGCACCGGTACGAGCGGGAACAGGACATCGCCGCGATCGTCGACGCGCTGGCCCCCGACGGCCTGCACCTCGAACGCTGGCTGCCCAAGGCCTCCCAGCGGGGCCGCGCGGCCGATCTGAGGGTGGTCGTCGTGGCTGGCCGGGCCACCCACGCGGTCGTGCGCACCAGCTCCTCACCCCTGACCAATCTCCACCTCGGCGGCAGCCGCGGCGACCTGGACGTCGCGCGGGAGGCCGTCGAGGCGGCCGGAGCCCGCTGGTCGGACGCCCTCGCCGTGTGCGAACGGGCCGCGGCCTGCTTCCCGAACACCCTGTGTGTGGGCGTCGACCTCCTGCCTGCCGTCGGCTGGCGCAGGTTCGCGGTCGGCGAGGTGAACGCCTTCGGCGACCTGCTGCCCCGGCTCACCGGACTGCCGGGCAGCGGAGCGGAGGGCCGTGACACCTACGCGACCCAGGTGGCCGCGGTCCTGCGCCGCCCGCCCTCCGCCCGGCCGCCCGCCGGCGTCCCGCGCGCACGGCAGGCCGGCCCGCACGTCCCGTACAGAACAGGAAACACCCATGCCAGCGCCTGAACCGACGCCCGCGCCGCAGGACACCCGAGACCCGCACGACCCGCACCACGCCCCCGACCCGCACCGCGCGCACGACCCGCACCACGCCCCCGACCCGCACCGCGCGCACGACCCGCACCGCGCGCACGACCCGCACCGCGCGCACGACCCGCACCGCGCCGCCGACTCGCACCGCGCCCCCGACCTGGACGGCACGCCCGCCCCGCTCGCCGCCCCGCCGCACCCCGTACCCGCCCCGGCCGATCCCGACATGAACGAGATCGTCGGGAGCCACGACATCCTGCTCGTCACGCTCGACACCCTGCGGTACGACGTCGCCGCCGAACTGGCCGCGGCCGGCCGCATCCCGCACCTGGCCCGCCATCTCCCCGACGGACGGTGGCAGCGGCGGCACGCCCCGGGCAGCTTCACCTACGCCTCCCACCAGGCGATCTTCGCCGGGTTCCTGCCGACGCCCGCGGCCCCCGGTCCGCACCCGCGGCTGTTCGCGGCGAGCTTCGCGGGCAGCGAGACCACCGCCCGGCGCACCTTCGTCTACGACACCCCGGATCTGGTCTCCGGCCTCGCCGAGGCGGGCTACCACACGGCGTGCATCGGGGGAGTCGGCTTCTTCAACAAGCAGGGCCCGCTCGGCTCGGTGCTGCCCGGACTGTTCCAGGAGTCTCACTGGGAACCGGAGTTCGGCGTCACCTCACCCACGTCGTTCGAGTCCCAGGTGACGTGCGCGGAGCGGCTGATACGACGACTGCCGCACGACAGGCGGCTGTTCCTCTTCGTCAACGCGGCCTCCCTGCACCAGCCCAACTGGTTCCACCTGCCCGGCGCCACCGAAGAGACGGGCGACTCCCGCGAGACGCACGCCGCCGCCCTGGAGTACGTGGACCGGCACATCGGCCGCCTGTTCGCCGCCGCGAGCAGCAGGCGCCCCTGTTTCGCGATCGTCTGCTCCGACCACGGCACCGCGTACGGCGACGACGGCTACACCGGTCACCGGATCGGCCACGAGTCCGTGTGGACCGTGCCGTACGCCCACTTCCTGCTCGACTCCACGTCCACCCCCGCGGAGGCCGCCCGATGACCACCGTGACCGGCCCGCGCCCGGGCAGCGAGCGCCCGCAGCGCGTGAGCCCCTACCAGAGCTACGTCTACGCCTACCCGCACAAGACGGCCTACCGGAAGCTGGAGGACCGCCCCCGGCTGCGCACCCTCTGGGAGGCGGAGCCCAAGGACGCCCTCTCCCTCTACCTCCACATACCGTTCTGCGAGGTCCGCTGCGGCTTCTGCAACCTGTTCACCCGCATCGGTGCCCCGGACGGTCTCAGCGGCGCCTACCTGGACGCCCTCGACCGGCAGGCGACCGCCGTGCGGGAGGCGCTCGGCGAGCAGGGACCCGTCCGGTTCGCCACCGCGGCCTTCGGCGGCGGCACCCCGACCTTCCTCACCGCCGCCGAGTTGGAACGGCTGTGCGACATCGCCGAACACCGCATGGGCGCCGACCTGCGGGCCGTACCGCTCTCGGTGGAGGCCTCGCCCGCCACGGCGACCGCCGACCGGCTGGAGGTCCTGGCCGCGCGTGGTACCACCCGCCTGAGTCTGGGTGTGCAGAGCTTCGACGACACCGAGGCTCGAGCGGCCGTACGCCCGCAACGCCGTGCCGACGTCGAGGCGGCCCTCGGCCGCATCCGCGACGCCCGGATCCCGGTGCTCAACATCGATCTGATCTACGGCATCGACGGGCAGACGGACCTGACCTGGCTGGGTTCCCTGGACGCGGCCCTGGCCTGGCACCCCGAGGAGCTCTATCTCTACCCGCTCTACATACGCCCGTTGACCGGCCTCGGCCGCCGCGCCGGTGACGCCGACCCCGCCTGGGACGAACAGCGCCTGCGCCTGTACCGCCTCGGCCGCGACCACCTCCTCGCGCACGGCTACACCCAGCAGTCGATGCGCATGTTCCGGCGCGCGGACGCACCGCCCCAGGGCGCGGACGACTACGCCTGCCAGACCGACGGCATGATCGGACTCGGCTGCGGCGCCCGCTCCTACACGGCGGCCCTGCACTACTCCTTCGACTACGCCGTCGGCATGCACGAGATCCGCTCGATCGTCGACGACTACGTCTCGCGCCCCGCCGCCGACTTCGCGCACGCCGAGTACGGTCGCCCCGTCGACGCCGACGAGGCCCGCCGACGCCACCTGTTGCAGTCCCTGCTCCAGGCCGAGGGACTCGGGACGGCCGACTACCGCGCCCGCTTCGGCGGCCGCGTCCCCGCGGACGACTTCGCGACCGAGCTGGAGCGCTTCACGGCCCTGGGCTGGCTGGAACACGGCGACCCGCGGACGCGGCCGACCCTGCGCCTGACCCCCGAGGGGCTGGCCCACTCCGACGCCATCGGCCCCGAGCTGTTCTCCCCGGCCGTGCGGGCCGCCATGGCCGCCTACGAGCGGAAGTGAGCCGTACCCGATGGACCTGACCCTCCTCTACCGCGGCCCGCTGGCGTCCTGCGACTACGACTGTCCGTACTGCCCCTTCGCCAAGCGCCGTGACAGCCGCGAGCAGTTGCGCGCGGACCGCGCCGCCCTGGAACGGTTCGCCGCGTGGGCCGCGGAGGCGACCACCGACCGCCTCTCGGTCCTCTTCACCCCCTGGGGCGAGGGCCTGGTGCGGTCCTGGTACCGGCGCACCCTGACCGAACTCTCCCACCAGCCCCACATCCGCCGCGTGGCCATCCAGACCAACCTCAGCTGCCGCACCGACTGGCTGGCGGACGCCGACCCGGACACCCTGGCCCTGTGGTGCACGTACCACCCGGGCCAGACCCCGTACGACCGCTTCCTGGCCAAGTGCCACGAACTGGTCCGCCACGGAGTCCGTTTCAGCGTCGGCATCGTGGGTCTGCCCGAACACCTGGCGGCGGCCCGGCGGCTGCGCGCCGAGCTGCCCGCGCACGTGTACCTGTGGGTCAACGCGGCGGAGGGCCACACCTACGACGACGCGCAGGCCGGACTCTGGACCGCACTCGATCCGCTCTTCCCCTACAGCCGCCACCCGCACGCCAGCGCGGGCCTGCCGTGCCGCACCGGCGAGTCCGTGATCTCCGTCGACGGTGACGGCACGGTCCGCCGCTGCCACTTCGTCCCCGCCGAACTGGGCAACCTCTACGACGGGTCCTACCGTACGGCCCTGAGCCCACGCCCCTGCCCCCTCACCGCCTGCGACTGCCACATCGGCTACGTCCACCTGGAGACGCTGCCGCTGTACGACGTGTTCGCGGGCGGTGTCCTGGAACGGATCCCCGCGGCACCGGCCGGCGCCGACAGATAACCGCGGCCCCTACTTTGGTCGTGCCGCCGTAGACCATCGGGGGACAGTGCGGCGAGGGCACCGCCCCGCACTGTGGGGACATGGAGAAGACCAAGGGGATCAACCGGGCCCGGTTCCTGGCCGGAGCGGCCGCGCTCGGCGTGGCGGGCGCGCTGGGGACGACGGGACGGGCGGGGGCCACGGACGCGGCGGCCCGGCGGGGACTGCGGCACCGCGGAGTCGTCTACACGGTGGGGGAGGGCGAGACCCCGGGCACCGCCTGGAGCGCCGCCCGTATGCGGGCCGACATCCGTGCCATCCGGGACCGGCTGCACGCCGACACCGTCGACGTCACCGGCGACGGCGTGGAGCGGCTCACGGCCACCGCGGCCGAGGCGGCGGAGCGGGGTCTGCACGTCTGGCTCCAGCCCACCCTCGGGGACGTCCCGGAGCGGGACATCCTCGAACACCTCGCGGAGACCGGCCGGTTCGCGGAACGGCTGCGCAGGCAGGGTGCGAGCGTCGACTTCAGCGTGGGCTGCGAGTTCTGGCTGTTCGTGCCGGGCATCGTGCCGGGAGACACGGTCCTGGACCGGGTGCGCAATTTGATCGAGGGCACCTACGACCCGCAGAAGATGCAGCGCCGGCTGGACCGTTTCACCGCGAAGGCGGCGAGGACCGGCCGCTCCGTCTTCCACGGCCCGCTGAGCTACGCCGCCGCCCAGGACGACCGGGTCGACTGGACCCTGTTCGACATCGTGGGCATCGACTACTACTCCTTCTTCCCCCACCCGGCCGACCACGTCCGTGAGCTGCGCCGCCACCTGCGCTGGGGCAAACCCCTCGCCATCACCGAGTTCGGCACCTGCGCGTACGTCGGCGCGCCCGAGACGGCCGGCATGGGCTGGAACGTCGTCGACTACGACAAGGACCCGCAGGAGATCAAGGGCGACCTGGTCCGCAGCGAACACATCCAGGCCGCTTACCTGGTGGACCTGCTGGCGGTCTTCGAGTCGATGGGACTGTACGCGGCGATGGCGTTCGAGTTCGTCACCCCGGACGCCCCGCACCGCCCCGACAAGCCGCGCTACGACCTCGACATGGCGAGCTACGCCATCACCAGGACCGTCGAGGACCGGCCCGGCGATCCGCGCTCCGGCTGGCACTGGGAGCCGAAGGAGGCCTTCCACGCCCTGGCCCGCCACTACGCCAGGGCCGCCGGTCACTGTCGCGGCGGGCGTTGAGGCGGTGGTGCGGCGTCCGGCCCCCGGCCCGGCTTGCGGTCGGCAGGCCGGGACGGCAGGGTTCGGGGATGTGCCCACTCTGCTGATCGTGCATCACACACCCTCGCCCCACTGCCAGGCCATGTTCGAAGCCGTCGTCTCCGGCGCGACGGACCCGGACATCGAGGGCGTCGACGTCGTGCGCCGGGCGGCGCTGTCCGCCACGGCGTCCGACGTGCTCTCCGCCGACGGATACCTCCTGGGCACCCCGGCGAACCTCGGCTACATGTCAGGCGCCCTGAAGCACTTCTTCGACCAGGTCTACTACCCCTGCCTGGACACCACCCGCGGCCGGCCGTTCGGCTTCTACGTCCACGGCGGCAACGACGTCACCGGAGCGATGCGCGGCATCGACTCGATCACCACGGGCCTCGGCTGGCGCCGCACCGCGGAACCGGTGAGCGTGACCGGCGAGCCGACCAAGGCCGACACCGAGGCATGCTGGCAACTCGGAGCGACCTTGGCCGCCGGACTGATGAACTGACGCCCTTGACCCACGGGCCCGGGAACCGCGGCCGGGGCGCGGCAGGCGGGTCGGGACGGAACTCGTCCCTGGCAGGACGAACCGCTGACCGTGGTCCTCGCCGCCGCCGCAGCAGCAGCGGCGGCCGTCGTCGGGCGGGGCCACCAGTTCGCCTGGCGACTGTGTCACCTGCGGCCCGGTCCCGGACGGTCGCCCGCATGGCCGATGCCCGGCCGAACGGCTCGACGGGCCGACGCCGGGCTCGCGTACCGCGCCGGACTCACGGCGGTCCCGTCTGATCCGTACGGTGCCGGCGACCGGTCCGCGTACCGCGCCGAACTCATGGCGGTCCCGTCTGATCCGTACGGTGCCGGCGACCGGCTCGCGTACCGCGCCGGACTCACGGCGGTCCCGTCTGATCCGTACGGTGCCGGCGACCGGTCCGCGTCGCCGACCCGCCCCGGCGCCGACGACCGTGCGGGTCAGTGGCCGCCCAGCCCCGGCAGGCAGCTTCCGTCGGCGGTGCGGCCCACCACCTCGGCGGTCGCCCGGCCCGTGCTGTCGACCGTACCGTTGACACACACCCGGCCCTCGCCGCCGCCGACGAGCATGTCCCGCAGCGGGTCGAACCTGAAGCCCTGCACCTCGATCTCGTCAGGCCGCAGCCCGAGCGCCTCGGCGGCCGCGGCGCGCAGGGCGTCCTGCGTGGTCCCGGTGGCCGCGAGCTTCCCCAGGGCGGCGGCCAGCCGCTCGGCACGCGGTGCGGCCTGCTCCTTCTGCCTTGCGGTGATGGGCATCGGCGAGCGGTACGCGTGGTTCTCGGCCACCCGCTGGTTCCAGTCGAAGGTGATGCACGGGGACGGCGTCGGGCCGTCCTCCTCCGGAAGCGGGCAGTAGCCCTTCGCTTCCGCCGACGCCCCCCGACCACCCGCACGGGGATCCGCCGACGGATCGGCGCATCCGGCGGCCGCGACGGCGATCAGCAGAAGGAGCGGGGCGGCCACCAGCCGGGTCCGTGTCTGTGACATGCATCAATCATGGCAGGTTCATGACTCAGCCTTCGGGCCGGATCGGCCTCGAGTTCGGGCGGCGCCCCACGAGTGGTGATGCGAGACTCCCCGTACGGACCGGGACTCCGGTCCGGGTGAACGGACCGGGACTCCGGTCGTCGAACGCGGCCCAGGTCGGTCGCCGTCCGCCAGGAGGTCCCGCGGTGACGGAGGAACCGGTCGACTCGACGGACGACGCCGAGGCGCTCACCGGCGTGTTCCTCTTCCGGGTGCCCGAGGACACCTGGTGGTGGTCCGACGACATGTACCGCATGCTCGGCTACCGCCCCGACGAGACTCCGGCGACCGGCGACATGCTGATCCGGCACGTCCACCCCGACGACCGCGACGACATCCGCCGGGTGTGGGACCGCGGACTCGGCTCCGGGCAGCCGTTCAGCACCTACTACCGGCTCCTCACCCGTGAGGAGGAGGAACTGCACTGCGTGCTGGTGGCCGACGGCCGCGTCGACGACGGCTCCGTGGTCGTGCTGCGGGGCTTCGTCGTCGACGTCACCGAACCGGTGCAGAAGGAGGCCCAGAAGTCGGCGGACGCGGACATCGCGCGGGCCCGTGCCTCGCAGGAGGACGTGGACGTGGCACGCGGTGTCCTGATGGCGCTGTACGGCGTGAACGACGACGTCGCCCTGCGTGTGCTGCGCCGCCACTCCCAGCAGACGAACGTGAAACTCCGCGCCCTCGCCCGCGCGGTCGTCGACGCCACCCCCACACCGACGGGTGAGGGGCAGCACGACCTGCACCAGCGGATCGCGCAGGCCCTCTACCCGGCGGAGTGACCGCTCCTGCGCACCGCTCCTGCGCATCGATCCTTCGCGCCGAATCCTTCGCACCGTTCCTTCGCGCCGCGCCTTCGCACCGATTTCCTTGCGCCGCTCCCGCTCCCGCTCCCGACCCCGGTCCCGACCCGTTCCGTGATCGGCGTTGTCAGTGGTCGCCCGTATGTTCAGCCGTGTCCCGCCGATCCGGGGTGACAGTCCCCTGGGCGCAAAGGAGATGGCGCGTTGTCAGATTGGGAGAGGTCGAGCACGGCACGGGTGATCCCACCCGCCCGGCCGCGCAAACTCGCCAAGGTCCCGTTCGTCGAACTGGCCGACGGACGTCTGCAGGGAGTGGTGTCCAGCGGCTCGGACATCGAGCGGGTCTACGTCTCGTCGGTCGCGACCCGGACCTACGCGTTCGCCTGCAGCACCAACAACAACCGGCCCTGCGGTGGCGCGCGCGGCTCGTTCTGCAACCACATCCGGGCCCTGGTCAACGAGGCGGTGTTGCAGTACGGCGCCGAGCGTGTCGCCCGCTATCTGCGGATCGAGTCCGCGGACGGGGAGCCGAGCGCGCAGAGCCTCACCGCCGACATGACCGGCACCCGCCCCACGCAGGCGGACAGCACGGCGGCGGCTCCCGTCTTCAGCCGGTTCCTGCGCCACCTCGCCTACCTGGAACTCGCGCCGACCACGGCTCCGTTGCCTGAGATGCAGTGGTTCCCGCCGACCAGGGCGACGACGACCGGAGTGCCCACGCAGCAGCCCGGACCGAGCGGGACGGAGCGCACCTACCTGCTCGCCGAACCGATCACCGGGCTCGACGAGGCCCTGGCAGCCGTGGACGCCTTCGACCGGACTCTCGTCGGCGGTCTGCTCCGCCCCCGGCCCACCCAGGCCGACGATCTGACCGAACTCGCCCACGCGGTGGCGGGCACACCGCTGGCCGCCAAGGTCGCCGAAGCCGCGGAGGAGGCGGCGGCCGGAGCCGCGGGCGAGGACCACTTCGTCGCCCTCGCCGCCGCCCGCACCGCACTCCTCGGCTCCGCCCACGACGCCCTCGTGACCCGCGTCGAGGAGACGACCGGCCGGCCGGCGGTCACGGAGCCCGCCCCGGCCCCTGCCGAGCAGCAGGCCGCCAACCTGCTCGCCGCCGCCCGTTCCTGGCTCTGCGACCTGGCGCGCACCGGCTGGCAGGGCATCGACCACGAACTGGTCTCCGGATCGGCCCAGGTCGTCTCCGCGATGCTCCCGGACCCGTCCCTGCGCCGCCTGGCCACACTGCTCGACGGGTTCGCCGCCGAACTCGCCGCGTCCTGCCCGGGCGCGGCCCTGGAACGGATCCCGGTACGCCGCTGGGCCGACCTGTGGTCACGGGCGACGCTCCTGACCCTGCCTGGCGCCGCCGCCGCGCCCGCCACAGGGACCGCCACCGGCCGGCTGCTGCCCCTCGGTGTCGACGTCCACGAACACGCCACCGCCGCGCAGGCCCAGGTGCACGCGGTGTTCGAGCCCGCCGACGGCACGCGGCCCCGTCTGGTGCGCGCCGGAGTCGCCGTACCCAAGCCGGACACGGTCGTCGGCGCCGGCGTCTGGCAACTGCTGCGTCCGCACATGTCGTTGCTGGCCGCCGTCGGCGAAGGCCGCTCGATGGACATCGCCGACATGCCGATCACCGCGGCGGGCGACCTGATCTGGAGCGACGAGCTGGCACGTCCGGGCGAGCCGGCCGACGCATTCGCCACCGCCCGCGTGGCCCTGCCCGCCGCGACGGCCCTCGCGACCGCACCGCTGGACCGGCACCCGGCCCGGATCGCCGTCCCGGTGTTCCTGGACGGGTACACCGCCCGGAAGCCCGCGCGGACCGCCGACCAGGACCAGGACCAGGATCAAGACCAGGACCATGAGCAGGGCGGGGACGGCGGGGACGGCCGACCGGCCGACGACGGACTGACGTTCACCTTCGCCGGACACCCGCTCGCCGTCGACACCGACCGCATACCGACCGCCGGCCCGCTCACGCCCGAGGCCGTCGCGGCGTCGAGCGCGTGCATCGGGCTGCTGCGCTGGGACGCCGGGGCGTTCGCCCTCCAGCCCCTAGCCGTCGAGACGACCGTGCGGAAGAAGGCCGTCGCGGTGCACGCCGGGGGGTGGGCCGGCGGCACGACCGACAAGACCGGCGCCAAGGCGGAGAAGTCCGCCACCGACGCCGTGGTGGTGCTGCGCGAGCGCGCCGGAAGGCTGCTGCGGAAATGACCGAGCGGACGAACGGACAGCACCCGGAAGCGGTCCCGGACGACAACCGTCGCCAAGTCCTGTACTGGCGGCTCCTCGCCCGTCTCTTCGACCACGAGGAGCAGGCGACGCTGGAGTCGTCGAGCCTCGCCGTCGTCGAGGACATCGGTCTGCCGCCCGCGCTGCTGGACCCGCAGGCCTCGGTCGACTCGATCGTGCAGCGCCACCCGGAACTCGCCGCCGAGTTCGACGGCCTGATGGTGGTACCCGAACCCGAGCCCGCGAGCGGACACCAGGGCGGGACCGGGCCTGATCCTGAACCTGCGAGCGACCACCAGGGCGGGACCGGGCCTGACCCTGAACCCGGGAGCGACCAACCGGGCGGGACCGGGCCTCATCCCGGGCACGCGAGCGAACGCCAGGGCGGGACCGAGCCCGAGCACGAAACGGCGAGCGAACGCGAGGACGCGCCCGAAGCCGAGCCCGCTTCCTCTGCCACGCGGCCGGGCGAAGCCGACGGTGGCCGCGACCGGGCCGCCGAAGTCCGCCGCGCCGCTCTGGTGTCGAAGGTGTTGCTCAACGTCTTCGCCTCCGCCCCCGGCACGGTCACCGCCGGGCAGCTGTCGCGCTGGCAGTCCGACGCGGGCTGGCTGGAGCGTGCCCTCGGCTGCCGGCCCGGCGAGCTGCGCGGCGGCCGGGCCGGGAGAGGCACCGGGGGACGGGGCGTCAGCCCGACCGGATCGGGCGGCGGCGGTACGACGCCCGACCTCAGCCGGTTGATCCCGGCGATCGGGCCGGAGCTCGGCGCCATCGAGGCGGATCTCGTCAGCCGGATGCGGCTGCGCGAGGTGCTCGCCGACCCCCGGCTGGCGGCTCAGCTGACGCCCAGCATGTCGTTGATAGAACAGCTGCTGCGGGACAAGAACAACCTGTCCGGTGTGGCCCTCGCCAACGCCAAGGACCTGATCCGCCGTTTCGTCGACGAGGTCGCCGAAGTACTGCGCACCCAGGTGGAGAAGGCGACGGTCGGCGCCGTGGACCGCTCGATCCCGCCCAAGCGGGTGTTCCGCAACCTCGACCTCGACCGCACCATCTGGAAGAACCTCACCAACTGGAGCCCGGAGGAGGAGCGGCTCTACGTCGACCGCCTCTACTACCGGCACACCGCGCGCAGGACGACACCCCAGCGGCTGATCGTGGTCGTGGACCAGTCGGGCTCGATGGTCGACTCGATGGTGAACTGCACCATCCTGGCGTCGATCTTCGCGGGGCTGCCGAAGGTGGACGTCCACCTCATCGCGTACGACACCCAGGCGCTCGACCTCACACCCTGGGTGCACGACCCCTTCGAGACCCTGCTGCGCACCAAGCTCGGCGGCGGCACCGACGGAACGGTCGCCATGGCCCTGGCCCAGCCGAAGATCGCCGAGCCCCGTAACACCGTCGTGGTGTGGATCTCCGACTTCTACGAATGGCGTACCGAGCCGCTGTTCGAGAGCATGGCCGCCATTCACCGCTCCGGGGCCAGGTTCATCCCCGTCGGCTCGGTGACCAGCTCCGGCCGCGGCAGCGTCAACCCGTGGTTCCGGGAGCGGTTCAAGGACCTCGGCACGCCGGTCGTCTCCGGTCACATCCGCAAGCTCGTCCACGAGCTCAAGACGTTCCTCGCTTAGTCATGATGCAGAAAGGCACTGAAATGTCCGACGTGTTGCGCGCCCCCGCCGAGCTGAAGTACGCCGAGGAGCTGGACTGGCTGGAGTCGATCGACGACGGCCCCAAGCCGTTCGCCTGGCGGCTGTCCCCGAAGATGGTCCGGCTGTTCGTCCTCGGCTCCGAGCGCTCGGACGGCCTCGACCGGGAGATCACGCAGAAGTGGTTCGGCGACCGCAGCTTCGTCGAGCGTTCCATCGTCACCCTGGCCTCCGACCGCGGGCTGCTGCTCATCGGCGACCCCGGCACCGGCAAGAGCTGGCTGGCCGAGCTGCTGTCCGCCGCGATCAGCCGCAACTCCACGCTCGTGGTGCAGGGCACGGCCGGCACCACCGAGGACCACATCAAGTACTCGTGGAACGTGTCCATGGTGATCGCCAAGGGACAGTCGAGGGAGTCGATGATCCCCTCGCCGATCATGACGGCGATGGAGTCCGGCGCGATCGGCCGGTTCGAGGAACTCACCCGCTCCACCAGCGACGTCCAGGACGCGCTGATCTCGATCCTGTCCGAGAAATACATCTCCGTGCCGGAGCTGGACAGCGACAACATCGTCTTCGCCAAGCCCGGCTTCTCCGTCATCGCCACCGCCAACAGCCGCGACCGGGGCGTCAACGACCTGTCCTCGGCGCTCAAGCGCCGCTTCAACTTCGTGCGTATCCCGGTGGTGACCAACAAGAAGAGCGAGGCGGAGATCGTCCGCTTCCGCACCGAGGAACTGCTGCGCCGGCATCAGATCGAGCTGGACGTACCGCCGACGCTGCTCGACGTGCTGCTCCAGAGCTTCGCCGATCTGCGGGCCTCCGCGGCCGCCGCCGGCAGCGACGACGAGAAGCTCGAGTCCGCGTTGTCCACCGCCGAGCAGATCGGTGTGCTCGAGGACGCGATCCTGCACAGCAACTTCTTCGGTGAGCGCGCGCTGACCGCCCACACGCTCGCCTCCTCGCTCGTGGGGTCGCTGGCACGCCGTGAGCCGGAGGACCTGGCCATCCTCAACAAGTACCTGCACGGTGTCGTGGAGCCGCGCAGCAAGGAGGAGGGCGGTTCCTGGGCGGAGTTCCTGGAGGGCGGCCGCGACGCGATCGCCACCCTGTCATGAGCGGCCCGGACGAGAGCACGTTCAGCGCGCTGCGTGGCCAACTCCAGGAAGCCGCCACGGCGTTCGCCGACGGTCCCGGCGCGCTGGAGGGCATCCTCCTCGGCATCGTCGACGACGTCGACCGGGCGGTGCGCGAGCCGCTGGAGATCTTCCCGGTCTGCCACCACTCGCCCGCCTCGGCGATCGCGATGGCCCGCAGACTGCGCGAGAAGCAACCGAAGGTCGTGTACCTCGAACTGTGCGAGGACATGGCCCCGTTGCTGACCGAGCTGCGCAACTGCCGCCTCCCCGTGGCGGTGCAGGCGTTCGCGACGCAGACCGACGGCTTCCCCGCCGAGTGGGCGCCGCTGTCGGTGGTCGCGCCGATCACCGAGGCGTCGGCCGAGTACCAGGCGATCGCCTACGCACTCGACACCCCGGGCGTCGAACTGGTCCTCGTCGACCGTTCCTCCGACCACGTGTTCCAGTGGGACGCGCGAGGGGCGCGGTCCGCCGGGCCGGCCGACCCGGACGCCCCGCCGGCCGAGGAGGAGGCCGCGCTGCACGGCGACGCGGTCGGTGTGGAGATCGGCGACCTGCGGCCCCGCTTCGCCGAACTGGAGGAGCACCTGCTGCGCCACGGCCGGGTGCGGCACTGGTCGGAATGGTGGCACCAGTACGTCGAGCTGCCGCTCGGCGACAGCGACCACGACACCTACCGGCAGGTCATGCTCCTGATCGGCAGCCTCTTCCGGCGCCTCGCCCCCGGCGACGACCACCGGGTGAGCGTGGACGAGGACCGCGAGCGCTACATGTGGACGAGGATGCGCGAGCATCTGACCGAGACCGGCACGGATCCGGCGGACTGCCTCTACGTCTGCGGCGCGTTCCACGCGGCCAGCCGCGTTGCGGAGTTCGGCGTCCGGGGCGCCGACACGTTCGAGATCGGCCCGCGCACCGCCACCAAGTGGCAGCACGGCCTGATCCCGTCCAGCCACGCGGCGATCGAGGCGCAGTTCGGCCTCGCCGCGGGCTCGGTCTCGATCGCCGCGACGGTGTGGGCGAAGAACGTACGGCGTACCCGCGTCGAGCCGTTCCGCCTGGCCGGACAGGCGGGCACGAAGAAGTCCCGGGCCAGGAAGGCCGTCGCCGCTCCCGCGCCCGGCGCCCCGCCCGCCGACCGGCTCTCGGGCTTTTTGCGGCGGCCGCCGGTCCTCGACCCGCTCGACGAGGCCGAGCTGCTCGGCTGGTCGGTGGAGATCGTGCGCGCCGCGCGCCGCAACGGCTACCTCGCCTCCACCGCCGACGCCATCGCGGTGTTCGAGACGTCGATCCTGCTCGCCGGGATGCGCGACCGGGCCAAGCCCACGCCGTACGACTTCCAGGACGCGGCCGTCACCTGTATCGAGAAGGACGCCGTGCCGGGCCGGCGTGACGTGCGCCGCCTCGTCGAGATCATGATGGGCGGCGACCGGGTCGGCCAGGTCGGCTACGACGCGCTGCCGCCCCTGGCCCGCGACGTGCACGACCGGCTCACGCCGCTGAACCTGAGGCTCCAGCAGAACGGTGTGCAGCGGGCGCTGCTGGACATCGCCTCCCGGCCGGAACTGGAACGCTGCTCCGACGTGCTGTGGATGCTGCGCTGTCTGATGCCGCAGGGCGCCGCGCGTCCGATCATGGGGGAGCGGCGGCTGGGCGAGCGACCGATCCAGGAGTCGTGGGACCTGGCACTGGGCACCCACCAGCGCGCGCTGATCGAGCTCGGCTACGAGGGGGTCAGCATCGAGCAGGTCCTGGAACAGCGCCTTCGGCGTCGGGCGTACGCCCCGCAGGCCACCGCGGCGATCGTCCTGGAGGCCGTCGAGGACGCCACGCTGTATCTGCGCAGCCGTCGTCTCGCCGACGAACTGGGCACCCGCGCCCTGGAGGTGCTGGCGGCCGAGCGCAGCGTCGACGGTGCGCCGGAGGTGCTGCGCCGGGTGCGCCGGCTGCTGGCGTACTACCGCACCAGCGAGCCGGTGCTGCCGCCGTGGATCGAGTCCTTCGTCAAGGCCGGGTACGCGCACTACTGCACCCTGCTGCCGACGGCGTTCACCGACGAGGACGCGACCGTTCGCCAGGTCGCCGCGATGCTCGGCTTCCTGTTCGGCATGGAGAGCCTGGCCCTGTCGCTGGGCTGTGACCGGACCCAGCTGGAACTGGCGGTCGCGCAGTCGCACCCGGAGGATCCGTCGCGGACGGCGCTGCTGTGGGCGGCCCAGACGCAGCTCGGCCGTCTGTCCCGCGCGGACCTGCGGGCGCGGTGCGACGCTCTGCTGGGCAACCCCCTGGTGGTGCCCGCCTATCCGCGCTACCTCAGCGGCTTCGTGCACGCCCTGGAGCCGGTACCGGGCCTCACCGACTTCGTCGTGGAAGCGGTGTCGAACGCGTTCGCCCGATTGCCGGACCCGGTGCTCCTGCCGTGGCTGCCGACCCTGATCACCACCCTGCGCTCGGGCGGCTCCGAGCTGGCGCCGCTGCTGATCCGGGAGGCGGGCCGGATCTTTCCGGGCCGGCTCGCGGCACTGGACGAGTGGGTCCCGCCGTGGCGGGAGCGGACGGAGACGCGGGCCGTGGCGCGGGGCGCGGACACCGGCCAGGGCGTCGCGCTGCTCGCCGCCCACCCCGCGACGTGCGACGCGGTGGCCGGGCTGCTGGGCTGCGCGGGGACCTGGGAGCCGGCGGATCCCGGCCCGCGGGGACTGGCGCTGGTGGACCGTCACCCGGACACGGTGGCGGCGCTGGCGGCACTGCTGGCGGCCGGCTGATTCGTGCCGGGGCCCTCTGGGCGGCCGGTGGTCCCCGCCGGATCCGCCGGCGGACCGCGACGACGGCGGATCCGCCGCGCTCGACACCGGGG
>NZ_JBHWCC010000026.1:0-48291 GCF_042735715.1 Streptomyces sp. NPDC059582
ACCAGGAGGTCGGGGTGCCCCAGCGCCTTGCGGCGGGTGCGGCCCGGCCCGGGACTCGCTGGATCGGTGCTCGTGGACGTGGTCCAGGCAGTCGGCGTCGTCGCCGCCGTGTCAGGTGTCGCGGGTCGGCTGGTCCTTCCGCCCCAGGTGACACGGACGGCCAACGAGACGAGCAGAGTTGCGGAAGGCCGAGCAGCTGACGGCGGCGCAGCACGGCGACCTGGGCCGCCAGGCCCGGGTGGGCGTCGCCCGGCGCTCGGTGGGTACGCGCGAGCCGTCTGTTGTGCCGCCAGCCCACCGGAGTCCGGAGGCCGCTTGGAAGGAACGCCGCTCACGCAAGGCGGCACGGCGCACCCGCGGCCGCGTTCGCGGCGGACTCGGCGATGCCGGCGTCGAGCCTTTCGCGGGTTGCGATCAGGGCGTCGATCTGCTGGTCGATGCGGTCTCTCTCGGCCGCGAGCCGCTCCAGCAGCGGCGGCGTCACCATGCCGGTCGCGAGATACGGCAGGATTTCCGCGATCGACTTGCTCGGGAGCCCTGCTTGGTACATCTCCTGGATCAGACGGACCTGCTTGACCGCGCTGTCCGGATAGTGCCGCTGCCCACCCGGGCTGCGCTCGGAGGCGAGCAGGTTCTGTTCCTCGTAGTAGCGCAGGGCTCGCACGCTGACCCCTGCCTTGGCGGCGAGTTCGCCGATGCGCATCGATGCCTCCCGTGTGAGACAGGCCACAGACCTTGCCTCTGACGTCAACGTCAGGTTTTAGCGTACCCGTGAACGGCTCGACCACCGCAAGGGCAAGAAGGACGACTGTGATCAGCATTTTCGACGGTTTCCAGCTCGGAAGCCTCAAGCTGCCCAACCGCATCGTGATGTCGCCGATGACCCGGAACCGGGCCACCTCGGACGGCTTGGCGACGCCGTCGATGGCGATGTACTACGCCCAGCGCGCCACCGCCGGACTGATCGTCACCGAGTCCACCCAGCCCAGCCTGCAAGGACAGTCGGCCCCTAACACCCCCGGACTCCACAACGACGAGCAGGTCGCCGCATGGCGGACGGTCACCGCCGCCGTACACGCCAACGGGGGGAGGATCTTCGCACAGCTGCTGCACGCGGGGCGGGTCAGCCACCCCGAGATTGCCGGCCAGCATCCTGTCGCACCGTCCGCGATCGCCCTGAACGCCGACGTGTTCACCGGCCCTAAGGGGCTCCTGCCCGCTCCCGTCCCCCGCGCCCTTTCGGCGCAGGAGGTCAGGGATCAGGTACAGGCGTTCGCCGACGCGGCGCGCCGCGCGATCGACGCGGGCTTCGACGGTGTCGAACTGCAGGGCGCCAGCGGCTACCTCATCCAGCAGTTCCTGTCCTCGAACGCCAACCAGCGCACCGACGCCTACGGTGGTTCCGTCACGGGCCGCATCCGCTTCGCCGTCGAGGTGGCCGAGGCGGTCGCCGACGCCATCGGCGCAGACCGCGTCGGCATCCGCGTCTCCCCCGGGGGCCAGGTCTGGGAGATGGTCGAAGAGGACGTCCCGCAGCTCTACTCGGCCCTGGTCGACGCGCTCGCACCGATCGGTCTCGCCTACATCCACGCCATCGCCGCCACCAAGGAGGACGATGTGCTGCTCGCGCTGCGCAAGGCATGGCCCAACACGTTCATCGTCAATCCGGGCGGCGCGTTCGGTCCGCGGTACACCGACCGGGCGTGGGCCGACCAGTGGCTCGCGGGCGGCGCCGATTTGATCAGCTTCGGCCGCGCCTACATCGCCAACCCCGACCTGGTGGAGCGCCTGCGCACCGGCGCCCCCCTGAACGAGGCCGACCGCGACACCTGGTACGGCGGCGGCGACGCCGGCTACCTGGACTACGTCGGCCACCAGCACTGAACCACCCGGTCCGGGGCCGGGCCGCACCCGCCCCAAGGCGCTGGTCGACGGCCCGGCCGGGCAACGGCGTACGGCAGGCGATCAAGCGCCAGATCGAGGGCCCCGGGCTGCTGCGCCCTGAGGACACCGCCGACGCGATCTCCTGCATCGCCACCCGGGGCCGCCGGGTGGCCGTCAGCGAGATCCTCGAGCGCGCGTCGGCGAGCAGACCTGGTACCTCGCGCCGAGGAAACACCCGTTGCCCCTGTATGGCCCTTGATATGAGCGAGGGTCACCAATCACCGCCCACTCACCCCGGCACCCCGCCGGGAAGGAAATGAGGAACAATGAAGCGCCTGGAAGACAAGGTCGTGCTCATCACCGGGACCGCCGCCGGCATGGGCGCCACCCACGCTCGGCTGTTCGCCGAGGAGGGGGCGAAGGTCATCGCCACCGACATCCGCGCCGAAGGCTGCGTCGACCTCATCCGCGACTTCGGCGACCAGGTGCTCTACCTTCAGCACGACGTCAGCGACGCCGCCTCGTGGCAGTCCGTCGTCGAGCAGGGCACCCTGGCATTCGGCCCGATCACCGTCCTGGTCAACAACGCCGGAATCGCCGGACCGAACGCCTTCACCACCGAGCTCAGCATCGAGGACTACCTGCGCACCATCGCCGTGGACGAACACGGCATCTTCTACGGCATGCGCCTGGTGATCCCCGGCATGATCGCGGCCGGCGGCGGCTCGATCGTGAACATCTCCTCGGTCGCGGGCATGGCCCACGCACCCGGCACGCCCAACATCGCCTACACCGCCTCCAAGGCGGCAGTCCGCGGCATGACCAAGGCCGCCGCCGTGGAGTACGCGCGCCAGGGTATCCGGGTCAACTCCGTCCACCCCGGCGGAGTACTCACCGAAATGATGGCCACCCAGATCACCGAGGAGCAGAAGGAAGCCATCGCGGCCCTCGTGCCCATGGGCCGCATGGCCGACCCCCGCGAGGTCTCCCAGACCGTGCTGTACCTGGCCTCCGACGACTCCTCCTACATCACCGGCGCGGAGATAGTCGTCGACGGCGGCATGCTCGCCAAGTAGTTGGTCGGCGGGTGCGTTTGTGAGCGACCGGCCTCGCTGATCAGCCTGAGAGGCGCAGTTGGTCGTGGTGACGAGCCGCGTGGGTGCGGAGGCATCCGCACTCGGCGTGGTAGCGCCGGCAGGCGTCGAAGTCACTGTTGCCGACCCGTGGGCCCAACCAGTTCGCTGCCGCCCGTCGGCGCCGTACCGCGCTCACCCGGCAACGGCAGCACGCACACGGTCACTCTCATCACCGGTGACAAGGTCACGGTCGGCATCGCCGCCGGCCGCACCGTCGTCCAGGCACGCGCATCTTGATCTCAACTGGAGCTCTCGCATGACCAACCGTACGGGTCTGATTCTCGACTTCGGCGGCGTCCTCACCACCCCGTTGCTCCCCGCCGTCCTGGCCTTCGAGCAGCGCGAAGGGCTGGCTGAGGGCAGTGTTGTCAACGCCTTGTACCTCGACCCCGAGGGAACCCGCGTCACACACGAGCTGGAACGGGGCGACATCACGCAAGATCAGTGGAACGCGCATGCTGCGAAGAGTCTTGGTGTCCGACCAGACAGCCTCATGGAAAGGATCTTTTCCGACCTACGTCCCGAGCCTCTGATGCTAGATGCAGCGCAAGCGGCCCGAGAGGCAGGAGTGCGGGTGGGAGTTCTCTCGAACAGCGTCGGACTTACGCCGTGGAACCTTTACGAAGGCTACGATCTTGACGAGCGATTCGATGCGATACTGATTTCAGAGCATCACCGCATTCGCAAGCCGGACCCTTCGATCTTCCGGCTCATGCTGGACATGATGGAACTCCCAGGTGAGGCGTGCGTGTTCGTCGACGACAGCCGCCATTACCTCCCACCTGCTGCGGATTTGGGCATGGAAACCATCCTTGCTGAAGATCCCGAGCGGACGGTTTCCCAGCTGGAGGCCCTCCTCGACGTCACGCTGCTCGGAGCGGTCCGCGGTGGGGACCGGCGCGGTGGCTGAAGCTCCGTTTCCAAGTCCCCGCCACTGCAAACCGTGCACGCGGTCTCCTGCGCACGGCTTTCCGACAAAGTCCACCGGCTGGCATGCGCCGCGGCCCCATGCCGGTTCCCGGTTAGTGCTCCAGCTGTAGATCTTGATCTTGGCGATCGGGCACAAGGGCGACTCGGTCTGGTTGGCTGCGCTCTGGTGACCTTCGACGGGTGGACCCGTGAGTGTGGAGTGGGCACTATGCCCAGGTGAGCATCGTCATCAAGTTCTTCGTGGCGCCGGACAACGAGGCTGCCGCTGCCGTCGCGCAAGGCGGCCCGGATAGAGTCTTCGACTCGCTGACGTTCGGCAACTTCGACGCCGAAGAGGCTCTCATCGAGTGGGAGAGCATCTTCACTGGTCGAAGCTTCGAAGAACTCGTCGCCGCTGACGAACCCGAGTTCGTTGCCGATCCTGGCGACGGTGAGGGCCCGGTGGTCCTCGCCGCTTCCCGGGTCCTCCAGGACGCGCTTGCCGCCGCTGACGAGCACCGGCTTGTCGAGGTCAGCCGGCTGTGGGTTGCTGAGCGAGCGGCGGACGGCGAGGCCTTCGACCACGAGATTGCCGCCTGGATCCTGAGTGGCGTGGCTGGCCTCGCGCGTGCCATCGGTGAAGGGGAAGCGGGCCTGTACTGCTGGATGGCATAGACCGACACGGCCACCGTGATCATCGTCGATTGTGTGGACAGACGAAGATCACCCTGGGACCGCAGGCCACAGCGTAGACCCTGCCCGATGGCAGCCCGTGTTCGAGAACCTGGTGGCGCGGGTGGCGGGCCGGTTCGCCCGGGTGGAGCCTCGCCGCCGGGCGCGGGCATTCGTGCTGGGCCTGCTGGCGGAACTGCCGCGGAAGAACTGCTGGACGATCGCCGAGCACGTCGGTGACGCCAGCCCAGCCGGTATGCAGCACCTGCTCAGCCGTGCATCCTGGGACGCCGACCGAGTCCATGACGACATACGGGACTTCGTGGTCGAGCACCTCGACCACCAGGACGCCGTCCTGGTGGTCGACGAGACCGGCGATCTGAAGCAGGGAACCGCGAGTGTCGGTGTGCAACGTCAGTACACCGGCACCGCGGGCCGCATCGAGAACGCCCAAGTCGCCGTCTACCTCGTCTACTCTTCCCCAGCCGGGCATGCTGCCATCGACCGGCGCCTGTACGTCCCGCGCTCCTGGACGCAGGACCCCAACCGGTGCCGGGCCGCTGGAATCCCAGAGGACTTGAGGTTCGCCACCAAGCTCGCCCTGGCCACCGAGATGATCGCCCAGGCCCTGGACGCCGGCGTATCGGCCGCATGGGTCACCGGTGACGAGGTCTACGGCGGCGATCCCCACCTGAGCGCCGAGCTGGAGAGCCGACAGATCGGCTACGTCCTGGCCGTCTCACGCAGACGGCCGATCCGCACGGGTGCGGGCGTCTTCGAAGCAGGCATGCCGGCAGGCCGTTGGGCGCGGCGGCTGCGGCATCCGGATGCCCAGGCCTCCTGTCGCCGTCACTGGTGTCTGGTGGTCACCGGCACATCTGCCGGTGACTGCGGGTGCGGCTGTCGTCTGTGGGCGGCCCGGCACATATCCGCCCACCCAGTCATCCCGCGGCTTCGTGACGCGTCCCCGTGTGCGCGACGGGCCGCCGTCCTGTGGTTCAGCCAGCTTCATGCCGTTCTTCGACACACCCGGCCCGGTCCTGGCTGCCATCGAATGCGGCGTCGGCGGGCGTCCGGGTCGTTGCGAGCGGCTGTACGGACACGGCCGTGACGTCCGTCCCGGCGACTGCTCGGATGTTGCTGCTCACGGAGATCTTCCTTGCTCAGTTGGCCGTGAAGGCGGGGTGGTCGGTGTAGCCCTCGGTGTGACCGGCGTAGTAGGTGTCCCGGTCGCCGTCGGCCAGCGGGTGGCCCTGCGCGAAGCGTTCGACCAGGTCGGGGTTGGCGATGAAGGGGGCGCCGAAGGAGACCGCGTTGATGATTCCGTGGTCGAGGATCTCGTTGCCGAGGGCCTGGGTGAAGCCGAGGTTGGCGACGATGTCGCCCAGGTAGTGGGTGCGGTAGCGGGAGAAGAGGGCGATGCGCTCCTCGATGGTGCCGGGGGTGCCCAGGAGGTGCAGGTATGCCAGGTTGCTGTCGTTGAGCTTCTTGAACAACTGGTCGTAGGCGGCGAGTGTCCCCTCGTCCGCGGTGAACGTGGTTCCGTTGTTCCAGCCCGGGGACATCTTCACGCTGATGCGGTCGCTGTCCCACACGTCACTGACGGCGTCGAGGATGTCGAGGAGGAACTGGGCCCGCTTCTCGCTGCTGCCTCCGTAAACATCCTCGAAGCAGCGAGCCGCATGTTCCGCTCGCAGGGCATCGACGCGGTCGGCATCGCCGAGTTGATGAAGGAAGCCGGACTCACCCACGGCGGCTTCTACAACCCCTTCGCCTCCAAGGACCACCTGGCCGTGGAGGTGTACGGCGCCGCCTACGCCGCCTCGCTCGGGGGCCTGGCCCGGACGATCGAGGACGGTCCGGGCCAGGCCGGCTCTCCGCTGGAGCAGGTGGTGGCCGGTTATCTGTCCACCGCGCACCGTGACGCCCCGGACGGCGGCTGTCCCTCCGCCTCCCTGGTCACCGACGCCGCACGGCACAGCGAAGCAGTGCAGAGCGCGTACGCCGAAGGCGTCGAGGGTTACCTCACCGGCTTCGCCGCCGAGTTCCTGCGCGAAGCCGAGGAGAAGGGCCACGAGCTCGACCCGGCCGAGGCCCGCCACAGGGCCATCCGCCTGCTCAGCGAAATGGTCGGCGCGCTGATGCTCGCCCGCGCCTTACGCCGCGTCGAGCCCGAGCTCTCCGACGAGATCCTGCAGACCGGCCGTAGCCACGCCCTCGACTGATGCGACTCTGGGCCGCTGCGGGACGTGGAGCTGAGGCGTTCGCGACAGACGGCCCGGCCCCGACAGGCGCGGGAATGGACACGCTCCATACAAGGCTGATCGGCCTGCCCGGGTTGAGGGCTCCACTCCTCCGCGCCGTCTTCGTCGAGTTCGATCGCGTCCGGTCCCTCGGGAGCACCCGGGCATGTTCTCCGTACTGTCCATGCGCAGCCGCTGAACCCCGACGACAGCCTCGCCGTCACCGGCAGGCGTCACGGCGTGATGCCGGACGGCCGACCACGGGCCCGACCATGCAGGTGCGGGTCAGGGCGTGGTGAGGGCGTGTTCGGTGGTGGGGTGGCAGGGGATGAGTCTGTCGACGCCGGTCAGTTCCAGCAGACGCTGGACGGGCGGTGGTGCGCCGGCGATGCGCAGCCAGCCTTGCTCATAGGCGGCCGTGTGGTGGGTGGCGATCAGGACGCTGAGGCCGGCGGAGTCCATGAAGGTCACGCCGCTGAGGTCGATCACGATCCGCAGCGGTGATGCCGCGCTGTCCGGGGAGAACAGGGCGTCGCTGAAGGCGCCTTTGACGTCGTAGTCGAGCGCGCCACGCACGGTGACTACACGGATGCCGTCGGCCACGCGGCGGCCGATGACCAGCCGGGGCGGCCCACCCCCGTGCATGCTGTCGGGCACGGTCTCCTCTGTTCTCGCTCTGCGGCCTGCACTGGAGCGGGTCATCCTGCCCGCAGCCCTGGCCGGCCCACGTCGTCACAGGACACCTAACAGCTTGCCCGACGCTCTGCGCAGCCGCGAGACGACCTCCCGCGGACGTTTTCACGCGGTCCTGGACCGACACTATGGCTCGCTGGCCAGTTGGTGGTGGGACGGGGCGCGGCCACCGGTGAACAACGGAGGGTGGAGCCGGAAGACCAGTGCGATGGCCGCAGTCAGAGCGTAGGCCCGCCCTCATGCGGAATGCACGCCGTCATGCGCCACAGCCACACCGGCCTGCGGTCGCCCGGACGGCTTCGCAGGCGAGCACTGGGGGATTGCGCCGGGCCCCGGAGGCTGAGGAGCCCGGAGTCCGGCTCTGGGGTGCCCTATCAACGGCGCCAGGCCCGCACTGTCGCGCGGCACGTGGGTGGCGTCAGTGGCCGCACTGCGGGCACCGGCGGCTGTGCCATCCCCGGGTTGCGACTTTGGTGCCCCGCGGCCCGCATGCGGGCCAGGTGGTGGCTGACCGTCGACGGGGACAGGCCGACTGCTGCGGCGAGTTCGCGCACTGAGGGTTCCTCCGCGTACGTGGCGACCCATTCGCGATGGGCACGCACCAGCGCCCAGCGGCGGGCCGCCGCTCGGCGCCGGGCGTCATGCGTGGGCCTGCTGCCGGGCGAGTTCCTTCAGTGCCATGCGGGCCGCCGGCGTCCCGGCCGGACCATGCCAGTACGGGTGTGCGGCGATCTGCCGGGACAGCTCCTGCAGGCGCCGCCGCTGCGAGGCGGTGCCGTGGGTGGCCGGGGTGTGGGCGAGGTCCCGGTACGTGGCGTACCAGGCGGTCTGGGCCTGGACGCGGTCGCGGGGGAAGGAGGTGGCGTCCATACCCGCGATGAGAGCGTATGTTCGATTATCGAGCAAAGTGAAAGACCTGAACCGCTCGGCCGCCTGGTGAAGTCCACCGACTCCGCACCGTCCACCACCACCTACACCTGCGACACCGCCAAGGACCCGCGCGGCCTGGAAACCTCCCGCGCCGGCTCAGTCGCCGGCACCTTCGCCGCGACCTACGACGCGGACGGCGAACTGGCCACCGAGTCCCTGGCCGACGGCTACACCCTGACCGTTGCCCAAAACGAAACCGGCGCCGCAACGTCCCGGATCTACACCAAGGACGGCGACAGCACCGTCATCGCCTCCGACAAGACGAGCGAAAGCGTCCACGGCCAGGTCGTCGCCGACACCAACTCCGCAGGGCAAAGCCGCGACCGCAGCTACACCTACGACGCGACCGGACGCCTCACCCGGGCAGACGACACTGCCCCGGGCGGAGCCTGCACCCGCCGCGACTACACCTTCGACAACAACACCAACCGCACCGCCCTCGCCGTCGCCACCAGCGGCGCCGGCGCGGCCTGCACCTCCACCGGCGCCACCACCACGCCGTACACCTACGACAGCGCCGACCGGCTCACCACCGCCGGCACCGTCTACGACGCATTCGGCCGCACCACCACCCAGGCCTCCGGCGCCACCATCGGCTACTACACCAACGACCTGGCCGCACGAGGAGTCAAGTGGATCCACGCCCGTCCACCCGCCGATGGGCCGCAAAGTATCCCGCCGGCACAGGGGTCGTCGTGGGAGCACTCTTCTACATCATCCAGGTCCCGGCGCCCAGAGACCCCGTCGGCACCCTGCCGTTCGCAGCGGTCATAGGCGGCATCTTCCGGCTTACGGCTCTGAGGCAACGCGATGACACATCCCCGCGTCATCGTGGCGCATCTACATCATCGGCGAGTTCTGCGGCCTGTCGCGGGGACAGGATGAGAGGGGCGTGCCGCGCAGGTCGGCTGTGCGCGGAGTGGGCGGGGCGCGTAACGGGCGCGCCCCGCCGCGGGGTCAGCAGGTCGCGCTGCTGGAGATCTTCACGCCATTGACGGTGAGGCCGGGGCTCATCACGGTGGTCGTGTTCGGTCCGACGCAGAGGGTGCCCGCGTTGCTGCGCAAATAGGCCACGTCGTCGTTGCGGGTGTTGAGGATGATGTATCCCTCGCGGGACGTGACGCCCTGGAATCCGCTGGTGATGACCTGGAACTTGGCGGCGGGGTGGCCAGCAGTGACGGCGGCCTGGTTCACGTAGAAGCAGACGTACGGGTACGCGCAGCCGTGCTGGACCGGCTCCGCGTTTGCGGCCGGGGCACCGGCCATGGACGCGGCCGCGACCGCACCGGCGACGACGGCGAGGTTCGCCGCTTTACGGATGATGGAGTTCATTAGTCCCCCAGGGATTTGATTCGGTTCGGGCCCCTCGGTGAGCGGTGCTCGACCGCGGGGACAACGAACGCCGTGCCGGGCACAGGTTAGGGCGTCGGGGTGCTCGCCGTCTTCCGCGGCGACAAGCCCGCGCACGGTAGGGTTTCACACAGGCCGCACATGTGATCGACGGTCATGGTGCGGGCGGTCGCGAAGACTTCGTGTGCGGGCGGGCAGAAGAGCCTTCTCGCAGACGCAGGCCTCACACTGCTGGCCGCGGTCATCGGGCTGCCCGACATCGTCCGGGACCGGCAGGCAGCAGGCCGGGGTGGTCCACAACGCGAGCTCGGCGACGACGTGTACCTCCGGGTCCGCCGCGAGGGTGTCGACCACGTCGGACGGGAGGCCAGGGCAGGCCGTCGGCTTCTCCCGGCGCGCACGGACCGGGTCCGCCGCGAATTGACGCGCCCACGGCGGGCGGTCGGCACCCTGGTCGAGCAGGGCGAGGGCGTCATCCGGCCAGACAGAGGGATCGATGTCGGCGGCGGCCAGCCAGCCCTCGTCCGTGAGCTGTACGGCGATCTGGCCGACGCGCTCGGCCAACGCGAGCGCCTGTGCGCGGCTGAGTCCGCGCGAGCGGCGAGGCTCGTGGCGCTGCCGTCGTCCGCGATCGATATCAGGCAGGCTTGGATTGGCGGCGAGCCCGCACAGGAGGTGATGCGCAGAGGCATCCTGCCCGGAGCGTGGAAGCGGTGTGCGGAATTTCGCGCCGCCGACGAGCTGCGGGCGGCACGCCCGGACGCATCGCCCGCCGCACCCGAAAGCGGCACCGTGAAAACCCAGATGAGGCACGTCCATGCCGCCAGATCTGGCCGTGGGAACGCGGTGAACGCCAGCCGGACAGGGGCGGGTCGTCCAGGTCACGTGTCATGCGTTCCCTGAAGCGAGGGCACGCTTGCGGCATGGCGGTGACAGGGACCGGACGGTACGGTACGGGTCGCGAGAGCCTGGCCCGGGGGCACGGAGGGTGCCCATACGCTGGGTGGGCTACGAGGTGGCGTCTTCGACCGTGGCCCGCTGTCCAGGACCCCTCGCCGTCCACCGGCGCGCCTCCTGAACGCGCCGCCGCGAGACTTCCCAGCCGATGGCGGCTGTCGTCCAGTCTCATCTGCGGCTGTACCCAGCCCACCGGGGGCCGCCGGCCAAGTTCAGGACTTCTGCCACTGCTTCTGTGAAGTGACCTGTTCCGTCGACCGTGTTGGACATCGCTGCAGCCGCGCCTGCTGTCAGGCGACTGTGCAATTCGGGTTCGGCTGCAGCGAGTCGCCGTGAGAGCCACTTGCCGCCGCCGAGCCAGTGCCCGCCCGTCAGCAGGGCCAGTTCTGAGGCGCGCTGCAGCAGGTCGGCGACAATGTATGTCCGCTCCAGCGGGTCGGTACAGCCGCGAAGATCGTCCAAGGTGTCGGTGAGCGCGTACCGCAGGTCTTCCAATTCTGTCGCTGACGCGAGAGGAGGCCCCGCTGCCAACCGTTCCCGGGATTCCGCCTGCAGTGCAGCTCCGAGCCCGTCCGCATCGACCAGCAGCATGCCTTCCGCGCACATGGCCAGCAGCGGAGATTTACGGGCCGCTGTCTCCCGCTCGGCGAAGAGACGCCAGTCGGCCTCAGTCTGGACGAACAGTTCCACCGGCCAGCCTTCATGCACCAGGCTCTCGCGGAAGGGAGCAGGCGGGCCCGCCAGCAGCACCACGATGTCAAGGTCGGAGGTGTGTGTGCGGCGGTGTGTCAGTACGCTGCCGGCCAGGAAGGCGGCCCGGGCTTCAGGGAAATGGTTCCGCACCAGTTCCCTGGCGATCTTCACGTGATCCATTGTGACAGTGTGGCGCTATCAGTAGCTACAGGGCACCGGGATTCCTACCTGCTGCTGGCGGTGTCGGTCTGCCGGCCACCCACACGCCGTCCGCGAGACGCCCACCCGATCCACGGCCGAGTCCTCACATCCTCCCGAGCGGCCAGATCATCAGATGGGTCACGCTCGACCGGCACACCTCAACAAGAGCGTGTGACGAGCTCCAACCACCCGGCTCGGGAAACCTCACCCCGTCGGCTACCGCCGTGCGAGCACGCCCCCGTCAGGCTTGGCAACAGGCGTCGAGTGCTGTCTCGCCAGGACGCCGGACGTCGGCGTAGAGGCTGGGACGAGTGCCGTGAGAACCAGGGCGACGATGGCCGCCGCAGCGCCGACGTAAAATGTGGTCCGGAACCCGTCCGCCGAGGGCAGCGTCGCCGGGCCGACCGTGATTGTGGCGTGTGCCAGGATCACGGGCAGGACCGCGGTTGAGGCGGCACTTCCCACCGAGCGCATCAGGGCGTTCACTCCGTTGGCCGAGGCTGTGTCGGTCACCGGGGCTGAATCAGTGATCAGCTTTGTCGTGGCCGCAGCCGAGATGCCGGCGCCGGCCCCGATGACGCCCGAGGCGATGACGAACACGGCGATGCTTTCCATCCTCAGCGCGACAAAGACGTAGCCGGCGGCGACGACGACGGCTCCCAGCAACATGGACGAGCGAGCCCCGTACCGGGTGATCAGGCGGGCCGCAACGGGAGTAAGCAGCAGCGCCACCACTCCGTTCGGGGCGACAGCGAGCCCCGAACGCACCAGGCTCTGTCCGAATCCGTAGCCGGTGGCGGTCGGTGCCTGCAGGACCTGCGGGAACGCGAAGAGCATGGTGAACATCGCGAACCCGACCGAGACAGTGGCCAGATTGGCCATCAGCACCGGTCGCCGTGCGGAGCCTCGCAGGTCGACCAAGGGGGAGGCGGTACGCAATTGGTGCCAGCCCCAGCCGAGCAGGACGACGACGGCCGCTGCGCCAAGGCCGAGCGTGCGGGTGCTGCCCCAACCCCACTGCCCGCCGTTGACGATCGGCAGGAGCAGGCCGATCAGTCCCGCAGTCAGCCCGACAGCACCGACTACGTCGAAGCGCCCCTCGGCGCGCTGCGGCGACTCCGGCACCACCAGCACGATCAGGAGAGTGCAGAGCAGCCCCAGCCCAGCCGCTCCCCAGAAGAGCACGTTCCATTCGAAGTGTTCGACGATCAGGCCGGCCAGGGGTATCCCAACCGCAGCACCGAGACCCAGCGTCGCACTCAGGAGCGTGATCGCCCCGCCGATCCGTCGAGGCGGAAGTGCGTCCCGGAAGAGGCCGAAGGCGAGCGGGATGACCCCGATCACGGAGCCCTGCAGCCCACGGCCGATCACCATCGGCCACAGGGAGCTGGTGAGAGCGGAGATCACCGCACCGACGATGGTCACAGCGAGTGTTACCAGCAGTACGCGCCGCTTGCCGAACAGGTCACCGAGGCGCCCGCTGACGGGCGTGACGATCGCACCGGTCAGAAGCGTGATGGTGACGACCCAGGATGCGTCCGTGGGCGAGGCGTTCAAGAGGGCCGGAAAGTCAGGGACCAACGGGATGACCATCGTCTGCAGCAGCGTCGCCAGCAGGCTGGTGACGGCAAGAACGGCAACCGTGGCCGAGGGAGAACCCGAACGCTTCATACAAATCTCCACACAGGTCAATCTTTCGGATTGCATAGAAGTACGGTGAAAGGCATCGCAGGTCTTGATCGACTGCAATAAATGCAAATCCACCGGAACCCCCGACTTGAGGTGGTGTGGGTGAACCAGAATCGACTTCTCACCTCAGCGCCGGCACGAGCCGCTGGACCATTCGATCTGTCCGGTGCCGAGTGGCTCAGGAAGCCGATGCCCCGCGTCGGTTGGGGGTTCCCTCATCTCGCGGCGACCGTTTCCGTGCCGGCGAGGAGACCGGTCGGCGGCGCACCCATGACTCCTCGATCGCGGGCATACGCTCCATGGCTCCATGAGCGAGCGGCGTTCGGACGACCAGATCACCGGCTGGAGCAGCCTGTATCCAGCAGGACGGTCACGCCGGTGACGTAAGAGGATGTATCGGACGCGAGCCACAGACTGGCCTGGGCGATTTCGCGACCCTGCCCAAGCGGTTGAGAAGACTCAGCTCGGGAGCGAACTCCCCACCCTTCGTACCTCTTGCGTCGAGCGCCGCACGCGGCATCGGAGTGTCGATCGCACCCGGTGCGACAGCATTGTCCCGGACGCCGTGCTTTCCGTTGTCGATCGCCGCAACCTTCGTCAGGCCCGCCACGCCAGCCTTGGCAGACACGTGGGCGGCGGCACCACCCTGGGGCCGGAAGGGATGAGCGGTGCTCTGCCCGCCCACCGAGGAGTTCCTGCACCGCGGCTTGCCGGAACGGGCGTGTCAGGATCGCGGCTTCATGGGCACCCGCGGGAGTGCGGGCGCGGGAAGGGGATCCCCCGGATACCCGATCACCTCGCCGAAGCGGGTGCCGTTCATCCAGTCCTCGCGGGCCTTCTCGATGTCCTCCTGGGTACGGCCGACGAAATTCCACCACATGAGGATCTCCTCGCCGAAGGGGGGCCCGCCGAGCAACATGGCCACCGCGGGTGCGTCCGAGTGGTTGGTCACGGTCAAGGCGTCCCTGCCGAAGGGGAGGTAGCCGAGATGGGGCGGGATCAGCCGAGTGCCGGCCAGGGAGACGTCCCCACTGATGACGAGGAGACCGTGCTCGAAGGCGGGGTCGACCGCGAGGGTGACGGTCGCACCGGGGTCCAGACGAAGTTCGGCGCCGAGAAGGGGGGTGAAAGTGGTTACCGGTGAGGTGTCACCGGCGAGGGAGCCCAAGAACACCTTGACGTCGCCTCCGTCAAGGGGGGTGGTCCGCGGGACGTAGTGGTGGAAGTCGGGGCCGGTGTCGCGGCACCGGTCCGGGAGCGCCACCCACAACTGCACGCCATGCAGGGCGTCGGTGTTCGCGGTGGAGACCTCCGAGTGGCAGATGCCGTGTCCGCCGGTCATGAGATTGAGCTCGCCGGGTCGGATCATCGAGAGCGTCCCCAGGCTGTCGCGGTGTTCGATCTCACCCTTGAAGAGCCAGGAGACGGTCTGGAGCCCGGTGTGGGGATGCGGTGCGACATCCATGCCGCCGGTGACCGCTATCTCGTCCGGACCGTAGTAGTCGGCGAAGCACCATGCACCGATCAGCGATCGGGATCGCTGCGGCAGAGTGCGCCGCACGTTCATCGCCCGGGGCCCGCCCAGGGGTACGTCGCGAGGGGGCAGGATCTCCACGGTGGCGTCGGCCTGGGGTTCGTTCATCGTCGTACTTCTCGAGACATGTCGTTCGAACTCAACTCTTGTTTCTGTCGGCAGGGCCGGGTGGGGTGTGAGGGCTGGTGGCACTGCCGGGGCAGGGCGGGGCGAGGATGCTCGTGTCGGTGTCATGGGCGGTGTTGAGGCGTCGATGGTGATCCGGGAAGACGTCGGTGTGGATGCGGCGGCTTCCCTCGAGGTGTCTGCCGTCTGTACGCCGGTCCCGGGAGGGAAGCCAAGCGCGGGCGGGTGCTCGGCTCACGTCCGATTTCCGGGGGCGTTGAGAACCGCGGGGCGGCGGTGCCGTCCCTGGCCGGGGAGCTTGAGGTCCGGCAGGCGTTCGGGCGCTGCTTGTCCGCAGTGTCGGCCGTTGGCGGGCCTGGCAAGTTCCGGCGGCCGTACGCCTGCGGTCACCGATGTGGATGGGGACATGGCTTCTCCTGAAATGACAAAACTGGATGATTTTTGCTGCCGGCAAGTGTGCGGGCGGGGTTGCTGCCGGAGCTCGGGATCAGCGGGTGCTGCTCGCCGGTGTTGCAGCAGCGCGCGGAGCTGTTGCATGCCCATTTGCAGGGCGATGACGGCGGCCTGGTAGCCGCCGACGTGGGCGCCTGGGCTCCATTGCGGGCTGATCGCGGGCGGCTCAGCGTCGCAGATACGCCTGCGGCGTGGACGACGCGGCCTCCTGCGACGGTTCGGCACGGACCTGTCGGTCAGCTTCGCGCCGCCCTTGCTGCGGAGGGCGGGCGAAACAGGGCCTCCCGGTATCACTGGGCTCGGATTCCCATCCCGGGCCACCGAAAGGCACTGCTGGCCGCCACTCGGTCCGCATGTTCCGTGAACGATTGAGATGGTGCTTCCGTCTATGCGGGGACCATCGGCAGCGTGAGGTGGGAGGGATACTCCGCCGTGTGCAGGACGGTCTGGGTGGCCACCTGAGGCACTCCGTCGCCGGGGTAGCCGGAGTTGGAGTTCCGCGCCCACTGCGGGAAGTCCGAACTCGTGACGTCGATGCGCAGCCGCGCCCCGGCCGGGACGCGAGCCGACACCGGACCCAGATCGATGACGTACTCATAGACCTTGCCCGGGGTGATGGGCTGCGGCGTGGTCAGGGACTCGCGGAAGGCGGCCCGCACGATGCCCTCCTGCAGGTTGCGCGAGCAGCCGTCCTCGTCGACCAGGCACAGGCGCGCGGTCCAGTCGGTGTCTGCGGCCGAGGAGGCCGCGTAGAGGGTCAGCGTCACATCGCCGACCACGTCCACATCCCGCTCCTGGGGAGCTGTCGTGTAGACGAGCAGGCCCTTGGCCTTCTCACGCTGGCACTGGCAGGCCGGGCCCATCGGCGTCAGTTCCTCGACACAGCAGGAATGGCCACCCTCGCTCATGACCGGCGCGTTCGGGTCGTAGATGTAGAGGTCGGGCAACTCGTCACCCGGCGTCTGGGTGTCCAGGGTGCCGTCGCCGAAGCGGGTGTTGGCGCGTCCTGCCGAGTGCAGGAAGAGCCGCTCCGTCTTGGCCTCCTGCGGCGGCCAGGCCGAGAAGTCACGCCAGCCCGCGCCGAGGACGTAGGTACTGACCGGAGATTCGAACGTGCCGGTGCCCGTCTCTTTGAGCGTCTCCGTGAAGAACCGCACCTGCCAGTCGTCGACGACCTTGGAGTTCGCGTCCTCCACCTCGACAACGGGGTACCAGGGCATGTGGTGGAAGGGTGCCACCACGAACTTCTGCCGGGCGGCGACCTCGGCGGTGCTCGCGCCGCTGCGGAGCCCGACGAAGTTGCGCTTGGTCCCTGACACGAACACGTCGTAGAGACCGGCTACATGCAGTGCGGGCACCTGGATGCGGCTGTAGTCGCTGTCGATGGACCAGCGCGCCCAGTAGTCGTCGTACGTAGGGTGCTCGATCCAGTCGAAGTAGTAGGGCGTGATGTCCCGGTCGAGGGCGGGAAAGGCCTCCGGAGCCATCCAGAAGTTGTCCGGCGCGTGCATCAGGGCGCCACTGAGCGCCTCTGTACGCTCCTGGTCTCCGCGCCGGACCGCTTCGGCAATGCCCAGGTAGGAGGACCAAAAGGCGTTGAACGCGTAGGCGAAGGCACCCTTGTTGTGGGTCCATCCCTCGTAGGCCTGGGAATTCGTCATGGCCGGGCTGATCGCGGCCAGACTGGGCGGCTGCTCGACCGCGGCCAGGAGCTGGGTGAACCCGGCGTAGGAGAACCCGTACATTCCGACCCGGCCGTTCGACCCGGGCAGGCCGGCCGCCCACTCCACGGCGTCATAGCCGTCACGGCCCTCGTCACGGAACGGGTAGAACTCGCCCCCCGATGCGTACCGTCCCCGTACGTCCTGGACGACGACGATGAACCCCTGATGGGCGTACCAGGCCGGGTGCGCGAACGCCGTTTCCGACTGGGCGCCCTGCTTCCCGTACGGGGTGCGTTGCAGCAGAACGGGGTAGGGCCCTCCGGCCGCTTCCGGACGGTATACGTCTGCGAGCAGTTCGACCCCGTCGCTCAGCCGGCACCGTACGTCGGTTTCCACGGTGACCCCAGGAAAACCCGTGACAGACTGCACCATAATTACCCACTTCATCGCTACCGGTGTTGCATGTCGTCGCTTGTGACGTCATTGCCTGTTCGAACAGTAAAGCACAGATAGCTGTCCGAACAGCAAGTGGGCTTCCGGTCCAGGCGGGTGTGGTTTACATCACAATCTGAGTCGAAGCTGCAGGTGGGCGAGCGCCATGTCTTTGCGTCGATAGTGGGATACGCTTTACCTGTTCGGGCACTATTCTGGTGGGGAGAACTCGTGAGTGACATGCCGAAGGGCCGAGGCGCGGCGTCAGCCGGAAGTCCGTCCACCGATGCTGTAAACCCCCAGCTGCCGCCATCGGCTCAAGCAGGGGCGACGAACCAAGCGATCTTCAGCGTTGCCCGTCTGCACCGCATGCTCGCCGGTCAACTCCTGCGTCGCGTCGGCCTGTACCCCGGCCAGGAGCTCGTCATGATGCAACTCTGGGACCTCGGCCCCCAGCGTCAGATCGACCTTGTACGCCTGATCGGATCCGACACGGCCACCATGACCCGCACGGTCAAGCGGCTGGAGCACGCCGGGTTCGTCCGTCGCCGCCCCAGTACCACCGACAAGCGTTCCACGATCATCGAACCCACTGCCGCCAGCCTCGCCCTGCGCAACGAAGTCGAGGAGATGTGGGCGGAGCTCGAAAACCTCACCGTCGGCGACCTGAGCGCCGACGAACAGGACGCCCTGCTCCGCGTTCTGGCCCGCATCGAGGACAGCCTCAGCCGCGCCACTGAACGCCATGCCCCTCTCGCGTGAGAGGGTGTTTCGCCCAAATGTCTAGTCCCTTTATTTCCTGATTCGGGTTGGTCCAGGTTCCGTGCCGGGTCGATGCTCTTCGCCGCGATCAACCGGACCCTGCGGGTGCCGATCATTACGTCCGGGCGGCGCTGTCACGTTGACTGACCGGGTGGGATGATCTTGTGGTCGGTCATGGTGGAGGGGGTTGTCCGTGGGGAGTGCGTCGCCGCCGTACAGGGGGCACCGGTACCGGTCGTATCTGTGGCGGCCCGTCGACCAGGACGGCAACGTGCTCCACCGGCGGTCGAAGTACCTCAACAACCGGGCCGAGAACAGTCACCAGCCCACCCGGCAGCGGGAACGCGCGATGAAGGGCCTGCGCGGCATCGGCGCGGCCCAACGGTTCCTGTCCGTGTTCAGCGGCATCTCACCCCACTTTCCGACCCCGCTGCCACCTGCTCACCGCCCCCGACCACCGAGCCGAAATGACCGTCCGCTTCGCCATCTGGGACCGCGTCGCCGGAGTCTTCGGCGCGGCCGCAACGGCCTGACCCAGGGATGACACCCGAGCCGACCTCGCCCTGGCACGCCATCAGGCTCTCGCACAACCAACCATGTGACAACGCCCGTCCAAGAGATAGGGCGCCGGTCGGACCGGTGCCGTATCCCTTGGACGGGCGTTGCGCGGCAGGCCGCCTCGACGACGACCGCGGCCGGCCCTCCCTCTCCAGGTCTGTGGGGGCCGTGGCACGGGAGCCTGCCGGCGTGCCTGCATGGTTCCGGTCCGAACGGGTGAAGCGTCGCGGCAGTCGACTTCTGCCACGGCCGTGAAAGGAACCGGCCGCCGCCGGACAGGACAGGTTGTGAAATCCATGACGGAACAGGAGACGCGCAGGAACCGGCAGGCGCGCTTCGAGGGACTGGCGCATGTGGTGGCGCGTCCGCTGCATCAGTATCTGCTGCGACGGACGAACCCCGACGTGGTCGAGGACGTCCTGTCGGAGACGATGCTGGTGCTGTGGCGCCGCATCGACGATGTGCCCGGGCTCAATGCCGGTTCCACGCCCGATCCCGATGACGTGCTGCCGTGGTGCTACGGAGTGGCACGAGGCTGTCTGTCCAATGCCAGGCGCGCTGACGGACGCAGGCTCCGCCTGGTGGAGCGGCTGATCCGGGTACAGCAGCGCTCTGCGACCGTGGCCGCCGATCACAGCGACCTGCACGCCGCGCTCGATGGCCTTGGTGAACTGGACCGCGAGTTGGTGCGACTGTGGGCATGGGAGGGTCTGGCGCCGAGTCAGATCGCGGAAGTCACCGGGCTCACCCCCAACGCGGTGAGCATCCGGCTCCACCGGGCGAAGAAGAAGCTCGCCGTGCGGCTGGAGCTGACACGAAAGAAGGCCGAACGGTCCGGACACAAGGCAGATGAAGGAAGGAGCAGTCAGTGAATGACGACCAGCTGCTGGCCCGGCTGAGGGCCGCGGACCCGGCACTGACCTCAAGCGCTCCGCTGCCCGACATCAACAGTCTTGTGGAGGCTGCCTTGAACACGGACACCACTGCCCAGCCGGAGAAGACCGCGGCCGGCATCACCGCTCGCCCGGCGAAGCCCGTCAGCGGACGGGGACGCCGCCGCCTCCTGACAGTCGCGGCGGCCGCCGGTCTGCTGATGCTCGCAGGCGGCGTCGTAGGAGTAGTCATGGCGAACGGGGACAGCGGTCGTTCGTCCGCGTCCGGCCCACTGATGCTCACCGCCGAAAGTGGTACTGCCCGGGCCCGGTGCATCGAACCGATCCCCGACCGGCTGCGCAAGTACCCGACGCTCTTCGAAGGAACGGTCACTTCCGTCAAGGGCTCCTCGGTCCACTTCCGTGTCGATCACTGGTTGACCGGTGGTGACGTGGACACGGTGCGGCTCGACACGGACGCCAACGAGCCGGAGAGCCTGACGTTCCTGGTCGGAGAGCACTACATCGTGGCCGCCACCAAGGACGGCACCGTCCCGCAGTGCGGCGCGAACATGGCTTCGGACGAGACCCGGAGCACGTTCCGCGAGGCGTACGGAAAGTAACCTCCCGGCAGCCCCCCCGGGAAGGTGGACACGGCTACGGCCGGCGCACCGTGGCGGCACGAGCCGCGGGCGGCCTTGACAGCGACCTGTGCCGGGGGGCGCCTGCGTCACCTTGCCAGTGGGCGAGGTTGTTGCGAGCGGTGAGGGTGGCGGGATGGTCGCGGCCCAGGAAGACGGCGGCGGTCTGAGCGAGGTGGTGGAAGTGGTCCCGGGCGGCGGTGACCTGTCAGGCTTCCCCGAGAATGCGCCCTGCCCGGAACAGCACCGACGTGTGCGTCGGGGGCGCGCAGTGCGGTTTTGGCGCAGGCGTGAGGGCTTCAGTGCCGGCGCGCAGGGTCCGGGCGAGGGGGTGTCGGTTTCGATGGCGGGCCAGGCAGCGATCAGTGCGTCGGCAGCGGCATGAGCGGTCTGGTGGTGCTGGTCTTCGCGCAACGGCCTGGACCGCGAACTGTCCCCCGGACCCAGGCCGTTACGCGACAGCTGTCGCGCAGCACCGAGGGCGGCACCTTCGGCACGGCGATCGACCAGCGGCTGCGCCGGGCCTTCACCGTGGCCGCGCCCGTCGACGACGCCTCCCTGGAGTGAGTCCTTGCCGCGGCGGGACCGGTGGCCGCGGGCGGGCCCGTGTCTGCGCGCGATCGGCACTGAGCTCGCGTCACGCCTGGCGGAGACGGTGCATCGCCTGGTCCTCGACAACCGACCTCTGCCCGTCGGCAGGGGTCTAGACGAGGAGGAGGGCTTGGCGCGTGTGGCTGAGTGCGCGGCCTGGTACCAGGGGGCCGCTGCGGCTTCGTTGAGCCGAGCCGCGCCGCGGCCATGGGGTGGGAGTCTGCTCCTGCTCGCAGGCTCCGGCCTCGGAACTGCTGTCACGGCCAGCGGGTCGGGAGACATCAGAGCTGTGGGTGACGCTGCCGCGACCCACCTCGGTAAGCCGTAGGTTCAGGGGAATCCTGGATGGTTTGCTCGGACCAGATCGTCTTGCTGTTCTGGCCGTGGCGGCAGCCCCACCGTCCGCCGAGTTGAGCGACGAGGAACAGGCCGCGTCCTCCCTCGTCGGTGATGCGGGCACGCCGCAGGCGGGGTTGAGTGCTGCTGGAGTCGGTGACCTCGCAGACCAGGACATGGTGGCGAATCAGACGGAGGTCCATCGGCGCGCGACCGTAGCGGATGGCGTTGGTCACCAGTTCGCTGACGATGAGTTCGGTGGTGAAGAGGAGGTCGTCCAGGCCCCACATGGTGAGTTGGCGGCTTATCCACTCTCGAGCCTTGGAGACGGCGGCCAGGTCGGCCGGGATCTCCCAGTGAGCGGTGTCCGCCGCTGGGACGGCGCGGGTGCGGGCCAGCAGCAGGGCCGCGTCGTCGCGCGGCGCCTGGACTGCCAGGTCGGCGAGGAGAGCCTGTACGGTTTCGTCCAGGGCGCGATCCGGACGGCAGGACGCGGCGAGGGCTTCCGCCAGGCGCTGCAGGCCTTGGCCCATGTCGCGATCGCCGCGTTCGACCAGGCCGTCGGTGTAGAGAGCGAGGACGCTGCCCGGCTCGACGTCGATCACGGTGGTCTCGTACGGCATGCCGCTGAGGGCGAGTGGTGGCCCCGGGGAGATATCGACGGCTTCGACAGACCCGTCGGGCCGGACCAGGACGGGAGGCGGGTGCCCGGCACTGGCCATGGCGCAGCGCCTGGTGACCGGGTCGTAGACCGCGTACAGGCACGTGCCGCCGACGATGTCGCGCTCGCCGGTTGGGGCTTCGGCCGCGATGCGCTGGATCAGGTCCGCGAGCCGGGTGAGCAGCTCGTCCGGTTCGAGTTCCAGGTCCGCGAGCGTCTGGATGGCGGCGCGCAGGCGGCCCATGGTGGCGCTTGCGGGCATGCCGTGGCCGACCACGTCCCCGGCGACAAGGGCCACCCGCAGAGAGGGCAGAGCAATGGCGTCGTACCAGTCGCCGCTGCTTCCTGCTCCGCTGCCTGCGGGCAGGTAGACGCCGGCGGTCTCGGCTGCCGGAGTGTCGGTCGTGGCCGGGGGGAGGAGGCTCTGCTGCAAGGCCACGGCCGCCCTGTGCTCGCGCGTGTAACGGCGGGCGTTGTCGATGGCGAGCGCACCCCGTGAGGCGATCTGCTTCATGAGATCCGCCTCGTCCTCGGTGAAGGGGTCGGATCGGCCGCAGCGCCAGGCCGTTATGGCGCCGAGCGTGAACCCACGGGCGTGCAACGGCGCCACCAGTATCGAATGGGCGTCCTTCGGGACGAGATACTCGACCAGCTGCGGGTCGCCGACCATGGCGATGAAGTCGTCAAGGCCGACGACGACTGGCTCGCTGCGGCGGAAGCTGCGCCGCAGGGGGTGGTCCGGAAGGGGCGGGATGGACTCGCCCCGCTTGATGCCGGCCGGCCACACCGCGGTAGCCGGCGCAAGGGCCGCGCTGCACATGTTTCCACCGTCCAACTGCTTCGCGGGTTCGTCCCCGTCGAGAACGGAGTGCGCAAGGCCGACTGCGACGAAATCCCCGAACGCAGGTGCGAGAACGTCCGCAAGGTCCTGCGCGGTGCGCAGGACATCCAGAGATCCCCCTACTCGCTCGGCCACCTCGCGGGCGAGATCCAGATGACGGCGGGCACGCATCTGGTCGGCGTTGTCGATGTACAGGGCTGCGACCCCCGTGGGTCGTCCTCGTGTGTCCTCCAGACGGAAGGCGGACAGCGACAGCGCGTGCTGCCGCGCCGGATCGTGCCGCCAGCTCACTTGCTGGTTTCTGCGGACGATTGGGGCACCCGTCTCGAGTACCTGGCGCAGTACTGCCTCGAGGTGCTCGGCGTCCTTGGCGCACAGCACGTCGCTCAGCCGAGCTCCGGGCTGTACTGGACGGCCGTCGAGCGTGCCCGGCGTGGCGTTCGTCTGCACGGTGGTGAGGTTCGTGTCGTGCACGGCGATCGTGATCCCGCTCTGTGCGGACAGCGCACGCAGGAGCGCTGCGCCCTGCTCGTGGTGGGTGACGTGGTGGGTAGGGGCCGCCAGGACGAGGATCTCTGCCGAGCCGGAGCCTCCCACCTCGGTGGTCCGGAAGGTGACATCGATGGTGTCGCCGCACTGGTGCCACAGCCGTACCCGGCCGGACATGGGCATCTTTGCAGCGCGGCTCAGGTCGTCTGGGAAGCAGGCCACCAGTTCCTGCACGGGGCGGCCGCAGACCTCTTCGGCGCGGAACCCCGTCAGGTCCTGTGCTGTCCCGGTCCACCGCACCACCGCCCCTCGAGTGTCGAGCACGGCGGCTGCCAGACCGTCGAAGGCGTGCGACCCGCCGCTGGGACCGGAGCCGGAGAGGCCCGCTGATCCTGTGGCGCCTGCCGAGCAGGCGTTCTTGACATTTTCTATATCCATCTTTGGCTTCCTCAACGGAGAGTCTGCGGCTCTGGAGACCGCATGCTGTGGCGGCCGTCGGCGGCCCGGTCGGCAGCGCGTCACACCGCAGCGGCTTTGGAGGGCAGGTCCTGTTCGGCCCAGACGACCTTGCCGTCCGTTACGGAACGGGAGCCCCACCTGCGGGACAGCTGAGCGACGAGGAAAAGACCGCGGCCGTTCTCGTCGATGGTGTGGGGCTGACGGGGGCGTGGGTGGCTGGTGTTGCTGTCGGAGACTTCACACGTCAAGAGCTGGTGCTGGATGAGCCGTAGGCGGATCGGTCCCTCTCCGTAGCGGATGGCGTTGGTGACCAGTTCACTGACGATCAGCTCCACGGTGCTCACCAGATACTCGAGCCCCCATTCGCCGAGCTGACGGGCGGCTGCCTGCCGGGCCATGCGGACGGCGGCCGGCTCGTTCGGCAGTTCCCAGGAGGCGACCTGGGCCGGTTCGAGTCCGCGGGTCCGCGCGAGGAGCAAGGTGACATCATCGGCCGGGGACTGAGTCGGCAAGGACTCGATCACCCGAGAGCACAGGTCTTCCAGGGACGAACTGGTCTCTGCCAAGGCGGCGCCCAGGCGATCCAGGCCCACGTCGATGTCGTCGTCGCGGGATTCGACCAGCCCGTCGGAGTAGAGCGCGAGCAGAGTTCCCTGGGGCAGTTCCAGTTCCACGGACTCGAAGGGGACCAGACCGAGGCCGAGGCCGAGCGGGGCCCCGGCGGGCATGTCGGCGAAAGTGCTGTGGCCCTGCGGGTCGATGATCGCGGGTGGGGGATGCCCGGCCCGCGCCATCGTGCACCGCCGGGTGACCGGGTCGTAGACGGCGTACAGACAGGTGGCGCCCACCGCCGCGGGGAGCTGGTCCGCAGCGTCGGCATCTTCCTCGCTCAGCCGCCTGACCGTGTCATCGAGGCGTGCCAGCAGTTCGTGGGGAGGCAGCTCCATGTCCGCGAGCGTGCGGACGGCGGTGCGCAATCGGCCCATCGTCGCCGCGGCGTTGATGCCGTGTCCGACCACATCTCCGACGACGAGCGCCACCCGGGCGCCGGACAGCTTGATCACGTCGAACCAGTCGCCCCCCACGCCGTGATCCATGTCGGCCGGCACATAGCGCGAGGCCACATCGAGGGCGGCGCCGCCTCCCACATGGTGGGGGAGCAGGTCGCGTTGCAGCGTCAGGGCCGCGGTGCGTTGGTGAGCGTACTGGAGAGCGTTGTCCAGGCTGAGCGCGGCCCGCGTGACGAGTTCCTCGGCGAGGAGGAGGTCGTCCTCCTGGAACGGCGTCGGCTCCTCGGAGCGGCCGAACACCGCCAGTCCCAGCACACAGTGCCGCGCACGGATGGGTACGACCATCAAAGAGTGGATGCCGCTGTCACGGACCTTCTGCGTGCTCACCGGTTCGTGAAGGGCCCAGCCCCAGTGGCCTGAATGGGTGTCCAGCACCGATTCCAGGTGAGACTTGCCCGTGCGCAGGGCGGTGGCGAACAGCGAGGTCGGGAAGGGTCGGATCACCTCTTCGCGCACCCACGGCAACTTGACGGCACCCGGGTCGAGGGAGGCCGCACCGGCACGGCGCAGCACAAGTGGGCGGTCGTTCTTCTTGCCGGTCCCCGCCGAGGGGTCCACGCCGAACGGCACCGACTCCATCAGGTGCACGAGTGCGTGGTCGGCCAGCAGGGGCACGGCGAGGTCGGCCAGTTCCTGCCCGGTCCGCATGACCTCGAGGGTGCTGCCGATGCGCGTGCCGGCTTCGCTGAGGATGGCAAGGCGCTCGCGCGCCCGCCGGTTGCCGGTGACGTCCACGCTCATGGAGCACACCGCTATTGCCGTGCCGTCCGCGTCCTGGAGGCAGAAGAACGAGGCCGAGTACGCGTGTTCCCGGCGCCGTTTCGTCGACGACCACGCCCGGTACTCGTGGACCATGGTGGCGCCACTCTCCAGCACCTGCAGCATCACCACCTCGAGCGCGTGGGCCTCGACGGCGGGCAGTGAGTCCCGCAGGCGGCGCCCGAACCGTCGCTCCGGGGGAGTGAGGTCGTGGCGCTCCATGACGTCGTTGACCCAGGTACAGCGCAGTTGCGGGTCATAGACGGCGATGCCGACCGGTGCGTGGGCCAGGAGCGACTCCCGCACGGCTCCGCTGGACGTCCCCGAGGACAGGGTGCCTATGTCGGTCACGGACACCAGCCACCGGGTGCCGGCGTCCTGCCCGCGCAGTAGCGAGATCCGCAGCGTCATATTGATGGCGTGGCCGTCGCGATGGCGGACCGTCACGGAGCCGGACCAGCCATCCTGGGCACGACACTGTTCGGCGAACTCTGCAGCACTCGGGGCGTCCTGGGCGGGCCGCAGGACGTGGGTGGCGGACCGGCCCACCACTTCCCCGGCCGGGTACCCGACAAGCTGCTCAGCGGCGTGCGTCCACCCCACGACGGTCCCCTCCGCATCGAGCATCGCTATTGCCGCATCGGGTATCTCTCGGGGGCTCACCGGCTCGGCGAGTGGCGTGTGGTCAGTCTGGGTCATCCGGTTCTTCCCATCGGTGCGGAGGTGTGAGAGGGCGTCGGCATGTGCGGCATCGGGGCGAGCTGTAGCCGTGGTGGAACGTTGTCGCCCGGGGCTGAGGAGCGGCCCGGCGGGACCGCCGTGCCGGGCCTGTGATGGAGCGCGCGGCCTTGAGCGGTCCACCGGCGCGACGCCTGCCAGCCTTGGAATGGTTTGTCCACTTCTGATGAAATAGTCAGATACGAGACGCTTCTTCGTCAAGCCCCCCAAAACTGATGAAAGCGTCAGATGCGGCTGTGTCCTGCCGATCACGCAGCCGTCGACTCGGGATTGGTGAGCCCGGGTGGACACTCGAGGCGGGTGATGTGATGATGAATCCATCAGAATTGCCGCTCTTATTCATGGGGCATGCCGATGCCAGCCCTACGCAGGAACCGATTCGAACGCCGTCGGGCCGAGACCCGCCAGGCGCTCGTCCGCGCCGCGCGGCAGATCCTGGCCGAGTCCGGTGGAGTCGGCGTCAGTGTCCATGCCATCGCGGAGCGCGCGGACGTGGGCCTCGGCTCCTTCTACAACCACTTCACGGGCAAGCCGGACCTGTTCGACGTGGCCGTGGCCGATGCGCTGGAGGAGTACGCCCAAGCCGTCGACGAGCGCTTGCGCGGCGTCGATGATCCCGCCGAGCGCCTCGCCGGGGGCGTGCGGCTCAGCGTGCGCATGGCTGAGTCGTACCCGGAGATCATGGAGATGCTGTGCCGTAGCCAGCTCGGCCGGATATGTGCCGGCGACGGACTGGCTCCGCGGGCGAAGCGCGACGTGGAGGAAGGCATGGCCGCAGGCCGGTTCACCGTGGTCGACCCGGTGATCGCCCTGACCGTGCTGAACGGCAGCCTGCTGGCGCTCCTGGAACTGTGGTGCAACCAGCCCGAGGCCGACAGCGACCAGGCCGCAGGCACCATGGCCGCGATGATTCTGCACATGCTCGGCCTCTCCCCGGAAGAAGCCCGTGAGCTCGCCCGGCGGCCCCTTCCCGCTGCAGCGTGAAGAGGATCCTGTCGCGCACCGGTCGACTGGCGCCGACTGCGCACCGGCTCCCGCGGCCTGCGTGATCGACCAGGGTGGCCGGCCTCTCCCGCCCACTGTCGCCGTCCTTCAGCCTCAGAGTTGGATGGGCAGGTGGCGGAGGCCGCGGAGCATGGCGTTCTGCCGGTAGGGAGGCGGGTCCTGGACCAAGTCTGCTGTGCCCAGGTGAGGGAGCGGCGCGCCGAGCGCCGAGTGGGTGCGAAGCGCACGACGGGTTCGTCGAAGCGGAGGTGGATACCGCTGCCGAAGCCGAGATACTCGTTGTCCGGGCGGGTGGGGTCGAAGTGGTCGGGATCGCAAAACCGCCTGGGGTTGCGGTTCTTGCGATCTCCGAGCCCGTGAAGCCGCCGCCGATCACCAGCACGCGCTCCGGCCCGGCGGTCAGTCGTCGGGCCAGTCCGCCGGCGTCCTCGCGGGTTCGGGTGCGCAGGGTGAATGTTTCGTCCAGGGCGGCTTCCTCCAGGTTGTGGCAGTGCCGCGCGCGGATCCCGGTGGTGATCAGCAGTCGGTCGTAGGGCAGGACTCGCCGTCCGCCGGCAGCACCTGTTTCGCGAGCAGGTCCACCCCGGTGGCGCGCACGCCCAGCCGCCATGAGGGTCCGAGACGGTTGGTGCAGGTGATCATCTTCTCGAAGGCCGGGCGGACTCCCTCAAGGCGACCGACGCGGTCCCGGAGAGGACGTCGACTCTTCGTGTCGCTGCCATGCCGTGCGGGCCATGTGGACGCCTCGACATTTCCATACGTTGTATGGTACTACTGGATGACGCTTCCGTGCGGCGTATGGAAGAGCTTGCTCGGGCCACGCCAGGCGCCGCACTTCGCCTGCATGCAGCTGATGGTGCAGATGCATCACTTGGGAAGGAAAGACCATGAAGACGTTCATGAGGCACGTTGCCGTCACCGCTTCCTCCGTGGCGGTAGCGGGTGCCGCCGTTTTCGGCGCGGGGAGCACCGCTTTGGCCGCGACTTCTGCATCTGCGCACGTACAGCGCCCGGCCCTCAGCGCCAACGCCGACGGCTACCGAGGGGACCGCGGTATCGGCTACCTGCTCGAACTGGGCTACTCCTGGGACGAGATCCGTGGCTGGCACCGCGACGGCCATGACGAGATCACGGCTGACCGCCGCCGCGGCAGGAGTGAAAGCCGATGGAGTCTGTGAAGACCATCATGCGGGGAGTGACCGCGCAGCTGGTCATCACGCGCACCTACTCGCTGCCCATGTGCATGAGCCTGCGGTACGAGCCCGCTGATCCCTATGTCGTCCGTGCCGCCTTTTTCACCGACACCGACGAGCCGACCGAATGGGTCCTGGGGCGTGATCTTCTGGCCGATGGCCTGAGAGGTTCCGCAGGGTGTGGGGACATCCGGGTCTGGTCGACCGTCGACCGTGGTGACCAAGCGGTGTACATCGTCCTCGGGTCTCCCGCGGGCACGGCCTTGCTCGAGGTTCCCATGCGGGACGTCAAGGCGTTCTTGGAGGACACGGAGGCGCTGGTGCCACGGGGTACCGAGTCCGGACACATCGACTGGGACCTCGAACTGGCGAACTTGTTCGCAAAAGGCTGAGAGAAGCCTCCCGATCGCCGTGCGGATGGGGGTCTTTGTCCCGGCCACAGAAGAGAAGGAAAGAGAGTTCATGTCCCAGTACCAGCTTCGTGTCTACACGCTGCGCAGCCCTGAGGCGCTCGGCGCCTACGAGAACATCTGGTCCAAGCACATTCCCGGTATGGCCAAGCACAGGATCGCCACACACGGAGTCTGGACGGGGCCCGCGGTCCCCGGGAGCGAGGAGCGCCAGCTGTACGCCCTCGTTTCCTATCGGGACGCCGACGACATTCAGGAGCGGCTGGAGGCGTACCTGTCCAGCGCCGAATTCCGCGCGGACATGGAGGGCTTCGACATGGGCCACATCCTCGGCGTCGCCGAGTCCGTGCTGACGCCCACCGCGGACTCACCCTTGCGGTGACAGGCACCGAGCCGCTCGAAGTCTGCGGTGAGTTCTCGTCCATGCCAGGGCGCCGCGCAACCCCGCCAAGGCGGTCGCCGGACGGCAACGGGCATGGACGAGATCGGTGAGGTCGGGGGGACGGTCGCAGTGACCCAAAGACCCGGTTGAGTGCGCGTCAGCGTAGGGCAGGGTGTGCCCGTAGAGCGCGCACGTGGAGGATTCGCCGACGGTGTAACCATCAGGTCGGCCTCGCAGGTCGGTCGCCCGGCACAGCCGCAGCACACCGCGCATCTGTGGCGGCCGGTGCACAAGCCCTTTTCGGGATGTGACGGGTGCCTCCTCATGCGCGGCAGCCTGCGCCCGCCCGCCCGCCCGCCCGCCCGCCCGACCGACCGCCCGACCAGGCCGACCGCAGGCCGCAACGCCGCAGGACTGCAAGATCGATGACCGGCGTCCCGGCCGTCACCATCGGCGGCGAGGCGGCTCTCCAGACCCATGATCATCGTGTCCAGCGTCAGGCGGAGACGCGGTTCTCGTCATGGCCGGGCGCGATCCCGTAGCGAGGCGATCAACAGGGAGCCCAGGAAAGGCATGCCATGGCCGGCGGCGCCGCTCTCACCGCGGCAGGGGCCGCCGCAGCGGGGGAGTGAGCCCCGCCGAGGCAGCGTCCTCGTACTCGTCCCGCGCCCAGTTGCTCGGGCAGCAGCGGCGCCTGAACCGCCTTCGGCGGAAAAGGGCCGTGGAGAACGTCTGCGCCAGCCGGCCCGCCCACAACTCCGGCAGCCGACCTGCTGGTCCGCCCCGGACGCCACAACGGGCGGCGAGTCCCCCGCCCGGCCGCCGCAACGCACGGGCCACCCGGGCAAGACATTTCCATACGACGTACGGCTTGATAGCATACATCGTATGGAAAGTGCGAAGCGAACGCCTAGAGGTACCCGGAAGAGGGATGTGCCTTTGACCGAGGCGGGGATCTGCACCTCCGCCCTGCGGCTCATCGACGCGGACGGGGTCGAGGCGCTCACGATGCGCAAACTCGCCGCCGCGCTGGACGCGAACCCGATGTCGCTGTACCACCACGTGCCGAACAAGGACGCATTGCTGCGTGGTGTGGCGAGAATGGTCGGCACCCGGTTCCGCACCGTGACACTGGAGGACGCTCCCTGGCAGGAGCGCGTGCGCCTGCTTGCCACGGATTTCCGGACGCTGGCACACCGCCATCCCAACCTCATGGCCTACTCGTTCAGCCAGCCGGACTTCATCCAGCCCGAAGATCCCTTCTGGGTCGCGCTAACCGCCGTACTGGCCGCCGCAGGGGTGCCGCAGTCGGAGATCCCGCAGCTCGCCGCGCTCGTGTGCGCTGTCGTCATCGGCGTGATGATCGCCGAGCTCAACGGCGCGCTCCACCGATGGTCGAACCTCCAGCCCGCCGCACCCGCCTCCGGCGAGGACGGGCCGACGAACGAGGGCTCTGGCGAGGACCGCATGTTCCGCCTGGTGCTGGACACGATCATCGGCGGCCTGGAAAGCCGGCTCACGGCTGATCACGCCGGTGGGCGCGACGGTCAGCCCCCGCAGAACTCCGGGCGTCTCTCCGGACGCGTCCCCCGTCAACTCCGCCCACCAATCGCACGCTGTGAAGGAGAGTCCCCGGGAAACTCCGTCTCGGACATGGCGGCCGGTTTCGACCCGAAAGAGCAGTGAGGACCAAGAGTCCCGACATGCTGTTTTTGTTCAGCGATAAGGGAGTTCAGTCATGCCTGCAGTTCTGATCCACGGCGTCCCCGACACCCACCGCGTGTGGGACGGCGTGCGCCAACACCTGATCAGGAGTGATGTTGAGGCTTGGGATCTGCCCGGCTTCGGCACGCCCCGGCCGAGCGGCTTCGGCTCCACCAAAGAGGAGTACGTCGATTGGCTCATCGAACGTCTGGAGCGGGTGGGCGAGCCGGTGGACCTGGTCGGCCATGACTGGGGCTGCATCCTCACCGCGCGCGTCGCTTCCCTGCGGCCGGACCTCGTTCGTACGTGGGCCGGCAGTAGCGCTCCGGTCAGTGTCGAGTACGTCTGGCATCCGCTGGCCAAGATCTGGCAGGACCCGGTTAAGGGCGACCGGTTCATGGACGAGCTCCACCCGGCGTCCTTCGCCAAGGATCTGATGGAGAGCTTCGATCTCCCGGCCGAGGTGGCCGGGGACATGGTTCTGCGCGTAGACGGGACCATGAGGGACAGCATCCTCAAGCTGTACCGTTCCGCCGAGACGGTGGGTGCGCAGTGGGAGCCGGGACTGGCGAACGTGTCTGCGCCGTGCCTGGTCTTCTGGGGCACGCTCGACCCCGCCTGTCCGGTCGAGTTCGCCGGAAGACTCGGCGGAGCCGTGCGAGCGTCGCGCGTCCTCGAGCTGGACTGCAACCACTGGACGGTAGTCCAGAAGCCGGCCGAGGTCGCTGCGGCCTTGGAGGCGCACTGGACTGCATAGCGAGGGGGCGCCCTCGGGTTCGCCAACCGGGGGCCGGCCTCGGTGCCGCTGACACCGAGGGGCCAGTCAGGGGGACCATTTTCTGACCGGCCCTTCATCTCGGCCACGGCAGGGATGGGACCTGCGCGCCGGTCATCGCAGAGGGGAATAGCGGTGCGTGTCTGGCCCAGATGGCCTCGTAGGCGGCGAGCGCCTCGGGGTGCGCAGTGTGTAGACACGAAACTGGTACTGGGACATGAAGACTAGTGCCGTGGCAGGCAACGTTCGCCCGTGAAGGAGCGGCGTCCGGTGCGTGCTCCCGGCGTGCCGGCCGGAAGTCCTCGTACCGGGCGTACTCGGGCTTTCGGCCGGTGCGGCGGGAGTGCGTGCCGGGCGTCGGACGGGGCGAACGTTGCCTGCTGCGGCACTAGCTCCCCCTCCGGTTCTCTGAGTGGGTGTCATCGGTGACACGGGACAGGGCGTCAGCGTCAGCGCATCGGAACGGAACAGGGCGGCGCCCTCCAGTATCCGCAGGATGTGCGGTCGGGCGCCGTAGCCGAAGCGGGAGCCCCCCCGCGCGCGGAAGGGGATCGTCCCGCGGGCGCACACCACCCGCCGGATCAGCCGGTGACGGCCGGACTCGCCGGCGTGCGTCACGGGCATGAAGTCCTGGATCTTCCCGAGCCCGTCCTCGGTGAAGAACCGGGTGATCAGTACGTTGGTGTCGGGGAAGTAGAACTGTTTCGTGCCGGCGCCCACGGCCGCGGACAGTTGGAACGCCCCGCCCAGGTCCGCGTCCAGGACGGCGGCGAACACGCTCGGGGAGTCGGAGGACGGGCAGCAGTACCAGTCGATGGTCCCGTCGGTACCACCAGGGCCGCTGCGCGCGGATACCGATCGAGCCGTGCTCGGCGATCGGCAGGTACCGGGCCGATGTGTGCTGTGTCGGCGCCGCGGACATCGCAGCAGCCTCTCTGTGTTCCTGCCTCCGTTATGGTCCTTCGCTATCGCGGCGCCATCAGGTCGGCCCGGCGGGGCGCCGCCGGACCGCGCGCCCCCCCACGAAGCCGTTCCCTTTCCGTCACGCCCCCTCGCGGGCTCGTGCGACATGGTGCTCCACTCCGGCGACCGCGGCGTCCAGCGCGGAGTTGAACATGGTGTCGATCACGTCTTTGGAGGGCGGGGGTGCGCCTTCCTCGTCGGGGTCCGACGGTGCCGGTGGCAGGGTGGCCCACCGCTGCAGTGCCCCGTTCAGTTCGCTGAGCAGCAGACCTGTGAACACACCGACCAGGGTCGCGGCGACGCGCGGAGTCTCCTCCTCGGGCAGTTTCGCGGCGGCCAGGATGTCGATCAGCGCCTGCCAGAAGGGGTCCTCCGGCTGCACGTAGTCGGGGCGCGTGAAGGAATACCCCATCAGTTTCGGGTGACGGTGCGACAGTTCGCGAAAGTCCCGGGTTAGTTCACGCAGCCGGTCCTGCCAGGGGGCGTCCTCCCGCTTTCCCGCGCTGAACTGCGAACCGACCCGCTGGGCCACGCCGCGCAGCACGGCGTCTTTGTTCGGCACGTGGTGGTACAGCGACATCGGGTTCGCGTCCAGCGCCGCCGCGAGCTTGCGCATGGTGAGCGCCTCGACCCCGTCGGAGTCGATGAGCTGCAACGCCATGGCGCAGATGCCGTCCTTCGTGAGCGGCACGTCCCTCTTCCTCGTGCCCCGAGGGGGCTTCCGTTCAGTCACCATACGGTGTATGGTATCAGCGCCGACGGCCATGTGGGGACAGCGCCGTTTTTAGGTCCTCCATTCCTCCGGCTTCGCGGAAGGGCTGGTCACGGGGCTGCGCGCGCTGGTGGGCGGCGCCGACCGGCGGCGGACAGTCCTTGCGTGGTGGCCGACGACTCGCCAAGGCGCGCCTTGAACAGCGGAAGGCTCGACTGGAAGCCGCGGTCGAGGGGGGACAAGACGCTCGAGCAGCGGCGCACTGCCGTCTGTCGCGTGCAGGCGTAGGGCCGGGGGAGACGTGTCGGCCGCTCCATCCCCGCGTACTCGCCTGCGGCAGCAGGTCGCAGGTATGCCCCGCTGAGGAGACCCTGGCGAACCTGCCTTGTGCGCTTTCACGGACTGATGCCGGACCGATCGAGCGCGGCGAAGAGACGTAGAGACGCTGCCGCGAGGCGGCGCACGCACCTGCTTCTCCGGCGCTGCCGTCAGCCGCCAACGCGCAGGGGTGCGGACCCGACTCCGCGATGCGTGCCGGCGGGCAGGGAGGGGGGTTGGCCGCTCACCGGGATGTTGCTGCGGCCGCCGTCGCGGATCGTCGGGGTTCGCCATGGGCTGCCCCCGCTGGGAAAGCCCGGTCGAGCCGCCGACCGACGGCGGCCGGTCTCGCCTCTCGCCTCTCGCCTCCTCCAGTCGGGAGCGCGTTCGAAAGCGCCTGATATTGCTGCGGCCCCCTTGCGGGCGCGACATCGTTCCTGATGAGCCGACCATGGCTGTTTCTCGACCCCCGGGGGCCCGTCGCTCGAATTTCCGTACGGTGTATGGTAATAATTCCATACGGCGTATGTTTCCGTGGTGCACCTCGGTATCGCCCGATGCTCTTGCCTGCCTTTTCCCTTGAAGGAGCCAGCCATGACCACACAGTCCGAGACCGGCCTGCGGCCCATTCGGTCCCCGCGCGGCGTCCCGATCCTCGGCCACACGCCGCAGGTCCCCAGTACCAACCCGGTGGAGTACTTCGGCAAGCTGTCCAAGCAGTTCCCCGAGGGCATCTACGGCATGGAGATCGCCGGTATCGAGCAGGTCTTCGTCTGGGACCCGGACCTGGTGGCCGAGGTCTGCGACGAGACGCGGTTCTTCAAGCAGATCGACAAGACGCCGCTGGCCCATGTCCGGGACTACGCGGGAGCCGCCCTGTTCACGGCCCACCAGCACGAGGAGGAATGGGGCATGGCGCACCGAGTCCTCCTCCCGGCCTTCAGCCAGCGGGCGATGAAGGGCTACTTCGGGCAGATGCTGGAGATCGCCCAGAACCTGGTGGGCAAGTGGGAGCGCAGGGAGGGCCGGCCGGTCAACATCACCGATGACTACACCCGGCTGACCCTGGACACCATCGCCCTGTCGGGGTTCGGCTACCGGTTCGGCTCCTTCGCCAAGGAGGATCTGCACCCCTTCCTCAACGCGCTGCTGGAGGCTCTGATCGAGTCGCTGCGGCGCTCGCAGGAGCTGCCGATGATGACCAAGATGCGCAAGGCCGATGACAAGAAGTACCGCGCGAACATCCAGCTGATGCGGGACCTGGTCGAGAGTGTGATCAAGGAGCGTCGTGAGGGGAAGGGCACCGGTGAGGACGACCTGCTGGGCCTGATGCTGGAGGCCACCGACCCGGAGACCGGCAAGGGGCTGGACGACGACAACGTCCGTGACCAGGTGCTGACGTTCCTGATCGCCGGTCACGAGACCACCAGCGGTCTGCTGTCGTTCGCCACCTACTCGCTGATGCGCAACCCGCAGGTGCTGGCCCAGGCCTACGCCGAGGTGGACCGGCTGCTGCCGGGCGACACGGTCCCGGACTACGACACGATCATGCAGATGGACGTCATCCCCCGGATTTTGGAGGAGACCCTGCGCCTGTGGGCTCCTATCCCGCTGATCGGCAAGTCCCCGCTGGAGGACACCGTCATCGGCGGCTGCTACGGGCTGAAGAAGGGAGCAAGGGTCAACATCCTCGAGGGCCCGTTGCACACCCACCCCAAGGCGTGGGACCGGCCGGAGGAGTTCGACATCGAGCGGTGGCTGCCGGAGAACCGGGTCGACCACCACCCGCACGCCTACAAGCCGTTCGGTAACGGCGTGCGTGCCTGTATCGGCCGGCAGTTCGCGCTCACCGAGGCCCGTCTGGCCCTGGCGCTGGTGCTGCAGAAGTTCAAGTTCGCCGACACCGACGACTACAAGATGGACGTCAAGGAGGCGCTGACGCGCAAGCCCGGCGGCTTCGAACTGAAGGTGCGGGCCCGTCGGGAGCACGAGCGGACCGTGTTCGGCGCAGTGGACCTGCAGGCGGACGACACGCGGGAGCAGGCCGCGGTCAGTGGTGTGGGTGTGAACCTGACCGTCGCCTACGGCTCCAGCCTCGGCTCCTGCGAGGACCTGGCGCGCACCATCGCCGACCGCAGCGAGCGCTCCGGGTTCGGCACCACGCTGGTCGGCCTGGACGAGCTGGGCGACAACCTGCCCACCGAGGGCCTGCTCGTCGTCGTGGCCTCCAGCTACAACGGCAAGGCCCCGGACAACGCGCAGCGCTTCGACGACCTGATCGCCGCCGGACTCCCGGAGGGCTCGCTGAAGGACGTGCGGTTCGCGCTGCTGGGTGCCGGCAACACCCAGTGGGTGGCCACCTACCAGGGCTTCCCCAAGCGGATCGAGGCAGGCCTGCTGGCCGCCGGCGCCACCCCCGTCATCGAGCGCGGCATCGCGGATGCGGCCGGTGACTTCGACGGCATGGCCAGCCGCTGGATGGACACCCTGTGGACCACCCTGGCCGAGGAGTACGCGGCCGACACCTCCCAGGCCAGCGGCCCGCGCTACCAGGTGCAGCTGCTGACCGAGGCCGACGTGCGCCCCGCGATCGTCTCCGAGCAGGCCTACTCGCTGACCGTCGTCGCCAACGATGAACTCGTCGCCGACGCCACCGGCCTGTGGGACTTCAGCATCGAGCCGCCGCGCCCGGCCGCGAAGTCCATCACCATCGAACTCCCCGACGGTGTCACCTACGACACCGGCAACCACCTGGCCGTCTTCGCCAAGAACGAGCCCGCGCTGGTCAACCGCGCCCTCGCGCGGCTCGGCGTCGACCGCGACCAGGTCCTGCGCCTGGACCAGCCCGCCGGCGGCCGCACGCACCTCCCGGTGGGCACACCCGTCACCGCGGGTCTGCTGTTCACCGAGTTCCTGGAACTGCAGGACGTGGCCACCCGCTCCCAGATCCAGACGCTGGCCGAGCACACCGACTGCCCGTGGACCCGGCCGCAGCTGCAGGCCTACACGGCCGACACCGCCGAAGCCGAGGAGCGCTACCAGACCGAGGTCCTGGGCAAGCGCGTCTCCGTGCTCAACCTGCTGGAGCGGTTCCCGGCGGTCGAGCTGCCTCTGGCGGTCTTCCTGGACATGATGGGGCCGATCCGTCCCCGCTTCTACTCCATCTCCTCCGCCCCGCTGGCCAACCCGCGCCACGTGCGGCTGACCGTGGGTCTGCTGGAAGGGCCGGCCCTGTCCGGCGACGGCCAGTACCGCGGCACCTGCTCCTCCTACATCGCAGGCCTCAAGCCCGGAGACGTCTTCTACGGCTACGTCCGCGTGCCCTCCCCGACCTTCGCCCCGCCGGCCGACCCCGCCACGCCGCTGGTCCTCATCGGCCCCGGCACCGGCATCGCACCCCTGCGCGGCTTCCTCGAGGAGCGCGCCTGGCAGCACGCGAACGGCACGCAGGTCGGCCTGTCCCAGGTCTTCGTCGGCTGCCGCCACCCGGAGCACGACTACTTCTACCGCCAGGAGATGCAGGACTGGGAGCAGGCCGGGATCGCCCAGGTGCACACCGCCTACTCCGCGGTGACCGGCCACCCGGCCCGGTTCGTCCAGAACGCCATCGCAGGCGCCGCCGACACCGTGTGGCAGGCCATCCAGGACGGCGCGTACGTCTACGTCTGCGGCGACGGCCGCCGCATGGCACCCGCCGTCCGCGAGGCCCTCGCCGCCATCTACCGCGAGCGCACCGGCAGCGACGACGAGACGGCCCAGCGGTGGCTCGCCCAGCTGGAAGCGGACGAGCGCTACCAGCAGGACGTCTTCGCCTGACCTCCAGACACCGGGAGGGCGCGGCGGTCCTGACACCCCGCACCCTCCCGGCCACCACCCCGTCACGAGGCACCACACGGCACCCGTCGGCCCGAACCGCCGGAGTGCCGCTCACAGAAAGCAGAGCACCATGGACACCATGCTCGCCGGACGCTTCCACCTGGACAGCAAGAAGTTCGCCGTGGAGGAGGTCCCCGTCCCCGTGCCCGGCCCGGGCGAGGTCCTCATCGAGGTCAAGGCCGCAGGCGTCTGCCTCTCGGACGTCCACCTCATCGACGGCTCCCTCGTGCCGCTGTTCGCCACCTCCGACACGGTCACCGTCGGCCATGAGGTCGCCGGTGTGATCCACACCCTCGGCCCCGACCTCAAGCGCGGTCTGACCGTCGGTACCCGCGTCACCCTGGAAGCCGGCAAGACCTGCGGTCAGTGCGCCGGCTGCGTGCGCAGCCGCCCCTGCACCCAGATGCGCACCGCCGGCATCGACTACGACGGTGGCTGGGCCCAGTACACCGTCGCCCGCGAGGACACCCTCATCCCCATTCCCGACAACCTCCCGTTCGACCAGGCCGCGATCATCCCCGACGCGGTCTCCACCCCCTACGCCGCCGTCGTCACCACCGCGGGCGTACGCCCCGCACAGTCCGTCGGCGTCTGGGGCGTAGGCGGAGTCGGCGCGCACAACGTACGCCTCGCCCGGCTGGCCGGCGCCGCGCCGATCATCGCCGTCGACCCGCTGCCCAGCGCCCGCGAACGCGCCCTGGCCTTCGGCGCGGATTTCGCCCTCGACCCGGCCGCCCCCGACTTCGCCGACCAGGTCCGCGCGGCCACCGCCGGACGGGGCCTCGACTTCGCCTTCGACTGCGCCGGTGTGCCCGCCGTCCGCGAGCAGGCCGCCGCCGCACTCGGCCTGGGCGGAGTCCTCATCCTGGTCGGCATCAGCCCCAGGCCCCTCACCATCACCGAGGGCCTGACCTTCAACTACCTGGGCAAGCAGGTGCGCGGCCACTACGGCGGCAGCCCCGAGTCCGTCACCGAGCTGGTCCGCCTCGCCGAGGTCGGCCGCCTCGACCTGGCCCCCTCCATCACCGACCACCTCCCGCTCGCCGAGGCCGCCGAAGCGGTCAACCGCCTGGAGAACAAGATCGGCGACCCGATCCGCCTCATCCTCGTCCCCTGACACCGGAACAGAACCCGTAGCTGAACCGAAAGTTCATCAAGACCACCTCGGGCAGGGGTGAGTGGGCGCCGGTGCTTGAGGGAGCACCGGCGCCCACGGCTTTCCGGTCTCTGGGTCCGGCGCACACCGACTCCGGGGCGGGCGAAGCCGGGCAGAGCGAGCCGGGTGATGCCACCGCATGGGACGCACCGATGCGCTGGCCGCCGTGCGAGGAACGGGGAACGCGAGGTCTCCCGGTGAGCGCCACGCCGAAGTGGGGAGTCGCGTGACTCCTCGCCCGCATTCAGGACGCATGCCGACAGGCGCTGCATCGTCAGCCGGTCGAGGCCCCCGAGGAGCCTCGCGATCGTCTCGGCGGCCCGGGCGCGATGGTGTCTATACGATCCCGGAGATAGCCTCCACGTCCAGCACTGCCGCGTCCGAGAAGAGCTCCGGCGCGCAGCCCAGGGCGCACTCCGCCCAGACCGTCTTGCCACGTCGGGCATGGCGCGTTCCCCAGTGCTCGGCGAGTTGGGCGACGAGGAACAGACCTCGGCCGCCCTCGTCGAAGACACGGGCCCGGCGCAGGTGCGGAGTCGTGCTGCCGGTATCCGCGACCTCGCACATGAGGGTGCGATCGTGGATGAGACGCAGCTGGATGGGAGGCCGGCCGTAGCGGATGGCGTTGGTGACCAGTTCGCTGACGACCAGTTCGGTGGTGAAGTCGAGTTCCTCCAGTCCCCAGGCGGTCAGTTGCTCGGAGACGCGCGCTCTGGCCCGGGCGACCTCGGCCGGGTCGGCATCCACGTCCCAAGTGGCGACCTGACGGTCCCCGAGGGCGTGGGTCCGGGCCAGGAGGAGTGCCACGTCGTCGTGCGGTCGGTCCACGGGCAGCAGTGCTTCGAGGGCGGTGTCGCAGGTCGTCTCCAGGGAGGCGGAGGACTGTGCGAGGGTTTGGCACAGTCGGGTGAGGCCCGCCTCGATGTCGTGATCGAGGGCCTCGACCAGACCGTCGGTGTAGAGGGCGATGAGGCTGCCCTCGGGCAGGTCGATCTCCGTCGTCTCGAACGGCAGGCCGCCCAGGCCGAGTGGCGGGCCGACGGGCAGCTCGAGGATGTCGGCGGTTCCGTCCCGGGTCATCACGGCGGGCAGCACATGGCCCGCGCTGGCCAGGGTGCAGCAGCCGGCGACGGGATCGTATACGGCGTACAGGCAGGTAGCCCCGATGTCCCCCGCGGCTTCGCGTTCCGTTTCGGCGGAGGCTTCGGAGGAGATTTCCGCGGACAGACGGATGACGACGTCGTCCAGGTGGGTGAGGAGTTCGTCGGGCGGCAGATCGATGTCGGCGAGGGTGCGTACGGCGGTCCGCAGCCGGCCCATGGTGGCGGCGGCCTGGATGCCGTGGCCGACCACGTCGCCCACCACGAGTGCGACCCGGGCACCTGACAAGGGTATGACGTCGTACCAGTCGCCGCCCACGCCGAGCTGGGAGGCGGCAGGAAGGTAGCGGCAGGCGACCTCCACGGCGGACTGCGCGGGTGTGCTGCGGGGGAGCAGACTGCGCTGGAGGGCGAGGGCGGTGGCGCGCGCGTGCGTGTATCGGCGGGCGTTGTCGATGGCCACCGCCGCCCTGGCCGCGATCTCCTGGGCGAGGAGCAGGTCCTCGTCCCCGTATGCGTTGGACCTGTGGTGACGGAAGAACTGAGCGACACCCAGCGTGATGCCGCGGGCGCACAGCGGTATCAGCAGCACGGATGCGGACGGGCCGAGGCGGTGGTGTGAGGGCCGCCCAGTGACCAGGGCGCGAGCCGGTGGTGATCCGTCCGGATATGTGTGCACCTGCTGCGGCGGAACCGACGATTCCTTGGAGATCGCTTCCAGGTAGGCCGTTCCGGGGTCACCGTCGGTCACCGGCTGGTGGGTGACCCGGCGGACCATGAGGGTGCTTTTCGCGAGAGGCTCGTCTGCGAAGGCCGTGTCGAGGAGGTCGACGGTGACGGCGTCGGCGAAGCGCTCGGTGGCCAGGTCCACCAACTCCTGGACGGTGCGGGCGATGTCCAGGGTGGTGCCGACACGCACGCTCGCCTCGTTCACGACCGACAGCCGCCACTGCACCTGGCGATCCCGCTCGTCCTGGAAGGCCAGGACATCCGTCTCCGCTGTGCGGTCCGTGTACTCGGTAGCCAGTGCGATCAGCTTGCGGGTCGCCGCGCTGATCGGCTCGGCATCGCTGGTCAGCCGGGGCAGCTCTTCGAGCAATCGGTCGAGGATGAGGCCCTGCGCGAGCCGGACGGCGCGCAGCAGCGCTGTGACCGGCTTGCCATGCTGAGCCAGCCGACGAGCGCGCTCCACGTCGGCGGCCGGCGGTTCGATCCGCCTTGCCTCGGTGCCGTGCTCGATGCCGAAAAGCAGGGCGCCGACGTGCTCAGTGATGTTGTCCGCCGTCATCCGCGCGATGCCCGGTTCGTCCCACAGGTCGGGGACCTCGCGCCGGAGGCATTGCGCGATGTCGTGGATCAGCTCGTCCGCTCGCGGGCTGAGTTCATGCGCGGCACGGGACAGAAGAATGTCCGCGGTGAGGTCCACTCTGACGACGTTACGCCGCCCTGGCGCGCGAAGCCTCAGTCGGCCGCATCTGGCTGCGCGGTGGCCAGGAGGCACCCGGTCTCACGGGCTGGGCGTGGTCGAGGACGAGGGTCCGCGCGGTCACCGGCGGACGGGGTGCCGTCCACGGCTTTCCGGCGTCCACGGGCCTGAAACCGCTGGTGCTCGGGTCAACCGAGGTCGGGCAGCGGCCGCCGGGTGACCTCATGGGCGTCGTCCGGAGGGACGCCGAGCATGCGCAGGACCATCTCTGCCAGGTCGGAGGCGGCCTCGTCCCCGTCCAGGTCGGGGCGGGCCAGCCGCAGCGCCACGAGGGACATCAGGGTGCCGCCCAACGCGGACAGGGCAGTGGTGGCGTTGCGGCAGGTGAAGCGGCCCGAGGCGATGCCGTTCTCCAGATCGCGCAGCGCTCGCGGGGCGAGTCCGCCGGTGGAGTGGATGTGTGCCAGACCGCGGTCGCGCAGGATCCGCATGAGTTCAGGGTGCGAGTCGGCCATGCGGGCGGTGAGCCGGAAGCCCGCGGCGACGAGCTCCGCCGGGTCGTCGATTGCTTGTACCAGCTCGTCAATGACCTGCCCGAACTCGTCCAGGGCATCTGTCACGGCGGCGTCGAACAGTTCCGTCTTGGACTCGAAGTGGTTGTAGAAGGAGCCGAAACCGACGTCCGCCCGCTCGGCGATGGCCTGGATGCTCGCGCTGGTGTCACCGGTCTCCGCGAGGATCTGCCGGGCCGCACGGACGAGCGCCTGACGGGTCTCGGCGCGGCGCCGCTCGAAGCGGTTCTTGGGCGGGGCTGACATCGGCATGCGACGAGTGTAACAACCGTCACGATAGGTCTGGCATTACTGATGAAGTCATCAACTTTTTGGGTCTTCCCTATTGACGATGGGTAACAGCAAAGTTGATGATTTCCTCATTACAGCAGTGTTGCTTGGAGGACACCATGTCCCACACCCCGGTCAACAAGGCCGCTCCCCAGACCCCCCATCAAGACCTCCACAGTGAGCAGGGCGCCCTGGGCGGAGAGCACCCCGGACGGTCCCGGAATCCCGTGATCAAGGTGGCGGATCTGGCCTGGCTCGAGTTCGAGAAGCCGGATCTGGACCGGGCCGAGGTCTTCGCGCGTGACTTCGGGTTCGCGGTCGCCGCCCGCACCGAGGGGGAGCTGTGGCTGCGCGGCACCTTCGAGGGTTCGCCCTGCATGGTCATCCGGCGGGGGCGTGCGTCCCGGTTCATCGGGCCGGCGTTCCGCGCGGCCGAGCGGGCCGACCTGGACCGGTTGGCCGGCGCCACCGGCAGTACCGTCCGGGACGTCGGCGTACCGGGCGGTGGGCAGTCGGTCGCCCTGCTCGATCCCTCGGGCCTGCCGGTCCGGGTCGTGCACTGCGCCGAGCAGCTGCCCGCGCTGCCCGAGCAGGAGCCGCTGATTCTCAACTTCGGTACCGATCACCGTCGTACGAACGCCACCCAGCGTCCGCCCCGTGAGCCGTCCCGTATCCAGCGGCTGGGCCATGTGGTGCTGGAGACACGGGTGTTCGCCCGCACCCTGGACTGGTACCTGGACACCCTCGGGATGATCGTGTCCGACTTCCTGTTCCTGGACGGGCAGCGCGGACGCGGGCCGACGATGGCGTTCATCCGGTGCGACCAGGGGAGCGTGGCAGTCGATCACCACACGCTGGCCCTGCACCTGGGGCCAGGAACCGGCTACGTCCACTCCGCCTACCAGGTCACGGACCTCGACGCGATCGGCGCCGGCGGGGAGTACCTGGCCGAGCGCGGATACCAGCGCAGCTGGGGCATCGGCCGGCACATCCAGGGCAGCCAGCTGTTCGACTACTGGCGCGACCCCGACCACTTCATGCTGGAGCACTTCGCCGACGGCGACCTGTTCTCCTGCGACCTGGAGCCCGGCTGGGCGCCGATGTCGGCGAGCGGCCTGGCCCAGTGGGGCCCGCCGGTCACCCGCGACTTCCTGGGCGCCAACCCGTCCCCCGCCAAGCTGCGCGAGGTCATGACGGCCCTGCGTGGCGACAACGAACTCGACCCCGCCCGCCTGCTGGGCCTGATGAAAGCGATGAGCTCATGAGCACCAACGTTCTGCGCACCACTGGGGGCACCTCCCGCTCGAGCGAAGCCGAGAGTGGGGGAGGCTGGTGGGTCGTCCGGGACGAGCGCGCCGTGCGCGTCGCGACCAAGGCGGTCACCACGGCGGAACTGCTCGCCGACCGGGACGCGGTCCGCGAGGCCGCCGCCTCCGACGAGAGCGGCACGCCCGTCGCCGACCTGGTGGCGCTGCCTCCGGTCACCACCCCTTGCCGGGTGGTCGCCCAGATGGTCAACTACCGCAGCCACGCCAAGGATTCGGGCTTCACCGGCGACATTCCGCCCACCTTCTTCCGCAAGGCGTCCGGCTCGGTGAGCGGCCCCCATGACACGATCATCCGCCCCGAGCACGTGAAGTTCCTCGACTACGAGGTGGAACTCGGCCTCGTCATGGGCGCCACCCTGCCCGTTGGCACCGTCGTCGAGGAGCACGACCTGCCGCGCTACGTCGCCGGCCTCGTCCTGACCAACGACGTCAGCGCCCGCGACGTCCAGCTGACCAAGACCCAGTTCTACGAGAGCAAGTCCTATCCGACCTTCACCCCGACGGGTCCGTACCTGACCCTGCTGGAGCCCGAGGACTTCGCCCATCTGCTGAACCTGCGGCTCCGGCTGTCGGTCAACGGCGTGCCGCGCCAGGACCGCACGCTGGCCGACATGATCGTACGCCCCGCACAGGCGCTCACCCTGCTCGCCCGTTTCCAGACCCTCGACCCGGGCGACCTGCTGCTGACCGGCACTCCCGGCGGCACGGCCCTGAAGGCCCCGCCCAAGGCGGCCGAGAAGATCGGTGCGCTGCTGCCGCCCGCACTGAAGTGGAAGGCGTTCTTCAAGGGGCAGGCCAAGAACCCCAAGTACCTGCACAGCGGTGACCTCATCACCGCCACGATCGCCACCCCGGACGGACGGATCGACCTCGGCGAGCAGCGGACCCCCGTTACGGACGCAGCATGAAGGCCGCTTCCCGTAGACCGGTGGTGATCATCGGTGCGGGACCCGTCGGGGTCACGGCCGCCCTCCTGCTCGCCCGGCACGGAGTGCCCAGCTTGATCCTCGAACGCCACCGGGACATCTACCCACTGCCGCGCGCCGTCGTCGTGGACGACGAGATCCGCCGGATCCTGCAGAGCGTCGGTGTCCACGAAGAATTCGCCGCCCTCGCACGCCCGGCGCGCGGGCTACGGCTGCTCGATGCCGAGCACCGCGTGATCGCCGAGTTCCCGCGCTCCTCGCGCGGACACCACGGCTTCCCGGAAACCAGCATGTTCGACCAGCCCGAGCTGGAACGCCTGCTGCGCGACGCCCTGGCCCGCCGCCCGGAGTGCGAGCTGCAGGGCGGGGTGGAGGTCGTGTCCGTCACCCAGGACACCGACGGACCGAACGATCCGGCGGGTCCGGCCCGGGTCACCTTCCGCCGCGACGGCAGCGACGAGGAGGAGCACGTGTGGGCCGATGCCGTCCTCGGCTGTGACGGCGCGGGCAGCCTCACCCGTGACTCCATCGGTGCCGTGTGGGAAGACCTGCACTTCCAGGAGAGCTGGAGAGTCATCGACGTGCGCACCACCCGCCAGGTGCGCAGCTGGGAAGGCGCCGAGCAGATCTGCTGTCCCAACCGGCCGGCCACCTTCATGCGCGTCGGCGAGGACCGCTACCGCTGGGAGTTCCGGCTGCCCGAGGACCAAAACCTGGACGGCCCGGAAGGGCAGCAGCGCCTGCGCGAGCTGGTCGCCCCCTGGGTGGACCTGCCGTCCTCCGCTCCCTCGGCGGGCGACGACTTCGAGGTGGTGCGGCAGGCGCAGTACACCTTCCGGGCCCGTCTCGCCGACCGGTGGCGCAGGGGGCGTGTCTTCCTGCTGGGCGACGCCGCCCACCTCACCCCGCCCTTCGTCGGGCAGGGTCTGTGCGCGGGCTTGCGCGACGCCCAGAACCTCACCTGGAAACTCGCCCGTGTGCTCCAACAGGGCGCACACGAGGGGCTACTGGACACCTACGAACGCGAACGCAAGCCGCACGCCCGCCATGTGATCCGCGTGGCGGTCGCCGTCGGCTGGGCCATGACCGGCGGACAGGACCGCGGTGCGGCGTTCCGCCGGGCCGTCGTGGGCGCGGCCTGTCGCATGCCTGGCGTGACCGCGGCCGTGAGCCGTGACCTCAGCCCCGCCTTGACCGCCGGTCCACTCGTACGGCGCCGCCCCAGGCTGACCGGCCGCGTGCTGGCCGGCACCTTCTGCCCGCAGCCCTGGGTACGGCACGACGGCAGGCGAGTGCGCCTCGATGACGTCCTCGGGGACTCCTTCGCCGTCCTGACCGCTGTGCCGCCCACGGCGCAGATGACTGCCGTGGCCACGGCACTGGGCGCCCCGACGATCCACGTCGACGACCTGAGCGACGACGGCACCCTGGCCGCCTGGCTGGCACGCGGCCGGTTGGACGCCGTCCTGCTGCGCCCCGACCGCGTCGTGATGGACACCGTCCCGGCCCGCGCCGGGGACTTCACGGACAGCGTCGCCTGGGCCCCCCTGCTGCACACGGCCCGCCGTACCGCCGACGCCCGGCCCGCCTGACGAGGAGCACCAGACCATGACCACCCCGCACCCCGCGCCGTATCCGGAACCCTTCTTCACTCCCGACCCGGAGTCGGCCGCCCACAGCCGCATCGCGGACTTCGCCCGATGGGCGGCTCGGCACCAAGGCGCCGAAGCGATCCAGGGCCCCACGGACTACCGAGCCCTGTACCAGTGGTCCGTCACCGACCTCGAAGGGTTCTGGGCCGCGGTGTGGGAGTACTTCGAGATCGACGCGACCACTCCGTACGAGCAGGTGCTGGCCGAGGAGACCATGCCCGGCGCCCGCTGGTTCCCCGGCGCCACCCTCAACTACGCCCATCACGCGCTGCGCAACCTGCAGCCGGACGCCCCCGCGATCACCGCCCTGGACGAGACCGGAGCCGGCTATGAGATCACGGGGCGGGAGCTGCGCGCGCGCGTCGCCTCCGTCGCCGCCACCCTGCGCGACCTGGGCGTCGGACAGGGCGACCGGGTGGTGGGGTATCTGCCCAATACCCCCCACGCCATCGTCGCCTTCCTCGCCACCGCAAGCCTGGGCGCGGTGTGGTCGGTGTGCGGCCAGGACTACGCGCCCAAGGCCGCCGCCGACCGCTTCGCCCAGCTCGAACCCACGGTGCTCATCACCGCGGACGGCTATCTCTTCAACGGCACCACCCACTACCGCCGCGATGCCTCGCTCGAACTCGCCGCCGCCCTGCCGACGCTGAAGGCCACGGTGCTCGTGGACCACGTGGGCCTCGCCTGGCCCGAGGACGGGCACACCAGGCTGACGGTTCCCTGGCACGACGCGGCCAGCCGCGCCGAGTACCTCACCATCGCCCCGGTGCCGTTCGACCACCCTCTGTGGGTCGTCTTCTCCTCCGGCACCACCGGACTGCCCAAGGGCATCGTCCACGGGCACGGCGGGGTCCTGCTCGAACACCTCAAGATGCTCGGCCTGCACACCGATCTGGGCACCGGGGACCGCCTGCTGTGGTACACCACCACCCACTGGATGATGTGGAACCTGGTCGTCTCCACCCTGCTGACCGGTGCCACCACCTGCACCTACGACGGCACCCCGGCACCGCAGGCGCGTCCGGACGTCCTGTGGGAGCTGGCGGCGCGTCACAAGGTCACTGTCTTCGGCACCAGTCCTCAATACCTGCTGGCCATGGCCAAGCTGGGCATCGAACCCTCCGCGCACGACCTGTCGGCCATCCGCGTCGTCGGCTGCACCGGCTCCGCTCTGCCCGCCTCCGCCTACCCCTGGGTCCGCGACCACGTGGGCGCAGGCGTCCAGCTGGCCTCCACCAGCGGCGGCACGGATATCGTCTCCGGCTTCGCCGGCAGCGCCTCCACGACCCCCGTCTGGGCGGGGGAGCTGTCCGCCCCCGGCCTGGGCGTGGCGCTGGCCTCCTACGACGACGCGGGCAACCCTGTCCTCGACCAGGTCGGCGAACTGGTCGTCACCCGCCCCATGCCGTCCATGCCGCTGTATTTCTGGAACGACCCCGACGGCAGCCGCTACCGCGAGACCTACTTCGGCGCCTACCCCGGCGTGTGGCGGCACGGCGACTGGATCACGCTCACCTCCCACGGCTCGGTGATCGTCCACGGCCGCTCCGACGCCACCCTCAACCGCAACGGCGTACGTCTGGGCAGTGCCGACATCCACGATGTCGTCGAACGCCTTCCCGAGATCACCGAGGCCCTTGTCATCGGCGCGGAGGAAACCGATGGCGGCTACTGGATGCCGCTCTTCGTGGTCCTCGCCGAGGGGGTCGGCCTGGACGATTCCCTGCGCGAGAAGATCCGCGACGCCATCCGCGCCGGCGCCTCCCCCCGCCACGTCCCCGACGAGATCATCGCGGTGTCGGCGCTCCCGCACACGAAGACCGGCAAGAAGCTCGAGGTACCCGTCAAGCGACTGCTCCAGGGTGCTCCCGCCGAGCAGGTCGTGAACCCCTCGGCGGTCGACAACCCCGACCTGATCGCCTACTTCGCCCGCCTGGGCGCGGAGCGGCACAAGCGGTCAGCACACAACACATGACGTCGGCCAGGGGACACGGCCCATGTGACATCGCCGGGCCCTTGTGCCCCGCCCGGCTCCGCAAACCCGTCCCCACGGGGTGGTGGGGGGGGGGGGGGGCCCCCCCCCCCCCCCCCCCCAACCCACCAAAAAAAAAAAAAAGATAATTAACAAACACCCACCCCCCGCCCCCCCAGTGACAAACCACCCCCCCCGCAAAGATGTT